>CAIOBP010000187.1 GCA_903856295.1 uncultured Rhodospirillales bacterium | reverse complement strand
GGCATCAACAGCTTGGTCCAGGCAGCCAAGGCCAAGGCACGGGGATACCGCTCTACCCGCAACCTGGCCGCGATAATCTACCTCGTCGCCGGAAAGCTAGAACTCAAGCTACCCACGTGAAACAGCGAAGAGCCAAAGAAACTGAACATACCGTTCGCACATTAGAACAAGAAATGAATGCGGCAATAGAAACTGTTAGCGGATTTGGGACATTTTCACGTGATGCTGCTCAAAGCACGGCAAAACAAAATGCAGAACTTGTTAAAGTATCATGGAAGTTAACAGATGTTTCGGCTTCAATGGATGATATTATAAGCAAAATTGAAATTGCGATAAGTTCCATACGAGATCACATGCGGAAGCCTGTTTAAATATTTGGTTTTGTTGGAGGTATGCCGTGTCGGGATCGCAGGGTATAAGCATGTCGAAAGCGCGCATCAAATTTATGTATCGCGCAATTGTTGTTGCAATAGTTTCATCAATATTGATCATGCCGATTGCGTTAGTTGTATCATATAAATTTTCGAAAGCAAGATATGATAGAATAGTAGATCGGCAAGTTAGTGAGTTTGGTCAGCGCATCTTTTCGAAGATAACGCCCGCTTCTCAAAATGCGGTGATTTTAGAAACTGTTTATGATTATATTTCATATAAGAAAGCCGCTCCATCAAGCGACGCAAATTTTGTATATATTTTGCTGACTGACGAGTTTGATCAGCGGATTGTTGAAACTGAATTGAGTGATTATGATAAAAATATTTTCTCCAAACGATCTGCAATCGAGTGTTCTGTTTCTTTATTGCCAATCATCTCATACGGTAAAAGCAATTACTTTTGTTCAAAATCAGCGGTTGTTAATGGGCATACACATTATAATTTATACGGCTTTCTTCACGTTTCGGACAAAGTAATTTCTGATTTCATTGACAACACAATTGTTGTGGTCGGGATAACCTCGCTTATTGCAATTTTAGTATCTTTTGTCCAATATTATGTTTCGGTAAAAGTTAGTAGAACTTTGGTTAAGGCTAATGTTAAAACGCTTTTATTGTTGGGCAATACAATTGCATTAAGGGATAATGATACATTTCATCACAATTTGCGAGTTATGATTTATTCATATTATTTTGGAGAAATTATGCGGCTACAAGAGCATCAAATGAACGAACTTATTAGTGGCGCGTTGTTGCATGATATTGGCAAAATTGGAATACCGGATGCTGTTTTGCAGAAGCCCGGAAAATTAACGAACGAAGAATTTGAAGTTATTAAAGGCCATGTTTCTCTCGGTGAAAAAATTATGGTGAATTCTGATTGGGTTGAAAGCGGCATAGATATTATCAAGTATCACCATGAGCGATATGATGGTAAGGGATACCCGCACAAAATATCCGGTGACGAAATTCCAATAATTGCGAGGATGTTTGCGATAGTTGATGTTTTTGATGCTATAACAAGTGAAAGGCCGTATAAAAAAGGGAAGTCGTTTGAAGATACAATGATTTATTTAATTTCAGCAAAAGGCGGTCATTTTGATGCTGATTTGGTGGATAAGTTTATAGACATTGCGAGGATGCTATTTGATAACTATTCAAATCGAAATGATGACGAGGTTGTTAATGAGGCAAATAGGATACTTAATGTTTACTATTGATGATATGGTGGCGTGCATTGTTTTTGACGAAATATATCTAACAAAATTTTTAAAAAAACTTTATGCCTACACATTAACGAATGTTTTAAGCGCGCTATGTTATTCCGTAGCAGCGATCTTTAAATTGTAAATGCTTAACGGTATCATCAATTATCCTCGACGTTCTAACATAGAGAGCGTGGCTTTTTGTCAATAGTTCAATCATCTCTTTTGGAAGCGGAATTTGTTTTGCATAAGGCTGTAGCAGATATTCGTCCTTAGAAATTCTGTATTTTTTGTCAATTTCTTCAGCATCAATTTCATTGTTGTGGAGTGCTCTTATGGCAAACGCCCACGAAACTATTTCAGTAAGCCGGATGGTCAAAATTCTCATCTCATCAATCATTTGCATTCGTGTCATATATGATAAGAAATCTTTATCCATATTGTCATAATATGAAAAATATTCTTTTGAATTGAGCGCAAGTGCTATTGCCTCATCGTATATTGGGTCTAATAAAGAAATAAAACTAATAGCAGTCATTTGGCACCCCAGCACTTCAAATGATAGCCCTTAGTTCTTATGATAGAAGCGTGAATAATGCGTGATGAATATTCTCGGCTGTAATGGGCTTGCTATATGCTATCGATGCCCCAAGAAGTTTCGCTTGCTTTAGGTGGCATGTCATGCTTTCGGAGTGAGCAGATGTAATAGCCACAATTGGAATATCGGGCATAATTTTCTTTATGTTGATGATGGTTTGAATTCCATCTTGCTCCGGCATAAAGATATCAGTGAAAATAATATCAACATTTGAAAACTCAAGTGCTTGCTCACCTTTTAGTCCAGTTTCGGCTTCAATAACGCTGTGGCCGTGTTCCTCGATCATAAGCCGAATGGCTTTACGCATAAAATTGTCGTCATCGATAACAAGAATGGTCGCCTTGGTCTTCACCCTCGATATGATGCCAATGATTATATATTGGGCCGTCAGTTTCCGGAATAGGCTTCGGCGCGCCGGGTTCGCAAATGGGGCAAAAATATGTCTTTCGGCCAATATGCCGCATCAGTGTTTATGCGTAGCCTTTGACAATCATGTTCGTTTTATGCTGTCAAAAAGGGCTGTTAATTGTGGGGCGTTGCATAAAATGGAAATATTTTGCAAAAAAAAATGGGCCGCAGACAAGCGACCCAGTTTAGGGAGGAACGTAAAAAGGATTGAACAGCATCGGTGCGGTTCGAACGCTGCCTATAGCGTGATCAATGGTCATTTGCAAGGCCATGATCATTACCAACCGGCGTCATATTTGCTCCTGTCGTCTCCGCCCATTCGCCCCATGCCCAATCGCTACCAGCGTCGCATCCAATGTTTCATCGCCATTGCCGACCCTGCCACACGCTCCAACACGATGCAGGTAATGCGGCCATGCCCAGCGTGCCGGTATCCGTTAAAGTTTGCCGAGCAAACATTTGCCGCTGTAATCCACCGTCAATCACGGTGAAAATATAAGTGCCGCCAACATGTTGCCACGTCCGACCATCCTGCCCGAGTAGTCTCGCGTCTCGTTCGCCCGCACGTCGAACCAGCCTTTCAGCCGGCCAGCGTAATCGCGTGCTTCGAGCCGGCCCGCAAACGTTTCGATCCACCCGACGCACCTGCCGCTAAAATCCCTAAATTCCTGTCTCGCCATGTCCGCCTCCATCATAAAAATTGGCCGACTCCAATTTTCTCGGAGTCGGCCATCATGCCCATCACTTCGCCGCCTTCGTCGCGGCCTTCGTCACCGTCGCAACCGGTAGACCAGCATCACCGACAGGCTTGCCGGACTTCCGAGCACGCTTGCGACTATCCGCAACAGCCTGCATAGCAGCGTCGAGTTCACCGTTGCTCACGGCCTGCTTCACCTGTTCGAGCACAGGAACAAGATTTTCAGCCGGTCCGATTACAATGCTGTTGCCGGCGCCGACCGTCATCACACGGTTCGCAAATCGCAACTCCAGCATCACGCCTTCCGCCGACCTCCACCACATCTTACGAAGCGTTCGTTCAACGGTTCGACGCTCGCTTACGCCCGTTTCAGCGTTCTTCACCGTCTTTTCGACGCTGCGGATGTAATGATGTCCGGCTGCCTCGCTGGTCGCGGCTTCGATTTGCTCATCCAAGGCCACCAGCATTTTACGCCGCATTACCATTACCGGCGTGGTATTCTCGGACTTCTTGCTAATATCCGAGAACTTAAGGCTTTGCAAAACTCCCATCTCGATTACTCCAATAAGTTCTTGTGCTAAGCCAATGCTACAATGCCGCCAAGGCAGATCAAGATAATTATGGCGTAATTTCAATATGATGGCGGTTATGCCGACCGCACATTTTGGTAATTTTGGTGAGGTGCTGCGGTCGGCATAACGGCTTGTTCGCCATCGTCGCCATATGCCCGTCCAGCGTAATCGCCGGCTTGCCCGCTATGCTGCTATGCTCCGAACGGTTCAGCATGGGCGGGCACGGTAGCGTTGCCGTTCTCCACCATGTCCACGCCGTCACCAGCATCATTTTCATGCCGATGTTTTTTACGAGATACCGGCTTTTTTGCGAGGCTCTCAATCCGAATTTCAGCCCAAAGTTTAGTTGCCAAATCATCAAACAATAACTCTTTGTCCTCATCACCAATTGATTTTGCCTCGTTGCATAAACCTTCAAGCCTAACAAATAAGCCGACCATCACATCAATAGCCGGTTTATGGTTGGTTGCAAGTATCCAACTATAATATCGGCTGCTTCTTCCCAATAATCTCCGAGAAAAATCATTTGATGATTTAACAATTCCACAATCTGCTAACATGAAATACACAATATACAATATTTGATTCATTTTGTAATACTCGCTTACTTGATGTCTGATAATTCCATCTTCTTGATCTTTAACTTTTCGTCTGCACCTTTTATCTCGGCTTGTTTCTTTAACCGCTTAGCCGAAACGACCGCATCGTCCGCTCGCTTCGTTTCCGCTTCGTGCCCGATATTCATCGTCGCATTGTATTTTTTGTAAATATCTGCAAATCCCATTTAAGTTTCTCCCATGTAGCATGCTTGTGTAATAGTATTTATGCCGATGTCGATAAAAGCAGTGCGAATAATATCGCACTGCCCAATTCGATAAACCAATCATTCGCTTTTGCTATCTTCGCAATTAAAAATGCAATCGATTACGTCTTTATTAAGTGTAAATATTCCGTCCGCACCTTTTTTCTTACCTGTCGATTTTGACTCGATAAACTTAACTTCTTCCGATATGAATTGCTCACCGTTATGCAAATACAGCAATGCCCAATCATCCGACTTATCAATTACCATGTATGCGTATGGGAATAATTCATTTGTTTCGTAGTCATAAAACACCACTCCCATATAACTTTTAAGTTCTCGATACTCATCACTAATGTTGTTTATAAAGTTTCGCAGCGTCCATATATCGTCCATGTTTCCTTTGTTAATGCTTAATGCGGTTAATTTATCAAGTTTGCCACGTCCGAAACTACCTGCTAAATTCCCGTGTAAAACACAATAATCTCTGTAATATATCTTGCCGCCTGCATCTCTCGCTCTTTCTCGTAGTTCCAACTTGATAGTTGGTGGAGATTTTGATTTTGCGTTCTTGAAATATTGTATAACTATCTTGTCCGGTATCTGCATTGTAAAATCTATTAATCCGCCACCTGCGTGATTTATTTCCGGTGCTGTCTTTGTGCTACTTGTTAAACCAATCAAGTGCTTTAGCGTTTCTCCGATGTCTTCGAGCGTTTTTTCAATGCGTTCGAAGCGTTCGTTAGCCGCATCCGAAACGTCACTCGAAACGCCACTCGATACGGCCATATCATAATCTTTTTGATTGCTTTTTGTAATTGCATTTTGTCGATTTGGTTCGTATTGGATTGCATTTATTGCCTTCGAAGAAGAAAGGCGTAGCAAGCGATTGCTTTCATTTATTGGTCCGTTGTTATATCCGCCTTCGGGCGGATTTACAGCGGATCCATTATTGTCTTTATTTCCTTCAATTAAGCCAATTAAGCCAATATGGATCCGCTCCAAATCCGCCCGTTCTCCGCTTGCATTAAATACATCTAATACACTATCATTTTCCGATACAACAGGGGAAGTTTTTATGTCGCCGACAAATTTTAACTCGGGCTCGTGCCGTTTAATATTCATACGCCGCATTAAGTCATTTATATCTACTTTTTGTAATTGTGTCATGTTATAATCCTTTTGCTGTGTTATGTAATATTGATGCCGGCCAACTGCAAATTGGCCGGCATCCGCTTTAATGAATTTCCCGATAAAAATGGTCTTGCGCTTCGAGTTCATACCTGTTGGTTAACTTACATAAAATTCGATGCTGGTCTAATAATGACATTCCCGAGACGTATCCGCTGTATATTCCGCTAACTTTCGATACCACCAAAGTTCCACCTTTATACCCCAACGACCTGTCTTCAATGTCGAACACGGTATCTTCGACCACGGCGGTAAACACAATTCCGTCTACGTTCTCGTGAACTTTTATAATCTCATATGTTAAGTCGTATGTTAAACATCCGTCATCAACGCCAATTTCATTGTTTGCATCGTCTCGCATTTCATGCTCGAAGAGATAACTAAAAAATCCGTATATCATCGCCGCATCAATATCATAAATCTCTCTCGTATTTAATTTTGTCATTTTATAGCCTTTCTGTAAAAAAATGGCCCCGCGCGTCTACCAAACGCCACGGGGCCGAAAAGTCGCGGTGATAAGTGCGACGTAAACTAAAAAATTAATCGACATAACGCCGTTTTTTATTGATCACCGCGAGCAAGTTCGTTGGTAGCGAATTTATGTTGCCCAATCTTATTTATGCTTTTGCACTAACTTTTTGCCGGCTTGATAAAAATAATTTTTGCCAAGCCGATTTTGATTATGCCCGACGATGCAAATATCGTCTGTGTGGTTTTGCATCACGATAACCACTCGTCCGGCATATAATCCGGATCGTCTCGAAACTCGTCTGTTTCTGTAAATTCCGGATCGTCGTCGCAAGCGTATAATGCCCAATCAAACCAATATAATCTCTGTGTAGTGCCTTTAATATCCATTTCTATTTCCTTTATAAAAAAGTTTGGTTGCCACGATCAAAATCATTCGCGACCTTATTATGATGCTTTCGGTGCTATAAAATGTCGACTTTCTTTTTTACCAAAGCGTTGATTTTTTTACCAAACCGGCACGAGCGGCAGCAGCGGACACGGCGACGTTGGTAGCGATCTGCCGCGCTGCTAAAATCGTGTAGGAACGCCGCTGGCATGATTTCCCGAGGCGGCTGCACATCGGCAGCGTGGCCGCTTACCACGCTACCAGCACGAAGACAGCGGTGGCAGCCGCCACCGCTGTCGCCACCATAAAAGTTTGCCGTGCAAAGGTTTTAACCCGAGATCACCTCGATTTTCCGTTTATCCAGTCCGGAATATTCAATTCTTTTCGGTTAACAAAAATATAATCAAGGCGATCTTCGGGCGGGCTTTCAAAAACATTTCGTATCGCCATTTTTACTTTTTCCAATGTTGGGCTCGTAAACATTGGATGGGCGGCATCACTATATTGCAGGGCTGTATAAACGCTTTGTGCATAAACTTGTAGATTATGGTTATACATATAAAGGTATGCAAGATTATCCGTTCCGTGCTTGCCTCGACTTAGATCGAAAATATCGGAAACAGTTAATAACTTTGCAATCTCCGTTCTCACAAAAAATCTCGGGTCGTCGTTGCGGTAAACTAAACTGTCCGTTTCGATCCAACCTTTTGCTACTCTCGTTCCCCCAAAATATCGCTTTTTCCAAAGATGTAATAATGCTTCTTCAAGATTGGTATTCGGCGGCATATTAGCCAGTTCGGACGGCTCCTTTTTTTGGCCTTCCTTAAGTGCCGCCGGCTTGCTTGCATGAATTCGCTGCACAGCCCATTCGCCATTTCCTATCGTAAATCCAACAGCCATGTTGCCTTGTTTGGTTTCGTAAACTGCTGATGATACATCTCCTGTGCAGGATATATCCGGATTTACATGTTTTTGAATTTGCTTAAGAACCTCGGAATATACAACAAAGTTTTGTGCTTGTCCGGTTCCAAGAAAATGCAAACGTTTGTATTTTCCAAGCATTCCGCCGTCCCAAAGCCTTGATATGGCGTTTAGCGTTTGCTCCATTCGTGTAAGATGCTGCGCAGGGAAGCACATTCCATCCAACGGATAATTTATCATTTCTTTAAGCCACGCCTCGCTTTCGTCCAATCCAATACCTTGTATAACATTAAGCCACTTGGTGTTTGCATCTGGATTTTTATTCGCCAATATCCATTCGGTGTTATATTTTGTATACCATAAACAGGTGTTAAATTCCGGCGAAAGTTTATTTTTGGTGATTAGCGTATGCAAAGTTTCATTTGGATTTTCCGCGATTGTTGGATCAAATCCGTTATTCATCATGAGACGATCAACATGATTTTTAAACGGTTTGCGGGCGGGCTTCGCCTCCTCGCCGTCATCATCATCATCATCATCGTCGGGATTGTTAGCGATAGCCGAAGTCGGTAAATCCGCAATTGGACAAAAATCACAATATTCTTCTGTGAACGGGAGTAAGTTTTCAAGCCACTCGCGCATTGCCCATTTAAGGGTTCCCGTTGCCGCTTGATAGCCACCACTATCGCCGGTTAATTCCGCGTCGTGCCCCGCCTTATCTTTTACAAGGTCATAGTCTTTTTTACCTGCTGCTAAACCAGCACTATACAAAACTTTGTCGAGGTAAAATAATGGGCTCGACCGCTTAAGGAAATTAAGGTCATCTTGTATTATATTGTTCCGTAGCGGTCGGTCCGAGTTCGAGGCTTTTACCCACGCTGTGTTATACGACGGCGATACTGCTGGGATAAGTTGCGCCCAATGCTTTTCGTGCAGCGCGCCATAATCGATCATCGTCAATCGCCTTTCGGTTTCCGTCCTGTAGCCTTCCGCACCCGAATTTTCGCAGCGGGCTGGCCGTCTCGGTTTTTAACAACGTTCATCCGCTCGTTTCCGAGATATGCAACTTGCCGATTTCCAGCGACCAATTGCAACCCCTCCATCGAACCTCGAAGCACAACGTCAACAGGCGTTTTCATCGCTTCCTTGATATTTTTCAGCCCGTTAGCATAAAATCCGAGCGTCTCGCTGTTAGCCGTTATTGTTGCGAACGTTTCCGCAAGTTCGAAGGCATCGATCTCGATCACGCGGCGGCTCGTTCTGTAATCCGCTCCGGTCGTCGAAAAACCTTCTACTTCTTGGACAAGCAGCGGATCACCACCAAGAACGCCGATCCGAATTTCCGCTCCGTCCGGTTTAACATAGAGGTCAAAATATGTCTTCATTCCGTTCCGAGCACTCGAATTATCAATCTTACGCCGCGTTCCGACATAGCGTTTTCTGTACGCCGTCATCATGACATCGACAAGCGAAACAACCGTATCGCCTTCCAGCGTTATGTTTACATCCCAAGGCTCGGCCACCGCTTCGAGGTAAATATTTTTGGACGGTATAAGGTTGGGATCGATAACGGAATTTTCTTGATATCGGATCGTGTCGGGCATTTTTACCTCGCCATAGCCCCACAGCCCAAAACCTCCAGCGAACGGTGTCATCACGGTTCCGTCGTTGGTCGGTGCGGGCTGCCCACCCCCGTTTCCACCGTCGTCCGGACCGCCCTCCGGATCGTCATCATCACCGTTCGGAACGGTCGCAACGACGGTATCGTCAGCGTGAGCAGCGACGAATTCCGCCACGCTGCCGTAGCCCCAACGGTCGAGGGCGTTCTTCAGCGTGCCGGCATACCATGCTTTGTCGCGAGCGGTCGTAATGCCTGCCGCGTTTAACGCCTTTGCCATCGCATTGTAATTCTGTGCAGTGCCGGCACGAATGATGGCCGCAAGTTCCTGCCGAACGATGACGTCGTGATCGAGGGCAGCGGGTGGCGTAGTGGCGTGTACGGTCGAGGGTGGCGATGTTGCTGCTGGCGGCGAATTAGCATCGTCCGCTTCCGTCTCTTCATATTCAGCCCACGCCGGTTCTACGACGGGTGTTTCAAGGTTAAACTTTTGCGCTTCGGCGATACCATTATTAACAGCGAGCCTAACAATGAAAATACCATCAAGACCATCAAACGCGGTCGTCCGGAACGGTCCATCAAGCGTGAAGGGCTCGTTTTGTGCAGCCTTGCTTTTTGCCGTCCCGTCGCTCTTCAAGCAATGTTTCCGGTAAAATCCCATCAACGTTTTCCGGAGTGCCGCCCCAAGTTCGTCCGTCGTCATCGCCCGGCCAGTGCCGTCGATACCATCGTGTGCACGTTGTAGAATATTTGCGTAGATCGAGAGTTGCGCAGCGGACACGTTAAACTCACCATGCACGACGAGGATCGCAGGGTTGTTAATAGAGGTCTCGCTAACCCGCTTCGGATAAGTCGCGATTAGTTCGGCAAGCACGGCTTTATCGACCCGCGCACGCTCGGTCGTGACGAAGCAGACTTCGAGGCCCTGCACGGTTAGTTCGTCGATTTCCTTGCGGGAGAGTTTAACTGTATCCTTCCGATTATCGATGTCGCCGAGGATGTCGAACAGCCGGATACGTTGTTGCAGGACGAACTCTACGGCGTCCCCACCGTCGCCGCCATCGTCGCCGCCATCCGATCCACCGCCACCACCATGGCCGGTAAATCTTTGCTCGCCAAATGTTTCACCCTTGCCACCCTTCGCCGGAGCCGAAAAGCCTCCCGACCGGCCAAACGAAGTCGTCCGGGTGTTAAGGTTAGCGGCCACCACGCCACCGATGCCGGTAGTGGTGGTATAAGTGGTGTCCACGAGTGAAGACATGGACAGAGCGGCAGCACGGAGAGAGATAGCAGACATTTTAATTACTCCCGTAGGTTCGATTGCGATTGGTAGGAACAAAGTGCTTGTTGCCGTTAATGCCCGCAGAGTAATGCAAGGCCGATGCCATCCACATTTTCAACGCCAGCACCACTCTTCGGATGATCAATTTCTCCGACGGTCGTATAATCGGCACATCTACATATAGTGGAGGCCGAAATGTCCCGTTATGTCTCGTATATCCGAGTTTCAACTTTAAGACAGGGCCGTAGTGGATTGGGATTAGAAGCACAAATTTCAGCGGTGCAAGCCCATACAGCCGGCCACGAACTCGTTGGACAGTTCATAGAGATAGAGAGCGGACGAAATTGTGATCGACCGGAATTAAAAAAAGCGATCGCGTTGGCGCGCAAAACAAAGAGCACAATCGTGATCGCCAAACTCGACCGGCTTGCCCGCAACGTCGCGTTCGTCTCGGCACTTTTGGATAGCGGGGCAGAATTTGCCGCCTGTGATATGCCACAAGCAGATCGGATGATGCTACAGATTGTCGCAGTGTTTGCAGAGCACGAGGCAAAAATGATTAGCGAACGCACAAAGGCAGCATTGCAAGCCGCCCGTGCTCGCGGAGTTCTCCTCGGAAATCGAAAAAATCTCGCAGATGCACAAGCGAAGGCACGGCGGACTTTAATCGCCCAAGCCGATACCCACGCATCCAACGTTTTACCGGCGATCCGAGACGTTGTTCGCTGTGGTGTTTACAGCGTGCACAAAATCGCCGACGCTCTTAATAACCGTGGCGTTGCAACACGTCGCGGCGGTGCATGGAACGGAAGCAGCGTATTAAACATCGTCAAGCGTTCGGGCTATGCCAGCGTTCGAGACATTGCACAATCTGCCGCATTATAACTTCACTTAATCTGTTGCATATTATCCGGAGATCGGGCTTTAACAATTTTTAAGAATTGGCGGAGCGGGATAGATTTCTTAATGACCGGATGAACTGCTGTGCGTCTACATGTCGTGTTCGTCTTACGCCATAGGATGATCCCACTCGGGGCGTAATTCATCTGCCATTTTTTCTATCTCGGCATGTCCGTAAAATCTGTGGATCATATCCGAACTTGTTCCGGCATTTTTTGCGACCAAATATATGTCAACTCCGTGAATTAACTGCATCGTGATATAAAAATGTCGAAACGAATATGCTGTCCTTCGTGCTCCTGTATGATCTTTTTCTAATCCAGCGGCTTTTAGTAAACTGCCGACGCCCTTCTTTATGGACTTCATTCTACTGCCATCATCATTAAAAAATACGGGGTCCATATCTTCCGGTTCTCTGTCGAAATCGTTAAACCATAATTCACCGAGCATTCTAAGTGGGGCGACAACATTAACTTTTGCAACAATCGTTCTGCCTCCTGTTTTCCCCCTTACTCTTATCCTTATGTCGTGATTTTTCCAATGTTCCGCTCTTGCTTTTTCAAGCCCAATAATATCGCCAAAATTTAAATTGAAAATTTCTCCAGGTCTTAATCCGGAATATCCTGCAATTGTAATGAACGCCATTAACTTAACGCGATCACGCCATAAATGTGAAAATACCTTTGCGTCGCCAACCTTGTCTTCAGCCATTTTGTGAAGCCTTTTGAACTCTTCCAAAGTGAACCCCGGCCTTGGGCTATCTTTTGGCGGTCAAGTTTTATCTCCGGCATAAGTTGTGCTGGTAAAAATCCCCAATTAACGGCCTGCCTTAAAATCTGCTTAAGTAGCACAATTTCGCGACGAATTCGGCTGTATGATGTGTTCTGACGATCTTTTGGCGTTGGCCGCGATACAATCCTGCCGGCACGCTTGTAAGTTATCGTCTTAATATCTTTTCCGGGACCGGAAACCCAATATGATTTACGCCACTCTATATATGCAGCGATATCTTTTTCTTTTATCGCATCGATAGGCTTGTTTTTGAAAAATTCAATAAAATATCTTTTTATGGTTGGAACATCAACGTGAAGCAAAATATCTTTCTTTTCCTTGTTCGCAACATCTTTCTCGATCTTGGCTATAAACTCTTCCGCAACATCGGCGAAAGTTCTCTCCCGAATTGACTGCCCTTGTTCGGCGCGAACCGTTGCCCGCATATAGGCCAACATTGCAAGTTTGTCGGCCTCGGCTTCATCTTCTGTTTTTAGGGATTTTTGAAACTGCCCCTGTTCCGGAATACTAAACCGGCAATACCATTTCGACGAACCTTTTCGCTGAAATAGTTGGTAAGGTTTATTACCCATTGTGCCCCCAAAAAGCAGTGCTCCAACCCCTGCATTAAAGTTGCACTACCTTGGACGGTCAACAAAAGAGTGAGGCCCGATTCCTTTGGGATTTTTGGAGGGGCTTTGGGCTGGGCAGGGCACTGCATTAGCCCTTCACTACCCCATTTGGACGCATCCACAGACAGCAAAAAGCCCAGAACCTCAAGGGATCTGGGCTTTTTGTTGGTCGGAGAGACAGGATTCGAACCTGCGACCCCTGCCTCCCGAAAGCAGTGCTCTACCAGGCTGAGCTACTCTCCGACCGGGGCAGCGGGTATATAACGGCTTTATCCGCCGGCCGCAAGGGTCAGTATTCGCGTTCGATCACGAAATCGATCACCTCGAGCAGGGCGCGCTTCTCCGGGCTGTCGGGAAAGAGGCCCAGGGCATCGCGGGCGATGGCGCCATAGTGGCGGGCGCGGTCGACGGTGTCGCGCAGGGTGGCGTGGCGGGCCATCAGTTCGATGGCGCGTTCGAGATCGCCCTCGGTCTGCTGTTCCGGGTCTTCCATCACCCGGCGCCAGAACTCCCGCTCCTCGTCATTGCCCCGGCGGAAGGCGAGGATCACCGGCAGGGTGATCTTGCCCTCGCGGAAATCGTCGCCCACGGTCTTGCCGAGCCGGGCCTGGAGCGCCGAATAATCGAGCACGTCGTCGACCAGCTGGAAGGCGATGCCGAGATTGAGGCCGTAATCGTCGAGGGCCACCGCCTCGGCCTCCGGACGCTCGGCGACCACGGCGCTGAGCCGGCAGGCGGCGGCGAACAGGGCGGCGGTCTTGCCGCGAATCACCTCGAGATAGGATTGCTCGCTGGTGTTGGTGTCGTTGGTGGTGGTGAGCTGGAGCACCTCGCCCTCGGCGATCACCGCCGAGGCGTTGGAGAGAATCCGCAGCACCTCGAGAATGCCGGCGTCGGTCATCAGCAGAAAGGCGCGGGAAAACAGGAAGTCGCCGACCAGCACGCTCGGCTTGTTGCCGAACAGCTCGTTGGCCGAGGCCTGACCGCGGCGCAGGTCGCTCTCGTCGACCACGTCGTCGTGGAGCAGGGTCGCGGTGTGGATGAACTCCACCGCCGCGGCGAGCCCCAGATGCTTGGTGCCCTTGTAGCCGCACAGCCGGGCCGCGGCCAGGGTCAGCAGGGGGCGCAGCCGTTTGCCGCCGGCCGAGACGATGTAACTCGCCAACTGCGGAATCAGGTCGACGGACGAGTGCATACGCTGAATGATGACCTCGTTGACCGCCTTAAGGTCATCGGCGACCAGATCGGCCAGGGCATCCAGCGGCGTCTGCTGGGATTTACGGCGTTTCTGGTCCAGATTTGTTACAACCGCCAAGTCGGTCTCCACCAACGGTCTTTGACGACAGCCTTTCGACAGCGCAAGCATAGCAAGCCGCCCCCGGCGGTCAAGCGCGCTGCCTCAATGCGGAACGGCACGAGATGCAGGAATTGCTAGTTACCACCGATCCGGTGCTCTTGTCGCGGGTGAAGGCGCGGCTCGCCGATGCCGGGATCGCAGTTGTGACATTCGATGCCCCGATGCTGTCCTCCGACGGCGCCTCGGGGGCCCCGCCGCAACGCCTGATGGTCGAAGGCGGGGCTGTGGAGACCGCCCGCCGGCTGATCGCGCCTGCGGATCATGCCGACTCCGGACAGGGTGCGCCGGACGTCAGCCTCGATCACCTGCTCGGCGGCCGGGTGAGGCTGGCGCAGCCGCGCCGGGGCTACCGGGTGGCCATCGACGCCGTGCTGCTGGCCGCCGCCGTGGCGGCGCGGCCGGGCGAGCGGGTGCTGGAACTGGGCACCGGGGTCGGGGCCTCGGCGCTTTGCCTCGCCGCGCGCCTGCCGGCGGTGTCGGTGACCGGGCTTGAGCGCCAGCCCGGGCTGGCGGCGCTGGCCGTGGCAAACGTCGCGGCCAATGGCGTGACGGGGCGGGTGGGGGTGGTGACCGGCGATCTGCGCTGCCCGCCGCCCGAACTCAGGCCGGGGGCCTTTGATTGGGTGATGGCCAATCCGCCTTATTTGCGAGCCGGCGCCCACACCCCTTCGCCCGATCCGTCGCGGGCGGCGGCCAATGGCGAGGGGGAGGCGGAGCTTGCGGACTGGATCGCCGCCGCCGCGAGGATGGTGCGTCCGCGCGGCCAGATCGCGCTGATTCACCGGGCCGACCGGCTGGACGAAGCGATTGCGTTGTTGCATAAGGAGTTCGGCGCGCTGGTGCTGTTTCCGCTCTGGCCGCGCGCCGGGTGCGCGGCGAAACGGGTGGTGCTCACCGCCCGGCTGGGGGCGGCGTCGCCGGCGCGTCTGGCGCCCGGGCTGGTGCTGCACGGGGCGGGCGGCGGGTTCACCGCCGGGGCGGAAGCCGTGTTGAGGGACGGGGGCGGGCTTGAACTGTAGAGACGGGAACGGCAAGCCATGTCCTTGAAATCCTGGATATCCAGGCGGCTGTTCGGCTGGTTTCGCCGGCGCTCCCGGGTGACGGTCGTCCGGCTGGCCGGTGTGATCGGCGTCGGCGGGCTCGGGCGTGGGGGATTGACCCTGCACGGGGTGGCCGGGCAGCTGGAACGCGCCTTCGAGCCCTCGCGGCTGGCGGCGGTGGCGCTGGTGATCAATTCGCCCGGCGGCTCGCCGGTGCAGTCGGCGCTGATCGCCAAGCGGATTCGCGAACTGGCCGACGAGAAGAAGGTGCCGGTGCTGGCCTTCGTCGAGGATGTCGCGGCCTCGGGCGGCTACTGGCTGGCCGTGGCCGCCGACGAGATTTTCGCCGATCAGAATTCGGTGGTCGGTTCGATCGGCGTGATCAGCGCCGGCTTCGGCTTTCAGGAGCTGATCGCCCGCCACGGCATCGAGCGCCGGGTGCATGTCACGGGCGAGCGCAAGATGATGCTCGATCCGTTCCGGCCCGAGAATCCCGAGGATGTCGAACGGCTGATGGTGCTTCAGGGCGAGATCTATGACAGTTTCAAGGAGCTGGTCCGGCTGCGGCGCGGCGATCGCTTGCGCGGCGACGACGACGACAGCGTGTTTTCGGGTGAGGTCTGGCTCGGCCGGCGGGCGGTCGAACTGGGGCTGATCGACGGTCTCGGCGAGCTTTCCACCGTGATCCGCGCCCGTTACGGTAAAAAGGTCGAGATTCGCGAGATCGCCGAGGAGCGCGGCTGGCTGGCCAGCAGGCTTTCGTTCGGCGCCTCCGCCGCCGTGGCCGCCGGAGCCGACTCGGGCGATCTGGCGGCGGGCGCGGTCCGGGCGGCGCTGACGGCGATCGAGGAGCGGGCATGGTGGGCGCGCTACGGGCTATAGGGGCACGAGGGGGACTGGTCGAATGAGCGGAACGGAGCGGCGCGGGGCGGTGACGATCGAGGTGCTGGAGCAGGTGTGCTCCCGCATCTGCCACGACATGGCGGGGCCGATCGGAGCCATCCGCAATGGCCTGGAGCTGATCGGGGACGCCGAGGATGCCGAGGGTGGCGGCGGCGGCAAGGGCGGCGATCAGGCTCTCGAGCTGATCGTTCACAGCGCCGAACAGGCGGCGCGGCGGCTGCGGCTGTTCCGGCTGGCCTATGGCCGGGCGTGCAGCGAGGGCGTGCGCAGCTTCACGGAAATCCGGGACACCGCGGCCGATTGGCTGGCCGGCGGGCGGGTGACGCTGCAATGGCCGACCGACGCTCCCGATGACGCCCTCGCGGCCCGTCCCGGCCTCGCCAAGTCGATCCTCAATCTGGTGGTGCTGGCGAGCGACGCCATTCCCCAGGGCGGCATCGTCACGGTTTTGGGGGCGGGGACGTACGACTCCGGCCGGGTCGTGGTCGCGGCGGCGGGGCGGGGCGTTCGGTGGGCGCCCGAACTGGGGCAGGCGCTGGCGGGCCGGATGGACGCCGGCGGGCCGGGGCCGCGCGCCATCCACGCGGCGATCACCGGCCGATTCGCGGAACATTACGGACTGACCCTGAACTGGGACACCTCCGACACCGAACACCTGGCCCTGCGGCTGACCTGGTGACCGGGAGGGAATAGAAGCCGGCGCACCCGCGCCCCTTGAAACGTAATGATCCCTGAAACAGTATTTGATTGCGGGCCGATATTCTGAAATTATGGGGCGCTGGCTCATGATCGTGACGCTGGCACAAGAGTGCTTATCGCGAACGGGGGCTTGTCGCGAACGGCGGAAAAGCAAGGCCTGAGTTTACGTCTGAGTTTATCGTCCCGGAGTGACGTTTCGGAAACGAAACCGTTCGTCGGAACGAGGTCTTGGAAGGCACGGTTGGGATATCGGCAAAGCCGGTTCGGCAGCGATCTGTCCGGGGCGGTGCGGGGCGTGACGGCAACAACATTCCGGGAACTGCGACATGGATGATTTGCTCAGCGAATTTTTGACAGAGACTGCCGAGAACCTGTCGGTGCTCGACGTCGAGCTGGTCCGTCTCGAACAGAATCCCAATAATCCAGAGCTGCTGAGCAATATTTTCCGTCTCGTTCACACGATCAAGGGAACCTGCGGCTTTCTCGGCCTGCCCAGGCTCGAGGCGGTGGCCCATGCGTCCGAGAACGTGCTGGGCAAGTTCCGCGACGGCACGCTGCACATCACGCCCGGCGCGGTGTCGGTGATCCTGCGCTCCCTCGACACCATCAAGGGCATTCTGGCGGTGCTGGAAGCCACCGAGGCGGAACCGCCCGGGGACGACAGCGCCCTGATCGCCCTGTTGCACGAGGTCGAGGAAGGCAAGGAGGTTTCGGCCTCCGCGTCGGCTCCGCTGCCGCCCAAGGCGCCCAAGGCCGCGGCCAAGGCGCCGCTGGTCATGCGGCCGCAGCCCGATCTCGATATCGATTTCGAGCCGGTCAGGGCCGCCAAGCCGGAGCCCGAGCCGGAACCCGAACCGGTCAAGGCCGCTGCGACCAAGCGCGAAGTGGTGGTGGCCGAGCCGGTGGCCCACGAGGCGCCCCCGGAGCGCGATAGCGGTGTCGATCCCCGCGAGTCCGCGCCCAAGGAATCGGCGGTGGCCGCCCAGACCATCCGGGTCAACGTCGATCTGCTTGAAAACCTGATGACCATGGTCAGCGAACTGGTGCTGACCCGCAACCAGCTGTTGCAGATTTTGCGCAGCCAGAAGGACAGCGAATTCGCGGCGCCGTTGCAGCGGCTCAATCACGTGACCTCCGAGCTTCAGGAAGGCGTGATGAAGACCCGGATGCAGCCGATCGGCAACGCCTGGGCCAAGCTGCCCCGGCTGGTGCGCGATCTGGCGCACGAACTGGGCAAGAAGATCGATCTTCAGATGCTCGGCGCCGACACCGAGCTTGACCGTCAGGTGCTTGAGCTGATCAAGGATCCGCTCACCCACATGGTGCGCAATTCGGCGGATCACGGGCTTGAGATCGGGGCCGATCGCCTCAAGTCGGGCAAGCCGGAGACCGGTCGCGTCACCCTCAACGCCTATCACGAGGGCGGCCACATCATCATCGAGATTTCCGACGATGGCCGGGGTCTCGATCTGGAGGGGATCAAGCGCAAGGCGATTTCCAACGGCCTCGCCACCGAGTCCGAAATCACGGCGATGACGGATCAGCAGATCCAGCAGTTCATCATGAAGCCGGGCTTCTCGACCGCCGCCAAGATCACCAGCGTTTCCGGCCGCGGCGTCGGCATGGACGTGGTCAAGACCAATATCGAAAAGATCGGCGGCACCATCGAGATCAAATCGACCAAGGGACGCGGCTCGACCTTCATCATCAAGATTCCGCTGACCCTGGCCATTGTTTCGGCACTGATCGTCGAATGTGCCGGCGAGCGTTTCGCCATTCCGCAGATCAGCGTCGTCGAGTTGGTCCGGGCCGCGGCCGACAGCGAGCACACCATCGAGCGGCTGAAGGGCACGCCGGTGTTGCGCCTGCGCAACCGCCTGCTGCCGCTGGTGTCGCTCCAGACCCTGCTCAAGCTCGAGACGGTCGAGGGGGGTAGCGACGACGAGACCTTTATCGTCGTGACCCAGGTCGGCACCTACACTTTCGGCATCATGGTCGACCGGGTGTTCGACACCGAAGAAATCGTGGTCAAGCCGGTGGCGCCGATCCTGCGCCACATCGAGATGTTCTCGGGCAACACCATCCTGGGTGACGGCAGCGTCATCATGATCCTTGATCCCAACGGCATCGCTTCGGGCAGCGGCAATATTTCGCTGGGCGAGAGCCGGGGCAGCGAGGCGACGGCGGTTCAGACGGCGCGCCAGGACGAGAAGATGGCGCTGCTGCTGTTCATGGCCGGCGGCGGCGCGCCCAAGGCGGTGCCGTTGTCGCTGGTCGCCCGCCTCGAAGACGTCGACATGTCGTCCATCGAGCTGTCCAACGGTCATCCGGTGGTGCAGTACCGGGGCAAGCTGATGCCGCTGGTGCCGATCGATCCCTGTTTCAGCCAGTCGGGCGAGGGCAGGCAGCCGGTGCTGGTGTTCGCCGACGGCGATCGCTCGATGGGGCTGATCGTCGATGAAATTCTCGATATCGTCGAGGAGAAGCTGCTGGTGCAGTTGGCGGCCGAGCGGCCGGGCTACATGGGCAGCGCGATCATCGCCGGCAAGGCCACCGACGTGCTCGACGCCGGGTTCTACCTGACCCAGGCTTACAAGGACTGGTTCGGTTCGTCGGGCACCGAGGCGTTCGAGGAAGACAAGGTTCATCGCGTGCTGCTGGTCGACGACAGCCCGTTCTTCCGCAATCTGCTGACGCCGTTGCTGTCGGTGGCGGGGTACAGCGTCACCACCGTGCCGAGCGCCATTGATGCTCTCGGGTTGTGCGAGGCGGGCGAGAGCTTCGACGTCATCGTCAGCGACATCGAGATGCCGGGGATGACCGGCCTGGAGTTCGCGGCGGCGGTCCGGAACGGCAGCCGTTGGCAGGACACGCCGCTGGTGGCGCTGTCCAGTCACGCTTCGCCGCGGGACCTCGATCGGGGACGGGCCGCCGGATTCGACGATTACGTTGCCAAGTTCGATCGGGACGCCCTGCTGTACACCCTGTCGCAGACCCTTTCCGCCCATAAAGGTGCCGCATGAGCAATGCCAAACTGCCTGTGAAAAAGGGAAAGTCGGAAGAAGCGAGTTCCGGCGGCAGCATGGACTTCGTGACCATGACGATCGCCAATCAGTTGTTCGGTATCCCCGTGCTTCAGGTCCAGGACGTGCTCGGGCATCAGCGGATCACCCGGATTCCGCTGGCGCCGCCCGAGGTCGCCGGGTCGCTGAATCTGCGCGGCCGGATTGTCACCGCGATCGACGTTCGCCTGCGGCTTGGCCTGCCCGGCCGGCAGAAGGACAAGCCCGAGATGAGCATCGTGGTCGATCTGCGAGGCGAGTTGTACAGCCTGATCGTCGACAGCGTCGGCGAGGTGCTGAGCTTGTCCACCGACGATTTCGAGCGCAATCCGGCGACGCTCGACGCCCGCTGGCGCGAGGTGTCGACGGGCATTTACCGGCTCAACAACCAGTTGATGGTTGTTCTCGATGTCTCGCGTCTGCTTAACTTCGCTAATCTGGAGGCGGCGTAGGGCGGTCACGCTCTTGCCGCCATATCCCGGCCGAGGCTCACCTGATGAAATCCTGCCTGGTGGTTGATGATAGCCGTGTCGTCCGGAAGGTGGCACGGAAGATTCTTGAGGAACTCCAGTTCGCTTGTTCTGAGGCCGAGGATGGCAAGCAGGCGATGGAGGCCTGCGCCTTGAATATGCCCGACGCGATTTTGCTGGATTGGAATATGCCGGTCATGACCGGTATCGAGTTTCTGCGGCGTCTGCGCAAGATGACCGGAGGGCTGGGGCCGAAGGTCGTCTTTTGCACCACTGAAAATGACTTGGCTCATATTCAGGAAGCCTTGAGCGCCGGGGCCAATGAGTACATTATGAAGCCCTTCGACAGTGATATTATTCAAACGAAGTTTGCCCAAGTCGGGTTGCTGTGAGGGCTTGAGCGCAGGGAATGATTGATTTCACCAGCAAAGGCGCACCCCCGGTCAAGACCGAGGGGAAAGACCCTTACAGGGTTATGGTCGTTGATGACTCGGCGGTGATTCGCGGGTTGTTGGCCCGGGCGCTCGAGGGCGATCCTGAGATTCGGGTCGTGGCTTCGGTGGGAGATGGCCAGATGGCCATCAACTCGCTTCAGCGCAACGCGGTCGATGTCATCGTGCTTGATGTCGAGATGCCGGTGATGGATGGCCTGACCGCCATTCCGAAGCTGCTGGCGGTTTCGCCGTCGGTCAAGATCATCATGGCGTCGACGCTGACCATCCGGAACGCGGACATCAGCATGCGCGCCCTCGAGGCCGGTGCCGCCGATTATATTCCGAAGCCGACCACGACGCGGGAAATCGCCGGGGCCGATGTCTTCAAGCGCGAGTTGGTGTCCAAGGTCAAGGCCCTGGGCGCCAACGCCCGGCGTGCCGGGTCGCGGAGCCGCCCCGATGTCCGGGTGCAGGCGCTGCCGATGCCGGCCGTCGCCGGGGGGCGTTCACGGCATGATCAGTTGCCGCCGGTTTTGCGGCCGTTTACCCAGCAATTCCGCCCCGATGTCATCGCCATCGGCAGTTCGACCGGGGGGCCGCAGGCGCTGTTCGAGGTGCTGTCCCACTTCAAGGGCGGCGTCACCCAGCCGATTCTCATCACCCAGCACATGCCCGCGACCTTTACCACGATTTTAGCGGAGCACATCTCCCGCCAATGCGGTATCGTGTGTGCCGAGGCGAAGGATGGAGAGGCGATCGTCGAAAATCGCGCCTATGTCGCTCCTGGAGATTATCACATGCTGGTGGTCAACCGGGGGGGCGCGAGTGTGCTGAGCCTGACCAAGGACCCTCCGGAAAATTTCTGCCGGCCGGCAGTGGATCCGATGTTGCGGAGTGTCGTTCGTGCGTACGGGCGCAAGGTGCTGACCGCGATTCTGACCGGAATGGGGCAGGATGGCATGAAGGGGTGCCAGGAGGTTACCGCCGCCGGCGGCGTGGTGATCGGTCAGGATGAGGCGTCGAGCGTGGTGTGGGGGATGCCGGGGGCGGTGGCGACGGCCGGCCTGTGCAGCGCCATATTGCCCCTGAAAGAGATCGGGCCTTACATTCGCAAGTTTGCATCGAGGACCGCGGCATGAAGGTCGAAGATTTCGACATGTTTTCCAACCTGCTCAAGCAGCGTTCCGGGTTGGTCCTGACCAAAGACAAGGCGTATCTGCTCGAATCGCGCCTGATGCCGGTGGCGCGCAAGTGGAACATGAAAGGGCTGGAGGATCTGGCCCAGACGGTGCGCTCCCGCAAAGATGAAGCGTTGCTGCGCGACATCACGGAAGCGATGACCACCAACGAGTCTTCCTTCTTCCGCGATCAGAAACCGTTCGATCTTTTCAAGCAACTGGTGCTGCCGAAGCTGCTGGAGACCCGGGCCGCCAGGAAGCAGATTCGAATCTGGTCCGCCGCCTGTTCCAGCGGGCAGGAAGCCTATTCCCTGGCCATGCTGCTTCAGGAGGAGGGGGCGAGACTGGCCGGCTGGAAGATCGAAATCATCGGTACCGACATATCCGCTGAAATGGTCGAGCGTTGCAGGGCGGGGGTTTATACGCAGTTCGAAGTTCAGCGCGGGCTCCCGATCACCTTGCTGGTCAAGCACTTCAAGCAGAACGGTGACAAGTGGCAGATCAGTCCCCAGATTCGCCAGATGGCCAGTTTCAGGGAATTCAATTTGCTTGGCGATCTCTCCCCGCTTGGGCAGTTTGATGTTGTCTTTTGTCGAAATGTTCTCATTTACTTTGATCAGGTGACAAAGGGCAAGGTGCTTGAGCAGATTTCTCGGGTGATGCCGCCGGATGGCTACCTTTATCTTGGTGGGGCTGAGACGGTGCTTGGCATCACCGAGCGCTTCAAGCCCCTGGAGGGGCAGAGGGGGCTTTACGTCATCGCCGATGCCCCGGCCGCGTTGCGTAAAGCGGCAGGCTGACCGGGGCGGTTTCTTTCATTAGATCGGGTCGCATCAATTGTCTGGCGGCCGGGGTGGCTCTGGATTAGTCTGGCCGCCGGTCTTGTGTGGGGAGCGTCCTGTCGCGGGCAAACCCTGCCTGTGGTTCGGTTCGAAAAACGGTCTGGGGACGGAAGCGGGGCTCGAAAGCCCGGTTTATTTTCGTTTTGTTTTGCGGCATAGTGCCGGGCGGATCATGGCTTGATCTCGGCGGATGTCCAAACGAGGGGATTACGATGGAATTTACCGGTTTTACGCTCTTCGCTGTTGCGATCTTCGCCTTTGCTCTGATTTTGGTCTGGCTTGGGGTTCAGACCATTCCGCAGGGAAAGGAATACACCGTCGAGCGCTTCGGCCGCTACACGCGCACCTTGTCGCCGGGCCTGCATCTCATCGTGCCATTGGTGGATAAGATCGGCCATCGAATCAGCATGATGGAGACCGTTCTTGATGTGCCCTCGCAAGAGGTGATCACCAAGGACAACGCCATGGTCACCGTGGACGGCGTGGTGTTCTACTCGGTGCTCGATGCCGCCAAGGCTTCATACGAGGTGAGCAACATGCACCTCGCGATCCTCAACCTGACTATGACCAATATTCGCACGGTGATGGGCTCGATGGATCTCGACGAGTTGCTGTCCCAGCGCGACAAGATCAATCAGCAGCTTCTGCATGTGGTCGATGACGCGACCAGCCCTTGGGGGGTGAAGGTCACGCGCATCGAGATCCGCGACATTCAGCCGCCCCGGGATCTGGTCGACAGCATGGCCCGCCAGATGAAGGCCGAGCGCGACCGGCGCGCCTCAATTCTCGAGGCCGAAGGCCAGCGTCAAGCCGCGATTTTGCGCGCCGAAGGTCAGAAGCAGGCGATCATTCTTGAGGCCGAAGGCCGCCGGGAAGCCGGGTATCGCGACGCCGAGGCCCGTGAGCGCGCGGCCCAGGCCGAGGCCGAAGCGACCCGCTTGATGTCGGTGGCGATCCAGGGCGGTGACGTCAAGGCGATCAACTACTTCGTCGCTCAGCAGTATGTTGGTGCGCTCAAGGCGATCGCCTCCGCACCCAATCAGAAGGTGTTGTTCCTGCCGCTCGAAGCGGCGAACGTCATCGGCGCTCTCGGTGGGATCGCCGAAATCGCTCGCGATGCCTTCGGTGGCGACTCCGCAAGCAAGTTGTAATAGGGTACCGATTGAACAAAAGGTCGGCAGCACGCCACGCTGCCGGCCTTTTGCCGTTTCTGGTCCAGGTTTCCAAAGGCCCCAGGTTTCCAAAGGCCACGGCCTTTGGTGGGGTCCAGGGGCAAAGCCCCTGGAATCGGAGCCGCATTCCGGGTCAGCGATAGACGATCTTGATCACTTCATAGCTCTTGGAGCCGCCCGGGGTGGTGACCTCGACATTGTCACCCACCGACTTGCCGATCAGCGCCCGTGCCAGCGGTGAGGTGATCGAGAGCAACCCGGCCTTGATGTTACTTTCATCCTGGCCGACGATCTGGAAGACCGATTCCTCATCGGTATCCTCGTCGGCGACGGTGACGGTGGCGCCAAATTTGACCGCATCGCCTGAAAGCTTGGAGACGTCGATGACTTCGGCACGGCTGATGCGGTCCTCAAGCTCGAGAACCCGTCCTTCGATGAAGCTCTGGCGCTCGCGTGCGGCGTGGTACTCGGCGTTTTCAGACAAATCACCGTGCTCACGCGCCTCGGCGATGGCTTTGATCACTGCCGGCCGTTCCACGGTCTTCAGCTGCCTCAGTTCCTCTTGCAAGCGATTGTAGCCGCCTGCCGTCATCGGGATTTTTTCCATTGTCCCTGATCCGTCATCCTGTCCTGGTGCCATCAGATCGGGCACCGCACCTGAAAAATTGGCGCGAAAGGGACGCCATCAATACTACCCGTACAGCCTTGATAAGGAGACATCCTCATCCAGACCCTTACGCGGTAGAATCCCGGCAAACCTGCCTCACCGAGAGTTCTTAAACAACAACAGCAAACAAACCCAGGCAGCTCTGCCTAGTACGATCCGGTAAGATACGATTGTAAGGGCGCAACTTCAAGACTGCCGTTGCGCAGGACCATGATTGCGGCAACCGCGGCGCGGGCGCCGGCGACCGTGGTGTAGTAGGGAATGTTGTTGACCAGCGCGGTGCGGCGCAGGCTGAAACTGTCGGCGATGGTTTGGGCGCCCTCGGTGGTGTTGATCACCAGATGGACCTCGCCGTCGACCATGGCATCGACAATGTGGGGCTGGCCTTCCAAGACCTTGTTGATTCGCTTGACCGGAAGATCGGCCGCGGCGAACACCCGCGCCGTGCCTTCGGTGGCCAGCAGGGTGAAGCCCATGTCATGAAGGCGCCGGGCGATGACGATCAATGCCGCCTTGTCGCGATCCTTGACCGAGATGAACACCGAACCGCTGACCGGCAGCATGGTGCCCGCCCCCAGCTGGGATTTGGCGAAGGCGCGGTTGAAGTCGTGATCAAGCCCCATGACCTCGCCGGTCGAGCGCATTTCCGGCCCGAGCAGAATATCGACCCCCGGGAAGCGGGCGAAGGGGAAGACCGCCTCCTTGACCGCGGTGTGCGGCGGGTTCGGCCCGGCGAGTGGGAAGCTCTTCAACTTCTCGCCCGCCATCACCCGTGCCGCGATCTTGGCGATGGCGGTGCCGGTGGCCTTGGCCACGAACGGCACCGTGCGGCTGGCGCGCGGATTGACCTCGAGGATGAAGACGGTCTCGTCCTTGATCGCGAACTGAATGTTCATCAGCCCGACCACCTGGAGCGCGCGGGCGAGCTGAGTCGACTGGGCGGTGATCTCGGCGATCATCGGCGCCTTGAGGGTGTAGGGGGGCAGGGCGCAGGCGCTGTCGCCCGAATGAATCCCCGCTTCCTCGATGTGCTCCATGATGCCGGCGACGTAGACATCCTCGGAGTCGGCGACCACGTCGACATCGACCTCGATGGCGTCCTGAAGGTAGCGGTCGATCAGCACCGGATTGTTGCCGGAAACGATCACCGCCTGCCCCATATAGCGTTGCAGGCCGGCGCGGTCGTGAACGATTTCCATCGCCCGGCCACCCAGCACATAGGAGGGCCGGATCACGACGGGAAAACCAATGGTTTCGGCGACCTTTTCCGCTTCGGCGAGGCTGCGGGCCAAGCCGTTTTCGGGCTGACGCAGGTTCAACCGGTGCAACAACTGCTGGAAGCGTTCGCGGTCTTCCGCAAGATCGATGGCGTCGGGCGAGGTGCCGAGAATCGGAATGTTGGCCGCTTCAAGCTTGCGCGCCAGCTTCAGCGGTGTCTGGCCGCCGAACTGCACGATCAACCCGAGCACCGTGCCGTTGCGCTGTTCGACCCGCACCAGTTCGACCACATCCTCGGCGGTCAGCGGTTCGAAATAAAGCCGGTCCGAGGTGTCGTAGTCGGTGGAGACGGTCTCGGGATTGCAATTGACCATGATGGTCTCGACGCCGGCATCGCGAAGCGCATAAGCGGCGTGGACACAGCAATAGTCGAACTCGATACCCTGGCCGATGCGATTGGGGCCGCCGCCAAGAATGATCACCTTGCGCCGCGCGCTCGGCTCGGCCTCGCATTCGGAAGCGCCGTCGAGATCGGAGTCGTAGGTCGAATACATGTAGGGGGTGCGCGAGGCGAACTCGGCGGCGCAGGTGTCGATGCGCTTGTAGACCGGGGTCACGCCCTCGGCCCGGCGCGCCGTGGCCACGGCGCTCTCGTCGGTGCCGGCCAGTTGCGCGAGGCGGGCGTCGGAAAAACCCATTTGTTTCAGGTGACGCCAGCCCTGGGCGTCCTTGGGCAGGTCGAAGCGGCGGACCTGCTGTTCGGCATCGACGATCGCCTTGATCTGGTCGAGGAACCAGGGATCGTATTTGCAGGCGCGATGAACCTCGGTGACCGTCAGACCGGCGCGGAAGGCGTCGGCGATCACCAGGATACGGTCCGGAGTCGGTTTCGAAAGCGCGGCCAGCACGGTCTTGGGGTCGGCAACCTCGCCCGAGGTGGTTTCGTTGAAGCCGGTGAGCCCGGTTTCCATCGAGCGCAGCGCCTTTTGCACCGACTCGGCGAAGTTGCGGCCGATGGCCATGGCCTCGCCCACCGATTTCATCGAGGTGGTGAGCAGGGCCTCGGCGCCGGGGAACTTCTCGAAGGTGAAGCGCGGAATCTTGGTGACGACGTAATCGATGGTCGGCTCGAACGAGGCCGGCGTGACCCCGGTGATGTCGTTGAGCAATTCGTCGAGAGTGTAGCCCACCGCCAACTTGGCCGCGACCTTGGCGATCGGGAAGCCGGTGGCCTTGGAGGCCAGCGCCGAGGAGCGGCTGACCCGGGGGTTCATCTCGATCACCACCAACCGTCCGGTCTCGGGATTGACCGCGAACTGAACGTTGGAGCCACCGGTGTCGACCCCGATCTCGCGCAGCACCGCGATCGAGGCGTCGCGCATGATCTGGTATTCTTTGTCGGTCAGCGTCAGGGCCGGGGCGACGGTGATCGAGTCGCCGGTATGAACGCCCATCGGATCGACGTTCTCGATCGAGCAGATGATGATGCAATTGTCGGCGGTGTCGCGCACCACCTCCATTTCATATTCTTTCCAGCCGAGCACCGATTCCTCGACCAGCACCTCGCCGACCGGGGAAGCGCGCAGGCCGCTGCGCACGATTTCCTCGTACTGGCCCTTGTTGTAGGCGATGCCGCCGCCCGATCCGCCCAGGGTGAAGCTGGGTCGGATGATCGCGGGCAGACCGATGTCCGGCAGCACCGTGGTGCCCTCGGCCTCGCTGCGGACGATCCGGCTCTTGGGGCATTCCAGGCCGATTTTGGCCATGGCGTCGCGGAACAGCAAGCGGTCTTCGGCCTTGGCGATGACGTCGCGCTTGGCGCCGATCAGCTCGATGCCGAGTCGGGCCAGGGTGCCGTCGTCGGCCAGCGCCATGGCGGTGTTGAGCGCGGTCTGGCCGCCCATGGTCGGCAGCAGGGCGTCGGGGCGCTCCCGTTCCAGGATGCGCGCCACCATTTCGGGCGTGATCGGCTCGATATAGGTCGCATCCGCGAGCGCCGGATCGGTCATGATCGTCGCCGGGTTGGAGTTGACCAGGATGACCCGGTATCCCTCCTGCCGCAAAGCCTTGCAGGCCTGCGCTCCGGAATAATCGAATTCGCAGGCCTGGCCGATGACGATCGGGCCGGCGCCGATGATGGCGATGCTCTTGATGTCGGTGCGTTTGGGCATGGCGCCTGTATACGGGTAGCGTGTGACCTGAGACGGAGCGGCCGACACAACAAACGCCCCTCTCCCAAAAAGGAGAGGGGGACGCTACGCCGGATCGACGTCGTTATAACGGCACCGGGCGCCGACGCCTAGCCCCGGCGTGGTGCCGAACGGCTTACTTGCCGGGAGTCGTTGCCCACTTGCCGAACAGGCCGCCGGCGCCGGCGAAGAAGATCGTGCCGACTCCGCCGGTTCCCACCACGTCCGCGACCAGCAGGCCGCCCAGAAGGCCGACGCCGACAGCGTAGAGCTGCTCGTCGTTCAGACCGCTGGCGGTCTTGGCCTCGCTCAGCAGATTGCCGAGGAACTGGCGGGACTGGTTGAGCGCGCCGCGCATGCCTTCGCGCAGTTCGTCGCTGTTGGCCTGACCGCTGGCCTGATGGGTCTGGGCCTGCGCGGGGTGGTTCGCGATCACCGGCATGGCGAGCAGCAACATGAAAGCGAGGGCGAGAATGCGCATTTTGACTCTCCGGCAGAGATTATCGATACGATCTACATAGCACACCGATGCCGCCCGATGCCAGCATCAGCCCGGGGGTGGCAGGGGAATAAATCTGCTTTAGAATGACTAAATACTAGATGGAGGGGTTGGTGACGGGCCTGAAACACCCTTGGTGGTATCCCGAGTCTTTGTCCCGGCGTCTGCCCAATCTGGTGGCGCGGGGCCGGGTTTTGGCCGCCACCCGCGCCTTCATGGCCGGGCAGGAACTGGTCGAGGTCGAGACCCCGGCGCTGCAGATTTCTCCGGGCATGGAGCCGCATCTGCTGTCCTTCGTCACCGAGTTGCGGGGCGTACACCCCGATCAGCGGCGCCTGCTCCATTTGCACACCAGTCCGGAATTCGCCATGAAGAAACTGCTGGTCGCCGGCATGCCGCGCATCTGGCAATTGGCGAAAGTGTTCCGTAATGGCGAGCGCTCCGACACCCACCATCCGGAATTCTCGATGCTGGAATGGTACCGGGCCGGGGCGGAGCTTGCTGATTTGATGGATGATTGCGTGGCTCTGGTGCGTGCGGCGGCCCATGCGGCCGGGCGCGACCGCTTCAGGTTCCGGGGGCTTGTCTGTGACCCGTATGTCGATTGGCATACCGTGACCGTGGCTGAGGCCTTCCAGGCGTACGCCGGCATCGACCTGCTGGCCACGGCGCCGGACCCGTACGTGCCGGACCGTTCGCTGCTCGCCGAGGCGGCGTCTCGGGCCGGCATCCGGGTCGCCGAAGATGACCGCTGGGACGATATTTTCTTTCGGGTGATGTTCGAGCGTATCGAGCCGGTTTTGGGGGCCGGGGCTCCGACCTTTCTCACCGATTATCCGCTTTCGATGGCGGCGCTGTCCCGGCCGAAAGCCGGCGATCCCAGGCTTTCCGAGCGGTTCGAGTTGTATATCTGCGGCTTGGAGCTGGCCAACGCCTTCGGAGAACTCACCGATGCCGCCGCCCAGCGCGCCCGGTTCGAGGCGGATCTGGCCTTGCAGGAGCGGCTTTACGGCCGGCGCACCCCGATCGATGAGGAGTTTCTGGCCGCGCTTGCCTATGGCATGCCGGACAGTGCCGGGATCGCCCTTGGCTTCGACCGGTTGGTCATGCTGTGCGCGGGGGTAGAGACGATCGAAGCGGTGTTGTGGGCACCCGTGACAGCGCCCTGAGCCGGCGCACGGTCTCGGCCAGCGGCAATCCGGACAGCCACTCCGGATGGAAGTGACGCTGAAACGCCAGCAAGGTCAGGGGGATGCCGGCGCCCTCACCGTCGTAGCCGAAACGACTCAGCAAAGCCGCCACCTCCGACTCGGTGGCTGGGGATGCGTCGTCCGGGTCGGGGGCCGGGCCGGGTTCGGGCCACAGGCCGATGCCCGCCGCCGCGAGGCCGCGCCAGTCGAACAATTCGCCCGGATCCTGCTTGCGCGCCGGGGCGGTGTCGGAGTGACCAAGCACCCGTTCGGGCGGAATCGCGTGGCGGCCGATGATGTCGCCGGCCAACTCCCGGAACGCCGCCATTTGCAGCGCCGGAAACGGGCGGTAACCGAACTCGTGGCCGGGATTGACCAGTTCGACCCCGATCGAGATCGAATTGATGTCCCGGCAGCCCAGCCAGCAGCCGGCTCCGGCATGCCAAGCGCGCCGCTCCTCGTCGACGTGGCGGTAGAGCGTGCCGTCCTCGTCAATGGTGTAGTGGGCGCTGACTCCGGACTCCGGGCTGGTCAGGCGGTCGAGGGCGATGGTGGCGCTGGGCAGGCCGGTGAAGTGGACCAGCAGAATATCGACCCGGGCGCCATCGGGGCGCGGGCCGTGGTTGGGTGACGGCAGCTCTCGCACGGGGCGTCAGGTCACCGAGTCCCTGCTCTTGCGCGGCACCGCCGGCCCCATCGGCAGGGCCGGAAGGGTTTCGGTGGGGCTGAGCCGGTCGTAAATGGCGCCGAAGCCATAGGCGGCGATGGCGCCGACCATGCCGAGACCGCAGCCGAAGATGGTGTTGCCGATCACCAGGGTGGTCGCGGGCACGGCGGCGCCCGAGGCGACGGCCGGATACAGCACCATCGCCGCCGAAACCCCAAGCACCGAGGCGCCGAAGAAGCAGGCCCGGCCCGACTCGCGCCAGAAATCGTCGGCGCGCGATGGCGAGGCGGTGGCGACCAGGATTGCCAGGATCAGCAGGACTCGTTTCATCACGCGCCTCCGGAAAAACTTCAGAAAATCAGGTCGTAAAACCAGCCGACCACGCTGGAGGCGGTCGCGCCCGCCACGCCGACGCCGCAGCCGATGATGGCGTTGGCCGCGACCACTTCGGTCACCGGCAGAGCCAGAGACCCGGTGGCCAGGGCGGGAGTCAGGCCATAATAGGTGGTCGCGGCGAAGACGCCGGCGCCAAAAGCGCAGGATTGCATGACATTGCGCATCAGCGGCGCCGCTTCCGCGGCCTTGGCCGGGGGCACGGCGCAGGCGATCACCAGAACCAGGGCGACGAGCAGGCGCTTCATCGGCGTATCCTCTCTCGGAGTGCGCTATTGCAGGAAATTGAAACTACGCCGAATAACGGAGGGGTCAAGAGAAAGGGCGGGGGCTCAGCCGGTCGCGGGGGAACGCCGCTCACCCTTCCAGCTCTTCGCGCAAAGCCGCCAACTCCAGCCAGCGTTCCTCGGCGGCGGCGAGTTCGGCGTGGCGGGCTTCCAGATCGGCGCTCAGGCGGCCGAAGGCGGCGGCGTCGCGGGCGAACAGGGCAGGGTCGGCCAGACGGTCGGAGAGGGTCTTGATCTGGGCGGTCAGGACCTCAAGGCGGGCCGGCAACTGGTCGAGTTCGCGCTGATCCTTGTAGCCGAGCTTGCGTTTGGCCTTGGGCGGGGGCTCGGCGGCTGTGACGGCGGCGGGTTTGGGCGGCGCGGCGGCCACCGGCACGGGGGGCGGCGGACGCTGGCGCTGATAATCGCTGTAGCCGCCGGGATATTCGGCGACCACGCCATCGCCCTCGACGGCGATGGTCGAGGTCACCAAGCGGTCGAGGAAGTCGCGGTCGTGGCTGACCAGCAGCAGTGTGCCCTTATACTCGCTCAGCACCTCTTGCAGCAGATCGAGGGTGTCCATGTCGAGGTCGTTGGTCGGCTCGTCCATGATCAGCAGGTTCGAGGGCAGGGCGAACAGCTTGGCTAGCAGCAACCGGTTGCGCTCACCGCCCGAGAGGGTGCGCACGGGGGTGTCGAGCGCGCGGGTGTCGAACAGGAAATCCTTGAGATAGGAGGCGACGTGGCGCGACTTTCCGTCGACCACGATGGCGTCGCCACCAAACGGACACAGCACCCGGCGTAGCGTGGCGTCGGGGTCGAGGGCCTCGCGCTTCTGGTCGAAATAGGCCGGCTCCAGGCTCGGCGCCAGACGCACCGTGCCCGAATCTGCCTCCAGCTTGCCGGTGAGCAGGCGCAGCAGCGTGGTTTTGCCGGCGCCGTTGCGGCCGATCAGGCCAACGCGGTCGCCGCGCAGAATCCGGGTCGAGAAATCCTTGACCATGTAGCGCAGACCCGAGGAGGTCTGGAATTGCTTGGAAACCCGCTCGGCCTCGATCACCAGCCGGCCACCGGTCTCGGCCTCGGAGACCGCGAGCTTGACCTGCTTGCCGCCCCTGACCTCGGCGGCGCGGTCGCGGCGCAATTGCTGGAGCGAGCGCACCCGGCCCATATTGCGGGTGCGCCGGGCGCTGATGCCCTCGCGCATCCACAGCAGTTCCGAGGCGATTTTGCGGTCGAGCTTGTGGGAGGCGAGGTCGTCGGCGGCGAACTGCTCGGCCTGCCAGCTCTCGAACTCGGAAAACGGTCGCTCGGAAACCCGGAGCCGGCCGCGATCCAGCCACAGGGTGTTGCGGGCGAGGCGGTTGAGGAAGGCGCGGTCGTGGCTGATCAGCAGCAGGCCGCCGCGAAAGGCCAGCAATTCCGACTCCAGCCATTCGATGGTCGGCAGGTCCAGGTGATTGGTCGGTTCGTCGAGCAGCAGCACGTCGGGCTGGCTGACCAGCGCCCGTCCCAAAGCGGCCCGGCGCAACTTGCCGCCCGAGAGCAGCGCCAGTTCGCGGTCGGCGGGCAGGCGCAGGCGGTCGAGCACCGCGTCGACCCGGTGCAGCGCATCTTCGTCCCCTTCCGGCAGGCCGGCGGCGACGAACTCGTGAATCGTCCGGAAGCCCTTGATGTCGGGCTCCTGGGGCAGGGTGCCGATGCGGCAGCCGGGCTGAATGAAGCGGTCGCCGCCATCGGGCAGCACCTCGCCGGTCAGCAGGCGCAACAGGGTCGACTTGCCAGCGCCGTTGCGGCCGACCAGGGTCAGCTTGTCGCCCCGGGCGATCGGCAGGTCGACGCCCTCGAACAGCGGCGTGCCGCCGAAGGTGACGGTGACGCCCTGAAGGGCGAGCAGAGGAGGAGGGGCCATGGGATCAATGCAAAAGTTCAACCAGCGCGACAATCAGCGCGGTCCGGGCGGGCAAGGCGCAGGGTATCGATGGCAACGGCGGCATTCCGTACCCTGGCGATTATCATCGGCTGCCTGAACGGTTGAGTCAATGGAGGTGAAGTCGGGCAGGCGAAGTCAGGGGAGGTGAAATCAGGATTTCGGCAGCCTGCGGCGTCCTGTCACATTCCTGCGCTTTTTTGATTCGATGTTAAATGTCATTGCCTCGGTAAGCGGCCTTGTTATTGCGCGATCCGTAGAAGCCCGTAAAACGTAACAAACGGAATGGTTTGTCGCGAGTTTTCGGTGTTTTTACTGCTTTGCGAAAAATGCAATGGACTTGCCGGTCCGGATCTATGACAGTCCCCCCAACCTGATCGCAAAGGTTGGGGGGTGTCTGTGTCGGCTTTGCCTTCGTCAGGCATCATATAAACTTAGGGATCAGGAAGCGCTTTCAAGGAGCGAGTATCTCGCCAGGAAGAGCTGTGCCATGATTGCCTATCGCAAACTTCTGCCGACTGAAATGTCCCGCTATCGGGCGCACCTTCTGCGCCTTTCGCCGGTCGACCGTCATATGCGTTTCGGCGGTTCGGTTTCGGATGCGGTGATCGAGCAGCATTGTCTGCGGCTGGATTGGCATGACACCATCGTTATCGGCTATTTCGTCGATGGTGAAATGCGTGGAGCTGCCGAACTGCGCACCGCCGGCGATCTTTTCCCCAGCCGTGGGGAGTTGGCGTTCAGCGTCGAGCGGTCCTACCAGGGGAAGGGGGTCGGCGGCGACCTGATGGGGCGGGTGCTGAACATCGCGCGCAACCGGGGCATCCGGCAGGTCAATCTGATCTGTCTTCTGGAAAACCGGGCGATGCAGAATCTGGCGCTCAAATTCACCAGCGCGCGGGTGGTCGAGGCTGGCGAGGTCGGGGTCAGCATCCGCTTGGATCGCGCCGACCAACTCAGCCTGATGCGCGAGGCGCTGGAAGAGAGCGCGGCTCTGGTCGCGTCGATCCTCTCCGGCTTCACCTCCACGTCCGGCGGCACGGTTCATTAGAGCGTGATCACATTGACTGCGAACAGTCAATGTGATCACGCTCAAAAATCATCGAGGCTGAGGGTGTGGCTGCTTGCGATCATGGGGCGCGCGGCCAGCGAGTCGTAGATGCCGGCCATGATCGGTGGCGGCTGCAACTGCCGCACCCCCCCGCCGCCATCTTCCCGGTCGGGCAGATCGAGCGAGAACAAGACCACAATTCCCATCAGGAACGATATTGCGATGAGGCTGAGGAACCAGATCATGACAGACCTCGCCAAGCTTGTTCCCGATAGATGTGGGGTGGCTGGTCGTCGATGGAAAGGCCCGGAAATGGCAGGGCCACGCCCCATTTCCGCAGGGCCACGCCCCCTTTCCAAAGAGGCTCGCGCCTGATGCCGGGGCGCCGGCCTGCGCTCCGGGACTCTGGTGGCGGCTTCCGGCTCTATTTCTTCCGGCTGGCGGCGATGTGGCCGAAGCCGACCACGAGATAGTCCCAGCCGCTAGCCACCGTCAGCACTCCGGCGATCCACAGCGCTCCGGCGCCCCAATGGTCGAAGGGCAGTATCTCGCCGCTCTGGCGGCCGAGAATCAGCAGCCCGATGGCCATCATCTGCACGGCGGTTTTCCATTTGGCCAGCTGGCTGACCATGAGCGCGACGCCGATTCCGGCCAGGAACTCACGCAGGCCCGAGATCAGCAATTCGCGCATCACGATGATCACCGCCGGCACCACCGACAGGTCGGGCAAGCGGCCGGTGGCGCCGAGCATGAACAGCAGCGCCGAGACCAGCAACTTATCGGCGATCGGGTCGAGGAAACGGCCGAACGCCGATTCTTCCTTCAATATCCGCGCGAGATAGCCGTCGAGCCAGTCGGTGAGCGCGGCGAATCCGAACAACAGCAGCAGTGCCCAGTCCGCCCAGACCGTCGGCACGAAAAACAGCGCCACCGCCGGCGGAATCGCGGCGATGCGGCCAAGAGTCAGGAGATTGGGCAGAGAAAGTTTCATGAGTGCCGACGGTGCCGCTCGGTGTCCGGAGTCTTAGTAGTGGAGCAGGCGGGAGGCAATCTCAAGGGTCTTCGCCTCGTCCACGCCCGGGAAACGATAAATGTTCGTGACGATCCTCCGAACCGAGCCGGAGCATCCTGTTCCGGAGTCTACCCTTCCTCGTGAAAAAAGGCATGGATTTTCCGGGCCACCGCGGTGTTGATTCCGGACACCGCCTCCAGATCGGCCAGCCCGGCGCGGGCGACGGCCTTGGCGCTGCCGAAATGGAGCAGCAGCGCCTTCTTGCGAGCGGGGCCGATGCCGGGAATCTGGTCGATCTCGGAACGGGTCTGGGCCTTGGCCCGGCGGTCGCGATGGCTGCCGATGGCGAAGCGGTGGGCCTCGTCGCGCAGCCGTTGCAGGTAATAGAGCACCGGGTCGCGTGGCTCGGGACTGAAAGGCTCGCGCCCGGCCATGAAGAAGCGCTCGCGGCCGGCGTTGCGGTCGGGGCCTTTGGCGATGGCCACCACCAGGATGTCGTCGAGGGCCAACTCCGCCAGCACCTCCAGCGCGACGTTGAGTTGGCCCTTGCCGCCATCGATCAGCACCAGATCGGGCCAGCCGGTGCTCTGGCGTTCCGGGTCTTCCTTGAGGGTGCGGGCGAAGCGGCGGGTCAGCACCTCGCGCATCATGCCGTAATCGTTGCCCATCACTTCTTGGTTGCGGATGGTGAATTTGCGGTAGGCGTTTTTGGTGAAGCCCTCGGGACCGGCGACGATCATGGCGCCGACGCAATTGGTGCCCTGGATGTGGCTGTTGTCGTAGACCTCGATCCGGCCCGGCGGCTCCTCCAGACCGAACAACGCGCCGACTCCGGCCAGCAGCATCGCCTGGGAGGAGCGTTCGGCCTGGCGCCGGCCCAGCGCCTCGCGGGCGTTGGTGATCGCGTGCTCGACCGCCCGCCGCTTCTCGCCCCGCATCGGCACCGCCAGTTCGACCTTGTGGCCGCTGTGCAGGGACAGCGCCTCGGCGATCAGCGGGCGTTCGGGCGGATCGTGGCTGAGCAGCAGCAGCGGCGGCGCCGGTTTGTTTTCGTAGAACTGGACCAGGAACGAGGCCAGCACCTCCTCGATGGCCAGTCCGCGTTCGTGGCTGGGGAAGTAGGCGTGGTTGCCGTAATTGCAGCCGCCCCGGAAGAAGAAGGCCTGGATGCAGGTCTGACCGCCGTCCTGGTGGGCGGCGACGACATCGGCGTCGTCCAAATCCTGGAAGTTGATGTCCTGGTGGGCCTGGATCGCGGTCAGCGCCCGGATGCGGTCGCGGTACTGGGCGGCGGTCTCGAAGTCGAGGGCGTCGCTGGCCGCCAGCATGGTTTCGGCATAGCCGGCCTGGATATCGCGGGAGCGGCCCGAGAGGAAGGCGCGGGCCTGCTCGACCTGGGCGGCGTATTCGGCCGGAGTGACCCGGTCGACGCACGGGGCGGTGCAGCGCTTGATCTGATATTGCAGGCAGGGGCGCGAGCGGCTGGCAAACACGGTGTCGGTGCAGGTGCGCAGCATGAATCCGCGCTGAAGCGCCGCCACCGTGCGGTTGACCGCGCCGGCCGAGGCGAAGGGGCCGAAATAATCGCCGGGCCGGGTGCGCGCTCCGCGATGCTTGGTCAATTGCGGATGCGGGTGGTCGCCGGCAATCAGGATGTGGGGGAAGCTCTTGTCGTCGCGCAGCAGGACATTATAGCGGGGCATCAGCCGCTTGATCAGGTTGCCCTCGAGAAGCAGCGCCTCGACCTCGGAATTGGTGATCACAAATTCCATGGTTGCGGTTTCGGCGATCATGCGCTGGATGCGCAGCGGCTGGCGCGCCGGCTGGGTGTAGCTGGCCACCCGTTTTTTCAGGCTTTTGGCCTTGCCGACATACAGAACCGCGCCCTTTTCCCCAAGCATGCGGTAGACCCCCGGCGCCTGGGGCAGGGTGCGCAGATACGAGCGTATGACCTCGACGCCGCGGGCGAGAGGGCCGTCGCTTTTGGTCGGCGTGGGGGGGGCGGAGGCAGAGTCGGGCTCGGACATGGGGTGATTCTGGCGTCGGCGAAAGCCGGGGTCAATGGTGATGGTTGGGGAAAAGTCATAGATATAAGGAGGTTTGCGTAGCCTTTTGGTGTCAGCCATCAGGCGTAGCCGCTAAAAAAATATCCACCAAATCTGTGGATAAGTCTTTGGAAAACTCTGTGGCGTGAGCCGCGACTCATGGCGCTCCGTGGCTTCGGGGTGTATGCTTAAAAAATAGGCATCAATATTAACTGTTTGATTTATAACGACAAAAATTTTGTCAAGCCTGTTGCGGTGCAGCAATTGTGACATTTTGACGACCGAATCGAGGGCGCGGACAGGCTCCAAAGCTGTACTCTTTGCCTGTGTACAACTCAGACCTCGCGAAATCGCGCGATACCAGGGGCTTATCCGAAAGGATACTCGCGACGCCGGTTCCGTACGCCCGACCGGTTATCCCAAAGAGGTATGCGCCGGAATCGCGGTGACCGGACCCGGAGGCAGCGGTCCGGTCCGGGGCGGCGGGACAGGCCGCCGACGTTACTCTACCGGAACAAAGCCGGTGGTTGGCTGGGCCCAGCCGAGATGCTCGCCGCCATCGAGGGCGATCATCTGGCCGGTCAGGGCCTTGGCGCCAAGAATGAAGCGTACACCATCACAAATTTCACCGGGAGTGGTGCCGCGGCCGAGTGGAACCCGCTGGCACTGGGTGGCGAAGTGATCCTCGGTCTGGCGTTCGTTGCGCAAGGTTGGGCCGGGGCCGATGGCGTTGACCCGGACCCGGGGCGCCAGCGCCAGCGCCAGAGTCCGGGTCAGGGTCCACAGCGCCGACTTGCTGACGGTGTACGACAGAAAGTACGGCGTCAGGTTCCAGACCCGCTGGTCGAGGATGTTGACCACGCAGCCGGTCGCCGTCGCCGGCAGTTGGGCCGCGAAGGCCTGAGTCAGCACCAGGGGCGCGCGGAGATTGACCTCGAGGTGTTCGTCCCAGCTGGTCCGGCTGACGGTGTCGATGCGGTCATCCTTGAAAACGCTGGCATTATTGATCAGCGCCGTCAGCGGTCCCAGCCGCTCGGCCGCCGCCGGCACCAGCGCCGCGACCTCGTCCTCGCGGGCGAGGTCGGCGCCAAGCGCCACCGCCCGGCCGCCTCGCGCGACGATCCGGGCCGCCACCTCTTCGGCGGCAGCCCCGGAGTGATGGTAGTGAACCGCCACCGCCCAGCCATGCGCGGCCAGATCGAGCGCGATTTCACGGCCGATCCGTTTGCCGGCGCCGGTGACCAGTACGGTGTTTGCTGCGGTCTCATTCATGGCCGAAGTTTAGTGGCAAGCGGGGGGCAATTCAATCCCCTCTGGTGTTTGCCGCGAAATATGGTATGCAGCGGTGATAGTTGCGCCAGGGATAGAGGCTGTGCCATGAGTGTGGGGCCATGAGTGCAGGAGAGGAACCGGCGCGCCGGGTGCTGCGCTCGGTATTCGGTTTTCACGAGTTCCGGGGTCTTCAAGCCGATGTCATCAATCATGTCATCGCCGGTGGTGATGCCCTGGTCTTGATGCCGACCGGTGGCGGCAAGTCTCTGTGCTACCAGATTCCGGCGCTGGTTCGGCCCGGGGTTGCGGTGGTCGTGTCGCCGCTGATCGCCTTGATGCGCGATCAGGTGGAATCGCTGCGCCAGTTGGGTGTACGTGCGGCGTACCTCAACTCCACGGTGGATTGGCGCGAGGCCATGGAGATCGAACGGGCGGTCGAGGCGGGTACGCTCGATCTGCTGTATGTCGCGCCGGAGCGACTGGTCACGCCCCGCTGTCTCGAATTGTTCGACCGGTCGCGGTTGGCGCTGTTTGCGCTTGACGAAGCCCACTGCGTTTCCCAGTGGGGGCACGACTTCCGGCCCGAGTATCTGCAGCTTTCCCTGCTGCACGAGCGTTATCCCGCCGTGCCCCGGCTGGCCCTGACCGCCACCGCCGACCAGCGCACCCGCGTCGACATCGCCAGTCAGCTCGGACTCGAAGAGGCCCGGGTCTTTCTCACCAGCTTCGACCGGCCCAACATCACCTACCGGGTGACCGTCAAGGAGAATCCGCGCCAGCAGCTGCTTTCCTTTCTCAAGGAGAACCACCCCCGGGATGCCGGCATCATTTATTGCATGTCGCGCAACAAGGTCGATGAGACGGCGGCTTGGCTGGCCGCCCAGGGCCGCGAGGCGCTGCCCTATCATGCCGGCCTGCCGGCGGCGACCCGCGACGCCCACCAGGACCGTTTCATTCGCTCCGACAGTCTGGTGATGGTGGCGACCATCGCTTTCGGCATGGGGATCGACAAGCCGGATGTTCGCTTCGTCGCCCATCTCGACCTGCCGAAATCCCTTGAAGCCTATTATCAGGAGACCGGTCGCGCCGGTCGCGATGGCCTGCCCGCCAATGCCTGGATGGCATACGGTATGTCTGATGTCGTGCTGGTCCGTCAGTTGCTCGACGCCTCGATGGCGTCCGACGCCCATAAGCATGCCGAGCGGGTCAAGCTTTCGGCGCTGCTCGGCTACTGCGAGACGCCGGGGTGCCGGCGGCAGGCGCTGCTTGGCTATTTCGGCGAGGCTCTGGCCGAGCCTTGCGGCAACTGCGACACCTGCCTCGACGAAGTGGCCATGTGGGATGCCTCGGTGGCGGTGCAGAAGGCGCTGTCGGCGATTTATCGCACCGGTCAGCGCTTCGGCTCCGGCCATCTGATCGACGTTTTGCGTGGCGAGGCCAATGAGCGGGCGCTTCGGCTCGGTCATGACCGCCTCAAGACCTTCGGTGTCGGCGCCGAGCACTCAAAGCGGGAATGGCAGGGCATTTACCGGCAGTTGATCGCCCTCGGCCTGATCAGCGTCGATGTCGAGACCCATGGCTTTCAGCTCACCGATGCCGCCATGCCGGTGCTGAAGGGACAGGAGAAGCTGTACCTGCGCCGCGACCCGCTGGCCGAAACCAAACGCGGTTTGAAGGAGGCGCGCCGGGGCCGTGGCAAGGGCGCCGCGGCGCCGTCGCTCGCCGGCGACGACACCTCCCTGTTCGAGGCCTTGCGCCGCACCCGCGCCGAGCTGGCCAAGGAGCAGGGTGTGCCGGCCTACGTTATCTTCCATGACTCGACGCTCGAGGAAATGGCCCGCTGCCGGCCGGTCGACCTGACCGGTTTCGCCACTCTGACCGGCGTCGGCGCCCGCAAGCTCGAGCGCTACGCCGACGCCTTTCTGGAGGCGATCCGGGACTTCAGGTAGCCAGTTTCCAAAGGCCGGCGGCCTTTGGCGGGTCCAGGGCGGAGCCCTGGCCTTCGTCTTCCGGAGATCAGGGACGCCGCCCCTGTCCCCCGCCGGGGCCACTGACCCCAGCCCCTATTTCCATAAGATCGTCGGAGGATGGCGCGAGGTCCTTGACCGCGGCGTCGGACAGGCGGTAGCTCCAGCCGTCATACTTGGCCTGGGCATCCTTGATCCGCTGTTCGGCCTCGGGGGAGGTGGCTTTTCCCTCGCTGGAGGCGGCGAAGTTGACCCAGCTGCGACCGTCCCGCCTTGAAATCCGGATCGTCAGCACTTCGCCCTCGAAGCTGCGCAGGGTGGTGACCACGGCCGGCGGCGGGGCGTTGGGCTCGAGCGGCGCGACATCCTCGAAGGCCAGAAACTCCGAAGCGCCGGCCAGTTCATTGATTTTGGCCTGCTTGAGCTTGGCGTTCCGGGGCAGGCCGCTGACCGTGAAATCGGAGAGCGCCGGGTCCTTGCGGCTGATGGCGATGTCGTCGCCGTTGGGACGGCTGACGGTCACCGAGGCGACGCGGGCGCGGGGCAGGGAGGGCAGGTCGCGGGGCAGCCACTGCATAGGATCGGTGGTCAGGGGCGGCAACCGGCCCTCGGCCATCCATGCCATGGCGTCGCCACTCCGGCGGACATAGAATGTGCCTTCCCGTTCGGCGGTGGCGGCGGTGACGGTCTTGCCGATGAACAGGCCGGGGAGGTCCTGGCCATCGGCGCAACGCAAGGTCACGGTGGTGGCGGTGTCGTCGCTCAGGGCGAGCCTTGCGTACTGCTCGGGTTTCGAGGTGCGGGACTCGACGGTCCGCGACAGGGCCAGCGACACGATGACCCGCCTGACCAGATCGGTATCGGCGGCATAGCCGGATTTTTCGACCAGGGTCCAGCGGTCGGTCTCGGGATCGGGGCGGACGAAGGTCGCGGTTTGGCTGGCGGTGCCCACCACCAGCACGGTCACCTGATTGATGCGCTGAGCCAGCCCGGGAATCAGCGGCTGGCCGGCGCCGGGGTCGGCGGGCGGCGCGACGTTGCGACCGCTCACCGCGAACATGGCCGCCGCCGCCGCGGTCAACGTGATGCCGGCGAATGCGATGAAGGTCTTGAGTTTCATGGAGGCAACCCCTGCCGGAAAAATGCGTCAGTCGCGAACCGCCATCCGCCGCCGCCGGGCGCGCCATCCGGCGAGGCAAAAGGCGAAGCCCGCGACCAGCACCGGCATCGCGGCGATGTTGAGAGCCTTGAGCTTGCCGGAAAGCCGCTCGATATCGCGGTTGAGATTGTGCTGAACCTCGCGCAATTCCTTGCGGGTCCCGAGTATCTCCGACCGGTAGCGCTCGATCACCCCCTGTTCGTCGGGGGCGAGCAGGGTGCCGCTGCCGGGCTTGGCCTTGCCTTCAAGGTCGGCGATCTGCTTTTGCGCCTGTTCGAGACGGTTGCGCAAAGCCTGCTCGCGGGCGAGCAGGCGTTCGCTCGCCGCCCGTTGCAGCGCCTCGATCACCAGGAATGGCCGGGTCGCGCCGGCCCGGCCGCGCAGGCCGATCAGGTCGTTGGTGCCGGTGAGATTGTCGATGGCGTTGCTGAGAAAATCGACGTTGGCGGCGAAGGGGGTCAGCACCCGTTCGCCGAGCAGGCTCTGCTCCTGGACCCAGAAGCGATCCTCCAGCATGTCGGTGTCCGCGACCACGATCAGGTTGGCCGGCTTGGCGCTGACATTGAGCGGCGTGCCCTTGTCGAGGTTGCGGTCGGGGAAGGCGGTTTTGAGGGTGCCGGAGACGCGGGCGGCCAGCACCTGACGCTTGCCGCCAGCGGCGAGCGCCGCCATCAGCGCCTCGGGATCGGGGTCGCCTTCCAGCCTGGACAGTTCCAGCAACTGGCCGCGCGGTGAACTGGTCAGCAGCGGCGTGAACACCGTCTCGGCGTCGGGAAGCTTGGAGAGCGCGCCCGGCGAGGCCATCATCAGGCCGGACAGGTCGGCGGTGACCACGTCGTCATGGTTGAGATTGTCCGCGCCGATCTCCAGCCAGGCCGGATAGGGCAGCGAGCGCCGCCGTGCCCCCTGGCCGGACGCCACCCGCACCGCGAGGCTGGGGTCGGCGACGAAATGCTCCTCGTCCATCGCGATGCCCCAGGCGGCGAACAGCCTGGACACGGTCGCAGAGCGCTGGGCGGGCACCGGAGCGCCGGTCGGTCCTGGCTGGTCGGTGGCGCTCTCGACATACGGATCGACATACACGATCGCCTTGCCGCCGGCCAGCACGTACTGGTCGATGGCGAAGAGGGCGGGCTCGGGCAGCTGTTGCGGCCGTAGCACCAGCAGGACAGATACATCGCTGTCGATGCTGGCGATATCGGACTTGAGCACCCGGATGTCGAAGGTTTGGCGCAGCACGCGCAGGAAGGCGTACGTCTGGGCGTTGCCGCGCATCGCCGCCATCAGACCGCCGGGTCCGTATGTCAGGTCCATGTCGGAGATCACCGCCACCACCGGCTTCGGCGGGTCGGTCAGGGCGTACACCAGCTTGGTCAGATCGATCTCGAGAAAGCGCTCCCGGCTTTGGGAGAAGAAGGGGATCACCTCCTGGCGGTCGGTGTTGTTGGTGCCGACGAGGCCGAAATAGGCCGGCTGGCCGGAGCCCTGCTCAATGGGGATGCCCTGAATCCCGGCCTGGACCGCCCGGTCCTCGGCATCCGAGAACGGCTCCGGATCGATGATCTTGAGCCGGATTTTGCCGTTGGAGCGGCTGGCGTACTCCTCCAGCACCTCGCGCACCCGCTGGCCATAGAGGCGCAGCCCCGGCGAGGCGCCGGCCAGCTTTTCCGAGAAGAACAGCCGGAGGGTGATCGGTTCCTTGAGCGAAGCCAGGATGTTGCGCGTGCCCGGGGAGAGGGTGAACAGCCGGTCGGCGGTCAGGTCGAGCCGGGTCTGATGCAGCAGCGCGCCGCTCAGCACATTGACCGAGAGAAACAGCACCGCCGCGACGCCGAGCGCGGTCAGGGACAGTATCCTGCGGGAGAGCGTCTTCGAGGTCACCATACCGCGTCTCCCTTCAGCCGGCCTTGCGCAGATCGACGGCCACCGCGTTCGCGAAGAGCCAGAAAGCGATCAACGAGGCAAAATAAACCAGGTCCCGGAGATCGACCACGCCATCGACGATGGCGCCGAAGCGGCCGAGAAAGCTGAACGAGGCGATGGTGTCGACCAGCGACTGGGGCGCCCAGGCCGTGATCAGATCGAGCACGATCGGCGTCCCCGAAACCGTGAACATCAGGCAGACGATCACCCCGAGCACGAAGGCGATCACCTGATTGCTGGTGACGGCGGACAGGCAGGCGCAGATCGCGAGATAGCCGCCGGCCATCAGCAGGCTGCCGAGATAGCCGGCGACGATCACCCCCTGGTCGGGCTGTCCGAGATAGCTGACGGTGAGCCAGAGCGGAAAGGTCAGAGCCAGCGCGATGGCGGTGAAGCTCCACGCCGCCAGGAATTTGCCGAGCACCACTTCCCACAGCCGCACCGGCAGGGTCAGCAGCAACTCGATGGAGCCGGTCTTGCGCTCCTCGGCCCACAGGCGCATGGCGATGGCCGGCATCAGCAGCAGATAAAGCCAGGGATGAAACATGAAGAAGGGTTTCAGGTCGGCCTGACCGCGCTCGAAGAAGCCCCCGACGTAAAAGGTGAAGATGCCGGTGAGCAGCAGGAAAATCACGATGAACACGAAGGCCACCGGGGTTGCGAAATAGCCGCTCAGTTCCCGGCGATAGACAGCGATGGTCCCTCCGATCATGCCGCTTTCTCCTGACTTTCAGTTTTTCCGGTGGTGATGCGGCGAAACACGGCGTCGAGCCGGTCGGGGGCGGCCTCATGTTCGCCGAAGCGCCAGCCGGCCCCATTCGGCAGCGGTCCGCCCTCTGAGAGCACGCGGCCGCGGGCGATGATCAACGAGCGGTTGCACACCGCCTCGACCTCTTCCAGGATGTGGGTCGAGATGATGATCGCCTTGCTGGCGGCCATTTCCTTGATCAGGGTGCGCACGGCGTGTTTCTGGTTGGGATCGAGACCGTCGGTGGGTTCGTCGAGAATCAGCACGTCGGGATCATGGAGAATCGCCTGGGCCAAGCCGACCCGGCGCTTGAAGCCTTTGGACAGGGTATCGATCGGCTGTTCCAGCACCGGGCCGATATCGACCCGCGCGATCGCCTGATCGAGCAGGCGCCGCCGGTCGTCGCCCTTGAGCTGGCGGACATCGGCGACGAAATCGAGGAACGCCCGGGGCGTCATCTCGGCATAGGCCGGCGCGCCCTCGGGCAGATAGCCGATACGGCGCTTGGCCTCGACCGGCGAGTCGGCGAGATCGAAGCCCTCGACCACGACCCGGCCGGCGGTGGGCGCGAGAAAGCCGGTGATCATTTTCATGGTGGTCGACTTGCCGGCGCCGTTGGGGCCGAGAAAGCCCAGCACCGTGCCGCGCTCGACGGTGAAGCTGACGCCGTCCACGGCGGTGAAGCTGCCGAAGCGCCTGACCAGCTTTTCAATCTCGATCATCGCCATGGCGGGATGTCTCCTGGATGGGAGCGATGGCGGGCACGCCGCGCCATTTGTAGCAAGGCGAAGACGGTCGGGCAACGGCTTGGGCGGGTCCCGACCGGGTGAAATAGCGCCTGATTGCGAGATTATACGTATTTCGACCGTGTGGCCGCGTTCGTTTTATCGTCCCGGCCCGATCCGCCGGTAGCTCAGGGCCTCGGCGATGTGGAGCCGGCGCACGGCGTCGGCGCCTTCGAGATCGGCCAGGGTGCGCGCGACCCGCAGCACGCGGTGATAGCCGCGCGCGGTCAAGTGCATGCGTTCGGCGGCCTGGGAGAGCAGGGCGCGGCCGGGTTGGTCGGGACCGGCGACCCGTTCGAGCAGTTCGCCGTCGGCGTCGGCGTTGCTGCGCACCGGCGCGTGGCCGCCGCCGCTCAGGGATTGAAGCCGGGCGGCGCCGTCGCGGTCGGGACGGTAACGGTCGGTCTGGACGGCGCGGGCGGCGGCGACTCTGGCCGCGACCTCGGCGCTGCCCTCGGCCGGCGGCGGCAGGCTGAGATCGGCCGGGCTGACAGCCGGAACCTCGATATGGCAGTCGATGCGGTCGAACAGCGGCCCGGAAATCTTCGACTGATACTCGGCGGCGCATTTCGGTGCCCGGCCGCACGCCAGCGCCGGATTGTCGAGATGGCCGCAGCGGCAGGGATTCATCGCCGCCACCAGTTGCACCCGCGCCGGATAGGTGACGTGAGCCGCGGCGCGGGCGACGCTGGCCCGTCCGGTCTCCAGGGGCTGGCGCAGGGCTTCCAGGGTCTGGCGGGGAAACTCCGGCAGTTCGTCGAGGAACAGCACGCCCTGGTGGGCCAGCGAGATTTCCCCCGGCTTGGCCCGCGCGCCGCCGCCGACCAGCGCCGGCAGCGAGGCCGAATGATGGGGATCGCGAAAGGGCCGGCGGCGCAGCAGCCGCCCGTCTTCGAGCAGGCCGGCGACCGAGTGGATCATCGACACTTCCAGCGCCTCGGCCGGCGCCAGCGGCGGCAGCAGGCCGGGCAGCCGGGCCGCCAACATCGATTTTCCCGAACCGGGCGGGCCGATCATCAATAAATTGTGGCCGCCGGCCGCCGCCACCTCGAGCGCCCGCTTCGCGGTCTCCTGGCCCTTGATGTCGCGCAGATCGAGACCGCCGCCGCCGGCTTCCTCCAGCTTCGGCTTGGGCGGGGTCAGGACCTGGGTGCCCTTGAAGTGGTTGATCAGCGCCAGCAGCGAGGCGGGAGCCAGCACGTCGAGATCGCCGGCCCAGGCCGCTTCGCCGCCGCAGCCGGCCGGGCAGATCAGGCCACGCTCGCGGGCCAGGGCGTTGACCGCCGCCGGCAGCACGCCGGCCACCGGGGTCAGGGTGCCGTCGAGGGCCAGTTCGCCGAGGGCGACGTAGCGGGAAATTTCATCGCCGGGCAGCACGCCCATCACCGTCAGCAGGCCGAGGGCGATCGGCAGGTCGAAATGGCTGCCCTCCTTCAGGACGTCGGCGGGGGCGAGGTTGACGGTGATTCGCTTCGGCGGCAACCCCAGTCCCAGCGCGTGCAGGGAGGCCCGGACCCGCTCCCGGCTTTCGCCCACCGCCTTGTCGGGCAGGCCGACGATGGTGAAGGCGACGATGCCCCCGGACATCTGCACCTGAACATCGATGTCGAGCACGTCGATGCCCTGAAACGCCACCGTTTTTACCCGAGCAACCACCGCCGTCGCACCTTGTCGATTTGAACCGGATCGATTTGAACTGGATCGATTTGACCCCGTACCATGCCGAGTGATTACCAGTGTATGTCCCTGCGATGGCAAGCGCCAGCGTCATGGTGCCGGAGATGCCAGACTGTCCTGCTACGGACCAGACCGTCCTGCTGCGGATAAGACGCCAGCGGCGCGTTTCACCCGTGGCGAAAATGCGGATTTTGTAGCAGGATCGTGGTGTGTCGACGCCGGGCCGGCCTGTCCGCCGGAGTGACACTTGTCGAGGAGTTGCCGTCATGAACGATCAGGCCGATTTGAGGGACGTCAAGCTTGTTCCGGTTCCGGAAACCTGGTGGCAGAAGCTGATCCGCCGCTTGCAGGGCAAGCCGGTACCCCTGGAGTTCGCGGCGCGCAAACAACGGCAGGACTGACGGCGATGGCAGTGAACGAAGGCTCCCCGGGCAGCCCGGGCACCCGCAAGCGTCCGCGCATCGGCCTTGCCCTTGGTGGCGGGGTGGCGCGGGGCTGGGCGCATATCGGTGCGTTGCGGGCATTGCGGCGCTATGGCGTCGAGCCCGATGTGATTGCCGGCTCCTCGGTGGGGGCGCTGGTCGGCGGCACCTATCTTGCCGGCCGGATGTCGGCGCTTGAGGATTGGGCGCGCAAGCTGACCCGTCTCAAGATCGTCAGCTATCTCGATCTCAAGCTGTCCAACGGCGGCCTGATCGGCGGCAATCATCTGGTCGCCGAGATGATGCGCCACATCGGCGATGTCAGGATCGAGAACCTGCCGACGCCGTTCGTCGCCGTCACCACCAATTTGTCGACCGGACACGAGGTCTGGCTGCGCGAAGGCCCGATGGTCGAGGCGATGCGCGCCTCGTTTTCCCTGCCCGGCGTGTTTCCGCCGATGAAGATCGACAATCAGTGGCTGGTCGACGGCGCTTTGGTCAATCCGGTGCCGGTGTCGGTGTGCCGGGCGCTGGGCTGCCAGATGGTGATCGCGGTCAACCTCTCGGGCGACATCATCGGCAAGGCGCGCAAACCGGGCTGTCAGGTGCCGACGGCGGCCGGCTTCGATCTGCTGGCGCTGCTCGAGGCGCCGCAGCCCCATTACGTGCCGCCGCCCTCGGCGCTCAATGCCCTGACCCGGCGCATCTTCCGCCGCGACTATGAGGGGCCGAGCATGTTCGGCGTGATGGTCTCGTCCTTCAACATCATCACCGACCGCATCACCCGCTCGCGCTTGGCCGGTGAACCGCCCGACGTTCATATCGTGCCGCGTCTCGGCCATATCGGGCTGCTGGAATTCGACCGCGCCGAGGAGACCATCGCCGAGGGCGAGGCCGCCGTCGAGCGCATGCTGCCCGATCTTTGCGACGCGCTGTCGGTGTTCAGCGGCGGCTGCAAGGATACGAACTGGGGCTGAGGCGTTTTCAGGGTGACGGTATGACCCGTTCCGCGCCGCCGTTGGCCGAAGGGCGAATCCGGCGCGAAGTTTGTGCAAAAGAGTCTTACAACCGGCGAAACGATGAATCTGAGCAAAAACCTGGTGTTATTCGACTGTGACGGCACGCTGATCGACAGCCAGCATGCGATCATTTCGGCGATGGCCGAGGCGTGGCGGCGGGAGGGGCTGGAAGAACCGGATTCCCATCGCGTGCGCCGGGTGGTCGGGTTGTCGCTGGTCGAAGCGGTGGCGCGCCTGCTGCCCGAGGGCGATCAGGATCAGCACATCCGTCTCTCCGAACATTACAAGGATGCCTTCGCCATCGAGCGGCGGGCGGGGCTGCATGGCGAGCCGGTGTTTCCGGGCATCCGCGAGGTGCTGGAGGCGCTGGAGCGCGAGGGCGTGCCAATGGGCGTGGCCACCGGCAAGTCGATGCGCGGTTTGGCCGCCGTGCTGGAACGCCACGATCTCGGCCGCTTCTTCGTCACGCTCCAGACGGCGGATTTCGGGCCGGGCAAGCCGGATCCGGACATGATCTTCCGGGCGCTGTCCGAGGCGGGAGGCGAGCCCGCCGGGACGGTGATGGTCGGCGACACGGTCTATGACATCGAGATGGCGCGCCGGGCCGGCGCCGGCGCGATCGGTGTCAGCTGGGGCTATCACGAGCCCGAGGAACTGCTGGCCGCCGGTGCCCACCAAGTGGTCGACACCGCCGGAGCATTGTTGCTGGCGATTCTGGACCTGCTTTAAGTTCCGGTTTCCAAAGGCTGCTGGCCTTGCCTTCGGCGACCAAGGGGCTTCGCCCCTGGACCCCACTGGGGCCTCAGGCCCCAGACCCCGTCAACTCCCGGCGCAGAAGTTTGCCGTTGGCGGTGCGGGGCAGTTTGTCGAGGAAGATGATCTTGCGCGGGCGCTTGTAGGTCGCGAGGTGGGCGGCGGCCCAGTCGAGAAGGGCGCCTTCGCTGACGCCGGCATGGTGGGGCACGACGAAGGCGGTGAGCAGCTTCAGGCCGGTCGACACCGAAAGTTCACCGACCGCGACGTCGGCGATGTCGGGGTGATGCTCCAGCGTCCGTTCGATTTCCAGGGGCGACAGCCGGTAGCCCTGGGTGTTCAGAATGTCGTCGTTGCGGCCGTGGAACCACAGATAGCCATCCTGGTCGAAATGGGCGAGATCGCCCCCGGCGAACCATTCGCCGCGCCAGACCAGCGCCTCTTCCTCGGGACGCCGCCAGTAGCCGAGCATCAGGCCGGGGTCCGAGCGATGCACCGCCAGCAGGCCGGTTTCACCCGCCGGCAGGGGTTGGCCGGTCCCGACATCGAGAATCGCCACCCGCCGCCCCGGCTGGGGCTTGCCCGGACTGCCCGGCCGGATCGCCATGCCGGGGCCGGTCGACACGTAGGTGGAGATTTCGCTCATGCCCAGGGCTTCGTACAACTCCTTGCCGGTGCGGGCGCGCCACTCTTCGAGCAGGGCCGGGGGCAGCGCCTCTCCGGCGGTCAGGCCGTGGCGCAGGCTGGCGAGTTGCCTGGGTTCCGGCCGGCTGTACTTCAGAATCCGGCGATAGAGGCTGGGCACGGTGGCGAACAGGGTGACGCCGTGGCGGGCGATCACCTCCGGCCACAGCGCCGGATCGGGCCGGCCATTATAGAGTACGGCGGTGGCGCCGTTGGCCCAGGGGTCGAGCAGGCCGACGCCGAGGGTGTAGGTCCAGTTGAAGGCTCCGGCGTGGAGCACGACGTCGCTCCCGGAAATGCCGTACCAGCCCTGATGCATCGGCTTCCGGCCCCAGACGGTGCGGTGGCCGTGCAGCACGCCCTTGGGCTTGCCGGTGGTGCCCGAGGTGTAGATCAGGAAGGCGGGATCGTCGGCGGCGGTGTCGGCGGGGTCGAGCGGCGGGCCGGAGCCGGCGAGGCGGCGGATGTCATCCTCCGTCAGCACGCGCACGCCGGGCGGCGGGACGTGATCGAGGGCGAGATCGCCGGAGAGCGCCAGCCAGACCGCGCCCGAGTCGCCGAGCAGGAATTCGGCTTCCTCGCCGGTCAGCGCCGCCGAGGAGGGCAGGGGCACCAGCCCGGCGGCCAGCCCGGCGAAAAAGGTCAGCAAATAGGGCAGGTCGTTGCCCATGCGAATCATCAGCCGCTCGCCCGGCCGCGCTCCCGACCGGAGCAGGCCGCCGGCCAGCCGCCGCACCGCGAGATCGAGATCGCGGTAGCTCCAGCGCTGTTCGCGCCCCTCGTCGCCGACGATGATCAGCGCGGTTTTGTCCGGATGACGACGCGCCGGTTCGGCGAGGCAGTGGCCGGTAATGTTGATGCGCTCGGGCAGGGACATATGCGGCAGGCTCATCGTGGGTATCTTGGGCGGATCAATGGCCAGAGGAGCCATATAGAGATTGGCTCAACCGGCCGGGACTGGCTATAAAAGTAGCTGTCCCGAAGCGCCAAGACCATGGAGTTCGACATGACGGAGTGGACTGAAGCGTTGTCCATCGGGCATCAGGGGATCGACGCGCAGCACCGGGACCTGATCGCCTGCGTCAATGCGCTCAACGAGGCGGTCGCGGCGGCGTCGGATGATCCTTCCGGCACCGAGCGGGTCGCCGCCATCGCCGCCGCGTTTTATTCCAGCTATCGGGCGCACGCCACCTATGAAGAGTTGATCATGCATCAATTCTTCTATGCCAAAATCGAGCGCCACGCCGAACATCACGCCATGCACACCGATGCCCTGGCGACATTGCTGGTGGTCGATCCGATGGTGGAGGCGATCCGGGTCAATCTTCCGTTCATCAACTCGGCGGTGTTTGATCACATCGAGCGCGATGACCGGGATTTCGGCTGCTATCTCAAGGAGCTGGGGCTGTTCGGGAAGGTCTGATACCGGAAAGGCGGCCGCGCTGCCGTGCGCCGCGTCGGGCGTGATCCGTGGGCCTGACCTGCGCGCGCCGCTGGGCTGTCTCCTGAAAACATGTCGTGGTTTCATCAAAAGCCATGAAAAATTTTTCCAAACAACAAGCGAACTAACTATAAATATTTATTAATTATTCGTACTTGTTCGTTCGTGAAGACACTATGTCGCAGTTGGGATTGACCATGGAGGTTGATTTACTGACTTGATGTTGTATCTTGGTTGTCGAAGATAATGGTCTGGGTGTTTGTCGATGGCTGTGACAAAGCACATAAACGTCATTTCATATCCTCTTGAGGATGATGGCGACTGTCTTCGCGGGGAACCGACGCTTTTGTCGTTGTTCAGGCTCTGGGAGTCCGCGCGGAATGGCCGTCGCATGCCGGCCCGCCGGGACTTCACTCCGGAATCTTTGCGGCCCTGGTTGGGTAATCTGGCCTTGATCGATGTTTCGCACAATCCGATCCGGCTGCATTACCGGTTGGTCGGCATTCACATCGTCGACAATCTGAAGCGCGATCCCACCGGCAAGACGATGGATGACATCGTGGTCGATCCCGCCAACAATCCGGCGACTCAGGGGGTTTATCGCTGTCTGGTGCTGGGCGAGCCGATGTACGAGGTCGTGCCGCCCCGCAGCGGCGGGCTGTTCTCGTTCAATTGCGCCCGCCTGTCGTTGCCGCTGTCCGCCGACGGTCAGGCCATCAACATGATTTTGATGGGCGAATACGTGGTCTCCCGCTCCGTCGGGGCGATGTCTCCCTCGGTCCGGGCCTGCGTCGCGGCCAAGGTCCTGAACTGACCGGTCGAATCCGGTCGCTACTCGTGATAGTTTCGAATGCGGTCGATGCGCTCCTGGCCGAACCGCCGGGCGCAGTCGGCATGGACGGGGGCGGTCGCGGCTTCGAACCGGGCCCGGTCGACCGTGATGATGTCCATGCCGGCCTTGCGCAGGGCGGCGAGGGCGTCGCGCTCCGAGCGGTCGATGTCGTCGCGCATGGCCTGGGCCGCGCGCTTGGCGGCGTCGCGGAAGACCGCGCGGTCGGCGTCGTCGAGGGCGTTCCATCGCGTCGGCGCCATGATCACCAGAGCCGGCGAATAGACGTGGCCGGGTCAGGGACAGGTATTTCTGCACCTCGAAGAAGCGGCTTTTCTCCACGGTCAGGGCGGGGTTCTCCTGGCCGTCGACGCTCCGCTGCTGGAGCGCTCCATATAATTCCGGGAACGGCATCGGAATCGGCCGCGCGCCGAGGGTGGCGAAGGTCAGCACATGCAGCGGATTTTGCATGGTGCGGATTTTCAGGCCCTTGAGATCGTCGGGCTCGCGCACCGGCCGCACGCTGTTGGTGAGATGACGGAAGCCGTTTTCGCCCCAGGCCAGCGCGATCAGGTCGTGCTTGGGAAACAGGGCCAGCATCTCCTGCCCGATCGGGCCATCGAGCACCGCCCTGGCGTGGGCGTAATCACGGAACAGGAATGGGATGTCGGTGATCAGGGTTTCCGGCACGAAGTTTCCGACTGGGCCGGTGGAGACGAGCGCGAGGTCGACCGAGCCTTCCTGCGCCCCTTCCAGCAGCTCGCGCTCGGCGCCAAGGGTGCCGTCGGGGTAAAGCTGGATGCGGTAGCGCCCCCCGGTGCCGCGGGCCACGGCCTCGGCGAACGCCGCTCCGCCGCTGCCGTAATGGGAACTGCCGGTGAGGGTGAAGCCCATTTTGAGCACCCTCTCGTTGAGCACCGTCTCGGCGGCGGCGGTGCCCGCCCAGCCGAACAGCATTACCGACGACAGGACCGCCAGCCACCTCCTCAGGATCATGATCGCGTCCCTCTTCCTGCCGGTGGCTGTTTAGGTACATATGCCGGCTGACAAGCTTACGTAGGTTTGTGCATACTAGCTTCTGTAAATTAATTGCTTGCTGATACTGCGCAGCCGGGCCTCCCGGAGTGATGAGGACGCGTAAGCGTCCGAAGAACGG
>CAIOBP010000186.1 GCA_903856295.1 uncultured Rhodospirillales bacterium | reverse complement strand
TCCATGCGCTCGATCAGGCGGGCGGCGCTATTATAGCCGATCCGCAGGAAACGTTGAACAAAGCTGGTGGACGCCTTGCGCTCGCGGGAAACCAGCGCCACCGCCTTGTCGTACATCTCGTCCTCGCTGCTGCTGCCGGAGCCGCCGCCGCCGCCAGAACCGCCGGACGAAGACGAGCGCCGGTCGCCCTCGTCCTCGTCGCCCTCTTCGGAATCCTCGGTGACGGCGTCGATGTAGCTGGGCTCGCCCTGGGCCTTGAGGGTCTGCACCACCCGCTCCACCTCCTCGTCGGCGACGAAGGGGCCGTGGACACGGGTGATGCGGCCGCCGCCGGCCATGTAAAGCATATCGCCCTGCCCCAGCAGTTGCTCCGCGCCCTGCTCGCCGAGAATGGTGCGGCTGTCGATCTTGGACGTGACCTGGAAGCTGATCCGGGTCGGGAAGTTGGCCTTGATGGTTCCGGTGATGACGTCCACCGAGTGCCGTAGCGTCGCCATGATGATGTGGATGCCGGCGGCGCGGGCCATCTGGGCCAGACGCTGGATCGCCGCCTCGATATCCTTGCCGGCGACCAGCATCAGGTCGGCCATCTCGTCGACCACCACCACGATGTAGGGCAAATCGTTGAGGTCGAGCGGCTGCTCCTCGAAGATCGGCTTGCCGGTATCGGGATCGAAGCCGGTCTGGACCCGGCGGCTGAGCAGGGTTCCGGCCTCACGGGCCTCGCGGAGGCGGGCGTTGTAGCCCTCGATGTTGCGCACGCCCAGCTTGGACATGTTGCGGTAGCGATCCTCCATCTCGCGCACGGTCCATTTCAGCGCCACCACCGCCCGCTTGGGATCGGTGACCACCGGAGCCAGCAAATGGGGAATGCCGTCATAGACCGAGAGTTCGAGCATCTTGGGATCGACCATGATGAATTTGCACTGCTCCGGAGTCATCCGGTAGAGCAGCGACAGAATCATGGTGTTGATGCCCACCGACTTGCCGGAGCCGGTGGTGCCGGCGATCAGCAGATGGGGCATGCGCGCGAGATCGGCGATCACCGGCGCGCCGCCGATATCCTTGCCCAGCACCAGGGCGAGCCGGGCGCCGGTGCGGGCGTAGGAATCGTGTTCCAGCAATTCGCGCAGCCACACGGTCTCGCGCTTGGGGTTGGGCAGTTCGATGCCGATGACATTGCGCCCCGGGACCACGGCGACGCGCACCGAAACCGCGCTCATCGAGCGCGCCAGATCGTCGGCCAGCCCGATCACCCGCGAAGATTTGGTGCCGGGCGCCGGCTCCAGCTCATAAAGCGTGACCACCGGTCCCGGCCGGTACGATTTGATCTCGCCGCGCACGCCGAAATCGCCGAGCACCCCGGTCAAACCGGCGGCGTGATGGCGCATCTCGTCTTCGGACAGCTGGGCGCTGCGGCTGCCCATCGGCGGCGGTCGCAACAAATCCACCGGCGGCAACTGGTAGGCCGCATCCTCGCCCGGCATTGGCAGCGGCGGCGGTGGCGACCGGCGGGAGGACGCCGGAGCGGCCGCGGGCGCTGGCGCCGGCTCGGAGCGCCACAGGGACGGCGCCGGTGCCGGGGGCGCTGGCGGCGCCGGCGGCGGTGAAAAGGCGTTCTGGTCGTGATCCGGCTCCCGTTCGTCTCCGATATCCTCCTCGGGTTTGCCGCCCGGTGCCGCGCCCGGAGCCGGTGTCGGTCCAAAAGACGGCGCCATGCGGGGGGTGAAGGCCGGGGGGCGGTGCGGCCGCGCTTCGGCGGGCGCGGTCTCGCGCCGGGCCAGTAGCGCCGGCAGTCCGGCCAGCCAGGGACCGAAGCTCCGCATCGTCGAGCCAAGCCGGAAGAAGGTCAGCACCGGCAGCCCCAGGGCGCCGGCAAACAGCAGCAGCGCCGCGACGGCGCTGAGAAACAGGGTGGGAATGTTCCAGGCCGTGGCGCTCAGCCGGGCGTGCACCACCAGTCCGAGACTGCCGCCGGGATGGTCGCGGAACATGCCGAGCCCGGGCATCGGCGGCAGCGCCCCCAGCACCAGGGCGGCGAACAGCATGGCCAGCACCAGCATCGTGCCGCGCCAGAACGGTTTCGGCACCTCGAGCAGCAGCGCCAGCCGGATGCCCCAGACCGTGCAGGCCACCACCGCGAGGAATCCGGACAGGCCGATCGCCTGGACCACCAGATCCGCGACATAGGCGCCGGGGGTGCCGATCAGGTTGTGCGCCGAGCCGGTCGCCCCGATTCCCTTGATGGTGTTGAACGACGGATCGTTGGGATTGTACGAGGCCAGCATCGCCCCCAGCAGACCGCCGGCCAGCACCAGCCCGAGCCCGGTCAGCTCGGTGACCCGCTTCTTGATCAGGGCGATCAGCGCCAGCGACAGCAGCCGCGCCCGCTCGCGCTTGCTGTCGATGCGCTGGGCGGCGGCGGCGGCAGCAGCCACCGCCACCGGTCGCGAACCGGGCGCCGGACGGGGGGGAGGGGCGGTGCGGGCTTCCTTCATCGCGGGATCATCCGGACGTGAGGCATTGAGCGAGACCATGAATACTCCAGATTCCTGGGAATACTCCAGATTCCCGGCCTATAAAACCCGCGCCATGCGGGCGCAGGCTTCGGCGATGAGATCGGCGTCGTGAACCAGCGCCACCCGGATATAGGCGGTGCCGGGATTGCGCCCCTCGGCGTCGGTGCGGCTGACATAGGCGCCGGGCAGCACCCGCACCCCGGCGTCGCTCCACAGCCGCCGGCAGGCGGCCTCGCCATCGCCGACCTCGAGCCACAAAAAGAAGCCGCCGGCCGGGCGATAGAACCCGAACCGCCCCTCCAACTCGGCCGCCGCGGCGTCGAACTTGGCGCGATACCGGACCCGGTTGTCCTCGACATGGGCCTCGTCGCGCCACAAGGCCGCCGCCGCCGCCAGCACCGGCAGCGGCGAGCCGGCATTGGAATAGCTGCGCAGCCGGGAAAAGCGCTTGATCAGCGCCGGGTCCCCGGCGACGAAGCCCGAGCGCAGGCCGGCGGCGCTGGAGCGCTTCGACAGCGAGTGGAACACCAGCAGGTTGGACCAGGGCGAGGCCGCACCGTCGGCCAGTCCGGCGGCCACGGTCAGCGCCCCGACCGGCGGCGTCGCGGTGTAGATTTCCGAGTAGCACTCGTCCACCGCCAGCACGAAGCCGTAGTGCCGGGCCAAACCGAGCGCGCGGGCGAAATAGCCGGCATCGGCGGCGGCGCCCTGGGGGTTGCCCGGCGAGCATAGATAGAACAGCGCCGTGCGCTCGAGCAGCGCCGGGGCGAGAGACTCGAGATCGGGCAAAAAGCCGGTCTCGCGGGTCGCCGAGAGAAACACCGGCTCGCCGCCGGCCAGCATCCCCGCGCCCTCATAGACCGCGTAGAACGGATTGGGCATCAGCACCGCCGGCCGCTGTCCGGCCTTGCGCTCGGGCACCGCCAGCAGCGCGGTGAGAAACAGCGCCTCGCGGGTGCCGGCCGCCGGCAGCACCGACAGCTCGGGGTCGAGCACCCCCTCGGGCAGGCCGTAGCGCCGGTTCAGCCAGGCGCCGACGGCGGCGCGGAACTCCGCCGTGCCGTTGACCGGCGGGTACTTGCCCCAGAGATGGGCGTTGGCGCGCAGGGTCTCGTCGATCAGGCCCGGCGGCGGATGCTGGGGCTCGCCCAGCGACAGCATCAGCGCCGGACGGTTGGTCCGCACCGGCTGATCGGCCAGCAGCGTGGCCAGTCGGGTAAAGGGGTAATCGCTCAGTCGGTCGAGGCGGTCGTTGCCAAGCCGATCCGTGCCGGGGCCATAGGCCGTCATGCCCAAATCCATCGTTCCGTACAAAACGGAAACGAGTCTAGCGCCATGCGCGTCCGGGCACAAGAACCTGCGGTGGCGGGAGCGCGATGCTCCCGCCTCGCGGTCCTCAGAGCGCGTCGGTGTTGGTTTCGCCGGTGCGGATGCGCACCGCCTGGACCAACTCGGCGACGAAAATCTTGCCGTCGCCGATGCGGCCGGTGGTCGCGGCCTTCTGGATCACTTCGACCGCCTGGTCGACGACCTGGTCGCTCACCGCCACCTCGATCTTGACCTTGGGCAGGAAGCTCACCGAGTATTCTTCACCCCGGTAAATTTCCGTCTGGCCCTTCTGCCGTCCGAAGCCCTTGACCTCGCTCACGGTCAGGCCCTGGATGCCCAATTCCGTCAGGGCCTCGCGCACCTCGTCGAGCTTGAACGGCTTGATGATGGCGATGATCAGTTTCATGGATGTCCTCTAACTCGCAGGGGGTCCGGATCAAGGGTTTAGGCTGACTGCTATACCACTGTCGCCGGGCCAGGGAAACAATCGATCCCATGACGCGGCGCAGCAATATCGATCCTGTCGCCCGGATGGCGAAGGAACGCACATTTCGACCCTAATCAGCCGATGCTAATATACGGTTAAGACCGGCGAACCAGCGCGCCCAAACGCCGGGCCGCTGCGACTCGGGGAGAGACGCGCCGAACGGCTGAATGGAAAAGCCGCATTGTTGTGCTACACTCTACGACAGGAGATGTACCGCCGGAAAATAATGATGACCGCTGTGTCTTTCGACACGCTGAAATTGGCCGACCGGCTCCAAGCCGGCGGTTTCACGCCGGAGCAGGCCCGCACCGCCGCCAGCGCTCTTACCGAGGCGATGTCGGGAGCCGACCTTGCGACCAAGGCCGACTTGCGCAGCGAAACCGGGCGAATCGAATCGGCGATCGAACCGCCCCCCCCCTCCCTAACCTTCGCGAATCGGCACCACGGAGTCGAGGGCCGTAGCCCAGCCCCGGATATATTGATCCTCCAGGAGGTTTGGATGCCTTGAAACCATCCGCCTAAACCAACCGGTCAAACCGTCCCAGTCTGTAGCTTCTTCAAGCGGGTATAAAGTCCATCCGATTTCTTCGAGCGTCCAATTCGCTTTGATTGCATTCAACCTCATGGAGGTCGTCACCATGTTTTCTTGATGATGATGTCCACCAAGGGCTATCGGCTGAATATGATCAATCGAAGGGAGAAGCTCCCAATATGCCATGTGGGCAGCATCCATTCGCCCATGAGGATGGTATGGAAAGCGATCGGGAAATACGCTTGTTATGACTTTCAGAGACCCCGCAAAGATAAGGCGGCCTCTTGAATATCTGTCAACAAACCTGTCTCTGATGAAAATTTTTAGAGATGCCGCCTTGCTTATTGATAGTCTTTTTTCTCTTCTTGGTCTGAAAGGGTATCGGGCCTCGAGGCACTCCAGTGCATCAGATGGCCTACCTTGCTCGATAAGGTGACAGACGCCCTGAATTGTGTCGGCCTTATCATTGACCCCGCAAAGATTTGCCGTCATGCAAGAACCTCGACAGAAAGCATATCCGGCGCGGCATCCCTTTGTTGCCTTGAAACTAAAAGCAGGGGCGCCCCGTCACTTTCCCTTCGCCGTCGCCTCGATCTCTGCCGCCTTTTGTTCGGCCAGCTTGACCAGATGCTCGACGATGTCGCCGTCTTTCAGGCGGTGGGCTTGTTCGCCTTCCAGGTAGATCTGGTGGGTCTTGTTGCCGCCGCCGGTCAGGCCGACATTGGTTTCGCGGGCCTCGCCGGGGCCGTTGACCACGCAGCCGATCACCGACAGGCTCATCGGCGTGGTGATGTGGGCGAGGCGGGCCTCCAGGGCTTCCACGGTCTTGATGACGTCGAAATTCTGGCGGGCGCAACTCGGGCAGCTGATCACCGAGACGCCGCGCTGGCGCAGGCCCAGCGCCTTCAGCATGTCGAAGCCGACCTTGACCTCTTCCACCGGCGGCGCCGACAGCGAGACCCGGATGGTGTCGCCGATGCCACCCCAGAGCAGCCGGCCGAGGCCGATCGAGGATTTCACCGTACCCATGCGCAAACCGCCGGCCTCGGTGATGCCGATGTGCAGCGGATAGTCGCAAGCCTTGGCCAGCGCCTCGTAGGACGCCACGGCCAGGAAGACATCCGAGGCCTTGACACTGATCTTGAACTCGCGGAAATCGTGATCCTCGAGAATGCGGGCGTGATGCAGCGCCGACTCGACCAGCGCCTCGGGGCAGGGCTCGCCGTACTTCTCCAGCAGGTCCTTTTCCAGCGACCCGGCATTGACGCCGATGCGAATCGAGCAGCCATGGTCCTTGGCCGCCTTGACCACCTCGCGCACCCGGTCGTCGGAGCCGATGTTGCCGGGATTGAAGCGCAGGCAGGCGGCGCCGGCCTCGGCGGCCTCGATGGCGCGTTTGTAGTGAAAATGAATGTCGGCGACGATCGGCACGCCGACCCCACGGACGATCTCCTTCAGCGCCGCCGTGGACTCCTCGTCGGGGCAGGAGACCCGGACGATATCGACTCCGGCCTCCTCGGCCCCCTTGATCTGGGCGATGGTCGCCGCCGCGTCGGCGGTCAGGCTGTTGGTCATGGTTTGCACCGAAATCGGCGCGTCGCCGCCAACCGCGACCTTGCCGACCATGATCTTGCGGCTGACCCGCCGCTGGATATTCCGATAAGGACGAACGCTCATGACCATCCACGCGCAATCAAAGGGGTGACACGAAACCAGAGGGCGATGGCGGCCGGCGTCACCGGCCGGACGACCGCTTGCCCGACGACCCGTCGACCGGCACGTCGCGCAGCACTTCACCGATCTGGCCGAGACTCGAGGGCTCGCCGCTGCCGACGATCAGTTGTAAACCGCCAGCATTGCCGGTGCGCAGGCGAATGCCCGGATGATCCGGGACCCGGTAAATGTCGCCGGCATGCAGAACCTTGGTGAAGATGGCGTCGCCGGTCGCCTCGCGAATCTGGACCCAGGTGTCCTGGGTGGCCTTGATCTGCACCCGCGAATCGCCACCCTGATTGCCGAAGACCCGGCCCTGGGGCGGTGTCGCGGCGGCGTTCGCCGGCTTGGCCGTGGTCGCCGACGCCACGGCGGCGGTCACGCCGGCAGGAGTGGCGGCGGCGGGCGGGGTGCCGGCGGTGACCAGCGGCAGCAGCGGCGGGGCATCGGCCGCCGGGCCCAGCGCCGGCGGCACCGGTTTGGTCCGGGGCGCCATCGGCACCAGCGGTCCCGGACCGCCGCTGTTCTCGTCGGAGGGGCCGGATACCAGCGGCACCTCGTCGCCGGCATCCTCGGCGGCGGTGGTGGCGGGCGAAGCCGCGGCTTCCGCTGCCGTGGGCGCGCCGGCCGCCGGGGCTGCCGGAGTGCTCGCCGCAGTCGCCGGCGCCGCAGCCGGTTTCTGTCCCGACGCCGGGGGGGCAGCCGAGGACTGGGCCGGAGTCGGAGCGGGAACGATGGTGGTCGGGGCGGCCGGCTCCTGATCCGCCATCGGGCCGGGGGCGGCCGGCGGCGGCGTGAGCGACGGCGTCACCTCGGGCGCGCTGGCCGAACCGGCCGGCGCCGGAGCCGTCGGCGCCGCGTTGTGGGACGAGAAGCCGCCGAGCAGGGACAACAGGCGCTGGGGCAGCGCCGGCACGACATCGACGATGCTGCGGTCGGTGGCGGTCAGGACATACCAGCCGCCATAGACGAACACCGCCAGCAGCAGCGAAACCAGCAGCACGGCCCCGCCGGGCACCCGGCCTTCGGGGACCGGCGTCGGAAAATAGAGGCTCTGGTGACCGACCTTGCCCGACACCTCGTCCTTGAAGCGCCGGACCACGGCGTCGGCATCGAGACCGAGATATTCGGCGTAGGTGCGGACGAAGCCGACGGCATAAGCGGTGCCCGGCAAGTCCTGATAGCGCCCGTCCTCGATCGCCTCCATGAAGGCGAAGCGGATTTTCAGCATGGTCGCGACATCGCGCAGTTCCAGCCCGGCCTGGATGCGGGTGGCGCGCAGCGCCGAGCCGACACGTGCGACCTCGCGCCCGGCCAGCTCTTCCGGCTGATGCGGGACGGCCTCGGCGGAGGCGGCGCTCGAAATCAGGTTCAGGACTTTTTGTTTCAGGTCGCCCATGTCGTCGCCATCCGCTTCGTCCGCTAGTGAGCCTCGTTTTACTTTTACCAACCCTGGGCGCCGATGGCCACTTAATCACATGGGATATCGCGTCACAGGGGATATCGCGCCGCGGCATGGCTGCGGCTCCGGCGGGGCGGGGCCGGAACCGGTCAGATCATGATGCTGTGGTCCTTGGCGAAGGCCTTGAGACGATCGCGCAGGCTGTGGTCGCTGCATTTGGTCAGGCTCAGCAGATATTCGCGCAGCCGGCCGACATCGAGCGAGCGCAGCATGGTCTTGACCGGTCCGACCGACGGCGGCGACATCGAGAGCGACCGGAAGCCGATGCCGACCAGCGACATCGCCTCCAGCGGCCGTCCGGCCATTTCGCCGCAGATCGATACCGGCACCCCGGCCAGCTCGCATTGCTCGACGATCAGCCGCAGCGCCGCGAGCATCGGCGGCGACAGCGAGTCGTAGCGGTTGGCCAGGCGCGGGTCGCCACGGTCGTAGGCGAACAGATACTGGGCGAGATCGTTGGAGCCCACCGACACGAAATCGACCAGCGGCAGCAGCGACGGCAGTTGCAGCAGCAGCGCCGGCACTTCGATCATCACGCCCACCCGCAGCTTGGACGGCGGCGCGTGTCCCTCGCTGGCGATGCGCGCCAGTTCCATGTCGACCAGCCGGCGGGCGGCGCGGAACTCGGCGACCTCGGCGATCATCGGGAACATCAGCGACAGCGGTCCCCCGGCGGCGGCGCGCAGCAACGCCCGCAGCTGCTTGCGCAGCATCGCCGGGCGGTCGAGGCCGATGCGGATCGCCCGCCAGCCCAGCGCCGGATTGGCTTCCTCGTGACCGGCGAAGTAGGGCAGCTTCTTGTCGCCGCCGACATCAAGGGTGCGGAAGACCACCGCCTTTTCCCCGGCCATTTCCAGCACCTTGGCGTAGAGCACGGTCTGGGTGTCGACATCCGGATAGGTCGGCCGGATCATGAAGGGGATTTCGGTGCGGTAGAGGCCGATGCCGTCGGCGCCGCTGTCTTCCAGATGGGGCAGGTCGATCAGCAGCCCGGCGTTGAGCATGATCGAAACCGGCACGCCATCGTGGCTGACCGAAGGCAGGCCGCGCACCCGCGCGAACAGACGCTCGCGCATGGCGATCATGCGCATCGACTCGGCGACGGTGTATTTGATGTCCTCGCTCGGCCGCACGAAGACCTGGGCGTTGTCGCCGTCGACGATCACCTGATCCAGCGGATCGACGCGGTTGAGGGCGTCGGTGCATTGCCCGACCACCGGAATGTTGAGGGCGCGGGCGACGATCACCACATGGCTGGTCGCCGAGCCTTCCTCCAGCACCAGCCCGCGCAGCTTCGAGCGGTCGTAATCCAGCAGCTCCGCCGGCCCGAGCGAGCGCGCGATCAGGATGGTGTCGTCGGGCATCGACTGGCCATCGGTCGCCGACTTCTTGCCCGCAAGATGGTGGAGCAGGCGGTTGGTCAGGTCGTCGAGGTCGAGCAGCCGCTCCCGGATATAGGGGTCGGCGACCTGATTCATGCGGGCGCGGGTGTCGTTCTGGACCTGGATCACCGCCGCCTCGGCGGTCAGGCCGGTCTTGATCGCCTCGCGAATCCGCGACAGCCAGCCGCGATCCTCGGCGAACATGCGGTAGGTTTCGAGAATATCGCGATGCTCGGTGCCGTCGGCGGTCGAGGCCAAGAGAGCGTCGATGGCGCCGTACATCCCGGCCAGCGCCGTGCGCAACCGGTCCAGCTCGGCGTCGGGATTGTCGGCCACCATGTCGCGGATGGTCAGCTGATGCCGGTGCAGCAGCGCCTGACCGATGGCTAGGCCGCCATTGTAGCTGACCCCGCCCAGCCGCGAGGGCAGCAGCGCGGCGTCGCCGACATTCGACAGTTCGCCGCGGCTGACCAGATCGCCGCCGGCCACCAGCTCGGCCACCACCATGGCGATGGTCTGAAGGGTCTCGACCTCCTCCTCCAGATACTGGCGGGGCAGGGCATGCTGAATCACCAGCACGCCGCGCACCCGGCCGCCGCGCAGAATCGGCACGCCGAGCAGCGACTGGAACTCGTCTTCGCCGGTCTCGGGGCGGTAGGCGAAATTGGGATGGGAGCGGGCGTTGGCCAGCGCCAGCGAGCGGGCCCGGGCCGCGATGTCGCCGACCACGCCCTCGCCGACCCGCAGCCGGGTCTTGTGCACCGCGTTTTCGTTGAGGCCGACGGTGGAGAACAGCTCGAGCATGTCGCCGGAGCGCATCAAATAGCAGGAGCAGACCTCGGCCTTCATCTCGGTGGCGATCAGGCGCACGATCTTGTCGAGCCGCTGCTGGCCGGTGCCGAGACCGGCCATGACATCGCGCAACCGGGCCAGCAGGCGCCGATGATCATGCGCGGTGCCGACCGGCAACGGCTCCTGCCCGATCCCCTCGACTCCGGGAGACTCGCTCATCTCACTCCGCCACTTCCGGCACCGCCTCGGCATCCTCGCGGCGCCACAGCCGCGCCCGCTGCTCCAGCGCCGTGACCGCCTGGGTCACCAGCTCGGCCAGAATTTCGGCCGTCGGCTGTTCGCAGGTCACCAGACCGACGCTCTGCCCGGCCATCAGCGAGCCGTTCTCCACATCGCCATCGATCACCGCCCGGCGCAGCGCCCCGGCCCAATAGTGCTCGATTTCCAGCTGCGCTTCCTTTTGGGTCAGCTCGCCGGCGTAAAAGCGGTCGATCACCCGGCGCTGGGTTTCCTGAAAGCGCTTGGTGCCCTCGTTGATCAGCGCCCGCACCGGCGTCACCGGAAATTTCGGATCGAGCTGGACCGAAGCGACCGCATCGCGCGCCGTCGCCCGGATGAACGAGCGCTTGAAGTTGGTGTGGGCGATCGACTCGGTGGCGCAGACGAAGCGGGTGCCGATCTGCACCCCCGCCGCTCCGGCGTCGAGGCAGGAAACGATCGCCTCGCCCCGGCCGATGCCGCCGGCGACAAACACCGGCACCTCCCGGATATGGGGCAGAATCTCCTGGGCCAGCACCGAGGTGGCCACCGGCCCGATATGACCGCCGGCCTCGCTGCCCTCGATGATCAGGGCGTCCGCGCCCATACGCACCAGCTTTTTGGCGATGGCCAGGGCCGGGGCGAAGCTCACCACCAGCACGCCGCCATCCTTCAGCTTCTTCACCGCCGCGCTGGAGGGGATCGCCCCGGCCAGCACCACGTGCCCGACCTTGTGCTCGATGCAGACTTCGATCAGCGACTCGAGGGCCGGGTGCATCGAGATCAGATTGACGCCGAACGGCTTCCGGGTCAGGGCGGCGGTGCCCGCGATCTCGGCGGAGAGCATGTCGGGGGTCATCGAGCCGCAGGCCAGCACGCCGAAGCCGCCGCCCTCGGAAATCGCCGCGACCAGATTCCGTTCCGAAACCCAGCTCATGGCGCCGCCCAGAATGGCGTGCTTACAGCCCAGGAACTTGCGCCCCCGCCGCCACAAACGATTGAGCTGCTTCTTCGGGGAAATCCCGGCCATTAGCCTGTCCTCATGACGCCCAACACCCTGACGACCGCATCGACGCCGCTCCCGGCAGGCCGCGCTTCACGCCTGATCCAGACCGAAGGCGGTGTGGAGCGCGCGCAGCGCCAACTCGGCGTATTCCTCGGCGATCAGCACGCTGACCTTGATCTCGGAGGTCGAGATCACCTGAATGTTGATGCCCTTGTCGGCCAGGGTCTTGAACATGCGCTGGGCGACGCCGGCATGGCTGCGCATGCCGACCCCGATCACCGAGACCTTGACGACATTGTCGTCGGAAATCAGCCGCTGATAGCCGAACTCGGCCTTGGCCGCGCCCAGCAGCTTCAGCGCCCGCTCCATGTCGGCCTTGCCGACGGTGAAGGTCAGGTCGGTGGCCTTGCCGTCGGCCGACACGTTCTGCACGATCATGTCGACATTGATCGCGGAGTCCGCGAGCGGCCCGAAAATGCCGGCCGCCACTCCGGGACGGTCCGCCACCTGAACCAGGGTGATCTTCGCCTCATCGCGGCTGTAGGCGATGCCGCTGACCAAAAGCTGTTCCACGTTCTCGTCCTCATCGACCACCAGGGTTCCCGGCAGGGAACTCCCGGACTCTTTGGCAAAACTCGAAAGCACCTGGACCCGGACCCGGTGCTTCATGGCGACTTCGACCGACCGCGTCTGGAGCACCTTGGCCCCGACCGAAGCCAGCTCCAGCATCTCCTCGTAGGTGATGCGGCTGAGCTTGCGCGCCTTGGAGACGATGCGGGGGTCGGTGGTGTAGACGCCGTCGACGTCGGTGTAGATGTCGCAGCGGTCGGCCTTGAGCGCCGCCGCCAGCGCCACCGCCGAGGTATCCGAGCCGCCGCGCCCGAGCGTGGTGACGCGGCCGCTCTCGGCCATGCCCTGGAAGCCCGCGACCACCGCCACCTCGCCCGAATCCATCGAGCGCAGAATGTCCCTGGTCTCCACGCCCAGGATGCGGGCCTTGCCGTGGGTGCCGTCGGTGCGCATGGGCAGTTGCCAGCCCTGCCACGACCGCGCGGGAATGCCGATGGTCTGCAAGGCGATGGCCAGGAGACCGGCGGTCACCTGCTCGCCCGAGGCGACCACGGCGTCATATTCACCGGCATCGTAGATCGGATTGATCTCGGTGCAGAACTTGACCAGCTTATTGGTCTCGCCCGCCATCGCCGACACCACCACCGCCACCTGATGCCCGGCCCTGACCTCGGCCTCGACCTTGCGCGCGACATTCCTGATGCGCTCAACATCGCCCACCGAGGTGCCACCGAATTTTTGTACGATTCGCGCCATGCCCCTTGTCCCGCCGCCCCTTGGCGGCCCATACCGAATCCACCGAGCCCGCGTCCCCGCCACCGGGCGCCCGGGGTCAAGGCCGAAGCCGGGCCGTGGCCCGACATACACCCTCACCCGCGCGCAGCCGTTGCCGGAGCGTGTTGAAGTATCCATACTCCCACCACCGGAGGCACGCAAGTGCGGCCGGACCCGCGACACAACATATCATGGTTACTGAATATCACAGTCCCTGATCGCCGCCGCGGCGTATCAACCATTCGACCGCACCCGAGAGGCCTGCCATGACCGCCCATCCCAGCAGCTCAACCGTCGATGACGCCGAGGTTGCGCGCTTTTCCGCGATCGCCGCCGAGTGGTGGAACCCAACGGGCAAGTTCAAGCCGCTGCACCGCTTCAACCCGGTGCGCATCGCCTATGTCCGTGACGCGCTGTGCCGCCGCTTCGGCCGCGACCCCGAGTCCGAACGGCCGCTGGAGGGGGTGCGCATCGTCGATATCGGCTGCGGCGGCGGCCTGATCACCGAGCCCATGGCCAAGCTCGGCGCCACCATGGTCGGCATCGACGCCTCGGAGCGCAATATCAAGACCGCCTCGCTGCACGCCCGCGAGAACCGGCTGGTCATCGACTATCGCAACACCACCGCCGAGGCGCTGGTCGCCGCCGGGGAGCGGTTCGACGCCGTGCTCGCCCTCGAAGTCATCGAGCATGTCGCCGATGTGCCGCTGTTCGTCAGGTGTTGCGCCGATCTGGTGCGGCCGGGCGGGCAGCTGTTCCTCGCCACCCTCAACCGCACGCCGAAATCCTATCTGATGGCCATCGTCGGCGCCGAGTATGTGCTGCGTTGGCTGCCGCGCGGCACCCATGACTGGAAGCGCTTCCAAAAGCCCTCGGACCTTGCCGCCGCCCTGCGCGACCGCGCCATGGAGGTGTGCGATCTCTCGGGGGTGGTCTACAACCCGTTCTCCGACAGCTTCCGGCTCGACCCGAAGGACATCGCCGTCAACTATCTGCTGACGGCCGAGAAAGCCCCGGCGTGACGGTGACCCGGCGCGCCTGACCCCGCTTGGCGGCCGCCCTACGGCGGGGGCTGCTTCGCGGCCAGCGCGTTCAGCGCCGTCTGGTGCAGCCAGCCGATCAGCACCAGCGCCAGTCCCAGCCCGAGGAACGACGCCACCCTGAGCAATCCGGCCAGGGTGCTCATGTCGAAGATGAAGACCTTGAGCACGGTGGCGACGATCACGATCATCGAAGCCGAACGCAGCGCTGGAACATCCAGCCGGACTCCCAGCGCCAGCAGGCCGCCGCCATAAGCCAGCCACAGCGCCGAATAGGCGTACCATTCGGCATCGCCCGGCGCCGGGCCGTCGAGGAACGGGCCTTGAAAGGCGTGACGCACGGTCAGCGTCACGAACGCCCAGGCCAGGACGATGGCGGCGATGCCGCCAAGGCGCTGGACTCCGGGCGCTCGCTGGCGCCCGGCCTCATGGGCGATGGCCGCCGCCAGCAGAACCGGCAGGCCGTAGGTCAGGGTGACCAGATCGAACCCCGGCCAGGACCCGACCGATATGTGCCGCCACAGCGGATTGTCCCGGAGCAGGGCGAACAGGACGACATGGCCCAGCGCCACCGCCGCCAGCACCCGCCAGGCGCCGCCGAGAATCCGGCTGGAGCCGCCCCGGTCGGCGCGCATCAGGGCCAGGGCCAGACACCCCCACCACGCCACCTGGAGTCCCTGTTCCAGCATGCCGTAGTGATGGTCGGTGATGGCGCCGCCGCCGACCAAGTGCCGTAATTGCAGCGAGACCAGCAGCGTCAGACAGGCGATCCAGCCCGCCTCGAGCAGGTCCACGAGCAGGCTGGCGGTGGCGGCCGGGGTCTCCTCGCCGAGGCGATTGGCGCGGAACATGACCTGGGCCAGCCGGAAGGCCGCCAGCGGCAGGCCATAGCCATAGAGCAGGCCATTGAGGATCGGCGTGCCGCCGATCTCGTAGCCGGAAATACCGGGGTTGAGCACCAGCCGGATCAGCACCGTCACCACCAGCGCCAGCGCGATCACGCGCATTTCCGTCACCCGCGTCCGGCGTTCGATCCAGGCCAGCGCCGGCAATTGCAGGGAAATCGCCACCGTCAGCCAGAAATCGTGCAGCACCATGACCATGGCCAGGGTGACGGCGGCGGTGACTCCGGCGGCGTAGGTGGCCACCGCGACCGCCAGTGCCGGAGCGTGCTCGAGACGGCGGTGCAGGGTGCTGGTTGCGGTCAGCAGCAGCGCGGCCAAGCCCAGCGCCGCCGTCGCCCAGGGCGGGGCGATCGAGCTGGAGGCGGTGTGGCCATAGGCGATGATCAGCACCAGCAACGGCACCAGCACCGACAGCAGCGACCAGGACCACGGCCGGGCCGTCCGCTGCGCGCCCAGCCAGCCGCCCAGCCCGAACAGCAGCGCTAGCAGCAGGCCGGTGGTCGTGTAAGGCATGAACGCCGGTTCGATCAGGGCCTGAACCGGCGCGTGACCCGCCGCCCGGCCGTCGATCACCCCGATCCAGCCGGTATCGCGGGGCAGCGGAAACAGCCAGGCCAGATAGGCCAGCACGGCGGTGGTCGCGGCCATCCAGGGCAGGGCGATCAGTCCCGGCCGGCGCAGCGCCGTCCATTGGCTGAAGACTCCGGCGATGCCGAGCCAGAGCAGGGCCGCCGTTCCGTACTCTTCCAGCCGGACATCGATGAACAAAACCAGCAGGGCGCCGGCGGCGGCGGCCAGGGTCAGGGCCAGCGGCGGCGGTGCGCGCCAGTCCCCGGCTTCGCGCGGTTCCCCGGACGGGGTGTCGGCGAGATGCAGCCCGACCGGCAGCAGCATCAGCACCAAAAAGGCGAAAGCGCCGGTGACCAGCGTGTCGCCATCGGCCGGGGATCCGGCCAGCCAGAGCAGGGTCCAGAGCATCGCGCCGGCCAGCGCCACCCAGCCCAGCCACCACCAGCCCCGGTAACGGACCACGGCCAGACAGGTGGCGACCACGGCGGCCAGATAGAGGAACAGCTCAAGCGGCGCCGGGTTTTCCTGACCCGCGACCAGCGCCGGCACCGCCAGGGCGCCGACCAGACCGATCAGGGCGATGATCGGGCCGTGGCGTAGCGCCATCAGCAGCGCGGCGAAGGCGATCAGCGACAGCAGCACGAAGGCCGGCAGCGGCCCGATCAGGCCATAAAAAGCATAGGCGCCGTAACTGGCGGTGAACAGCGTGCAGACGCCGCTGCCGATCAGCGCGGTCTGGCTGCTTACCGGGGGCATGGCGCCGGCGGCGACCGGATCGGAAGACGGCATGCGGCGGGCCAGCCAGTCGCCGGCCGCGATCAGGCCGGCACCGAGCAGCAGGCCGGAAATCACCCGCGCCAGCGGCCCGAACAAACCATTTTCCATCGAATAGCGAATCATGAACAGCCCGGCCAGCCCCAGAGCCAGGGCGCCGACCCAGACCAGTCCGCGCCCGGCCAGCCATTCGGTGGTAAAGCCGCCGGATGCGGGCGGCGGCGCGGCCGCGGGCGGCGCAGGCGGCGGGATCGGGTCGGGCTCGGAAGCGATGACTGGCGGTTCCGTCATGACCGTCGCGGCGGCCAAGCTCTCGACCGCGGGAGGAGCGCTCTTGGCGGCGGCTTCCAGCGCGGCCAGACGCTTGCGCGCCAGGTGCAGCTGCCAGCCCAGCGTCCGGGTTCGCTCCAGCGCCATCCAGCCCATCACCACGGCGATCAGCGCCAGCGCATCCCCGAAACCGATAGTATCCATGATCAATGACTTTCAACCGCAACAATCAGGGATGATCCACTCTGGGGCGAACCAAATCAAGGATATATGGCGATCTGCACCCCCGGCAGCGCCACCGAGAGCAGAATGGCGACATAATGGCAGCTGGCGGCGACCAGCACGCAGCCATGCCACAGAGCGTTATGATACTTGAGCCGGGTCGAGGCGTGCACAACCACGCCGCCGGTGTAGAGCAGCGACCCCACGAGAACCAGCGCGACCATCGAGGCGCCGTGCGCTCTGGTCATCGGCCCGAGCACCGCCAGCACCGCCCAGCCCATCAGCAGGTAGAGCACAATGAGCAGCCGTTCGCCCCGGCGCGGAAACGCCAGCGCCACGGTGGCGCCGAGACTCGCCAACCCCCACTCATAGACCATCAGCCCGGTGCCCAGCGGCTGTTCGAGCTTGGCCATGGCCAGCGGGCTGTAGGTGCCGGCGATCATGAGAAAGATCACCGCGCGGTCGAGACGGCGCAGCCGGTCCTTCCAGCGCGGTTCCCGCAGCCAGTTGTAGGTGGCGGAGCAGCCGAGCATCGACGCCGCGCCCGCGACGTAAAGAACAAGGGACAGGCGAACTTCGATGGCTTCAAAATGGCTGAAGCCAGTCCACAGCATCCAGGGCAGCGCCACCACGGCCAGGGACAAGCCCAGCGCATGAACCAGCAAGTCAGCGAGGCTTTCCTCTCGCGTATAGATATGAAATACCGGAGACTCAGGAATCGCGCCGCTCATCCCGTCGCATGAAGCCTCTATATTATTTCATCGGGCTGGCTCTAATTATTCATCAGCATCAGCGCCAGCGCGAAGAGGACCAGCGCTCCCCACCACACCATGACCGAATTGTCCCCCGATGGCTGCCGGGATCGATGGTCGGACTCGGGCAGCTCGTTCGGACTGGGCATCTCGATTTCCCCCGCATGACTCCCGCCGAGAGGAACATGGGGTGCCGCGTCGTGATTACAACTGGGTGCGGTGCAAAAACGTCCCCGGGCCTTCCCCATCGCCAGTGGACTTGGAGAAAAACGTGGCGCCGCCGACAGCGGCGATTGGCGGCACCATTCAGACACTCTGGGAGGCGCCGCGCGCGGGCAAGGTTTGGCCTGCTCTCGGTCGTCGAGTCGCGGTTTTGTCGGGCGCGGGAGCGCCAAAATACGTACGACCACTTACCAGTATGATTCCGGATTGACATATTGTGGTTTACGCATTCGAAACCCCCTTGACAGAGATGAATGATGCCCATAAGGTGCCGCCACTTCGGTCCGGAGACCATATCCGGCAAACGTGGGGGTGCTTGGCAGTAATTGACATGTAATCTTCGTTTAAGGCCTGAAGTGTCTTTGCATTTATTGGCTATGCCTTTGCGCAAGCAAGGCGCGTTGTCGGGTTTAATCTTATGACCCGATTTCTTGAGCTATGACTATCCTGCAATAAGCATGGATGAATTTTGAGTTTGTTCGTTGATATCGCCATGGCCTAGTAAGTGGGTAGTGTTTTGCCCGCGGCGTGCCGTGTATCCATGATCAATCGCGACATTTAGTTTGGCGTCTCTAGAAGAATATGTCGAGAGTAAAACCTGGAAGGACAAACCCTAATGGATCCCGCTACCGTACAAACCATAACCCATTCACTCATGGACATTAGCCACAATCTGCGTTACGTCGGGGCCGGCTCGGCTATTTCGGCGTTGGGCGGGGTCGGCACCGGCATTGGTATCGTCTTTGCGGCGTTTATCGTGTCTTTTGCGCGTCAGCCTGCCATGGAAAAGCGGTTGTTGCCGGTGACTTGGTTGGCGTTCGCCCTTGCTGAAGCCATGGGTCTTTTTGCACTGCTGTTCGCTTTCATCTTTATGTACACCTGAGTCGGATTGGCTCAGTTCAGGATGAGTGGCCATGAGCGGCGCGCCGGGATCACCAACGATTGATGAAATCGACGAACGACTGCGAGATCTGCGTCGGCGTCAAGAGGTTGATCATGCGCGCCGCTCGCACTGTTGTTTCGCATTACCTCGCTCCATAACAGAGTTTGCTGGTCGTGCCTGCAACGATCTGGTTGCAGCTCTGTTCATTGCGATCGCAGTCGGCGCCGGGGTTGACGGAGCCTTCGGCATTTTCCCATTCGGAACGCTTGGTATGTTCCTGCTGGGAGCCGCAGCAGCGGTTCGCAATGTCTACCAGACCGCGAGTCGGATGTCCGAACAAACAGCCGCCGAGCCGCATCAAGAGACAATCAGGAGAGTGTGACCGTGGATCCGCTTCATCAATTCCTCATCTACCCGCTGATTACGATCACTGTCAGCGGTGGCGATGTCTCGTTCACCAATTCTGCGCTTTTTATGCTTCTTTCGGCGCTGACTGGTCTCGGCTTGGTCGTCGGTGGCATGCGCAAGCGCTTGCTGGTGCCCGACAGAATGCAGTCAGCGGCCGAAATCTCCTATGAATTTGTTGAAGGCATCGTTCGCAGCAATGCCGGGCATGAGGGACTGCCGTTTGTTCCTTTTGTGTTTTCCCTGTTTCTGTTCTTATTGTTCGGAAACTTGATCGGGATGATTCCTTATACTTTTACCTTCACATCGCATTTGGTTGTCACCGCAAGCTTGGCCATGGTCGTGTTCATAATGGTGACATTGGTCGGCCTTCTTAAGCATGGCTTGCACTTTTTCTCAAAATTCGTGCCCAGGGGTGTGCCGATTGCGCTGATGCCTCTGATGATTCCCCTTGAAATCATCTCCTACTTCATTCGCCCTGTCAGCCTCTCGGTACGTTTGTTCGCCAACATCATGGCTGGACATACGATGCTCAAGGTTTTTGCGGGCTTCATCGTGATGATGGCCGGGGGCCTGGGAGCTGTTGGTTATCTGTTGGGGATTTTACCGTTTGCGCTTGTCGTTGTCTTGATCGGCTTCGAATTTTTCGTTGCTTTCATTCAAGCTTATGTTTTCGCGCTCTTGACGGTTATCTACATACAAGATGCCCTTGAGATGCATTGACGCCAATAATGCGGCGATGCTTCAAAACCTCTCAGCGATCTGAAGGCTTTAATCATGGAATCCTACGTATCACGTCCCAGGCTTAGCGTGCTTAACCTGTTGACACTTGCCCTGGCTCTCTTTGTGTTCGCAGGACATCCGGCGCTGGCCGAAGCTCAACATAATGGTGGTCTCCCGCAATTCGATCCCACATACATCCTTACCCAGCTTTTTTGGCTAACGGCGATATTCGGCACGTTTTACCTGCTTGTTCAGGGGGTTGTGGTGCCGAAGGTCGTGGAAGTCATCGAGACCCGCGACGTCAAGATTACTCACGATATCAGACTCGCCGAAGCAGCCCGCAATGAGGCGGTGAAGGTCGGCAAGGTCGTCGAAGACAAGATCGTTCATGCGCGCGATCATGCTCGCACCATCTTGCAGTTGGCTAATCGTGAGGCCGACAATGTGGCGGCCGCCCGTATCGCTTTGGTTGAAAGCAAGATTGCAGGGCGGGTGCGCGATGCTGAACTCCGGATTTCCCACGCGCGCCAGAATGCCCTGAAAGAACTGCCCGAGATGGCGGCCCCTCTTGTAAACGAAGTCGTTACCCATTTTGCATGCGTTGAGATTGACCAGCCTCTGGTGTCCTCAGCAATCAAAGCGGCAATCACGAGCAGGTCTGTACAATAACTTCCTCTCTTGATCCCCAGTCGTCGGCGGCGACCACCGCCGCGCCGCTCATGCGCCGCCCCGTTGATGGGTTCCATCAGCGGGGCTTGGTATACGGTCGCTGCGACGATTAAGCGCAGTCCAAGATGCTCCGTTGATTCCCGTAGGGGGAAACACCACTGTTGCTGGACGACTCGGACCCCAGCGGCCATGCGCCCTGGGGACGCGCCTCTTTCGACGCGAGGGCCTCATGCTGGACGATCTTAAAGTCAGGATTAAAATTTTCAGTCTTCAGGCGTTCAACATGATGCTGATCATGATCGTCGGCGTGACCGGCGTGATCGGCATGGCGCGAATCAAGAGTGAATTCAAGAGTTCGAACGAAAACCATACGGTCGCCCTGGTCAAACTCTCGGGCGTTCTTGATAATGTCTATCAGATACAGGCGCTGGTCACCAAGGCCGCCAGCGGAAATCCTGAGGATGGCGTCCGGATTGTGTCGGACCAGCTGTCCCGGCTTGAAGCCGAGCGCGATAAGCTGTGGCTCGACTACGTCTCTTTCCGCATCAGTCCCGAGGAGGAGGCGATCGTCTGGCGCACCGAGCGGGTGTGGAAGAGCTATGCCGGCGCCGTTCATCCGGGGGACCGCGCGCCGGTCCAGGTCGCCTCGCTCCAGGCGGTGCCGTTGCCGGTTCCGGTGATCCGGCTCGACGACGCCAGTCGTAGTCTGGAGTCGGTCCGCGACTCCGTCAAACAGCTGATCGCGATCCAGGGGCGGGCCGCCGAGTCCAGCTATGCCGTCGCCAATGGCCTGTTCATGAAACTCGGGATTTTCAACCTGCTCTTGATTTGTATCGGGCTCGGGCTCGCCGGATTGCTGATGTTCTGGGACTTCATCCGGATGCGCGAGTCGAAGCTCAGGTAAACAGGATCAAAAAGGCGATCAGGAGCGCGAAGAGGCCGGCCGCCTCGGTCAGGGCGAAGCCCAGCATGGTTACCGGCAGCGTCTTCTTTTCCGAGGCGGGGTTGTTGGTGATGCCGGCGACGTGGGATGAAAACAGTTTACCGATTCCCATTGCCGCCCCGGCAAGGCCGATCGCCGCAAGGCCGGCGCCGACGAATCTCATGTTGCTGCCAAATAATGATAGCGGTTCCATCAGGATTCGCGCGACATGGGCCTCCATCAAGATGCTTCCTTTTGTCGCGTGCGCCCCGATGATGACGGCATTTGCCTTCATTGTTTGACTTCGGGGCGCGACCTGTTCAGCGTCAGTCCGGCCGGTTATTCGACGAGCGGGAGGCCGGAGGTGTGCGTCTTGCCCTAATGCGAGCCTTGGCAAGCGCCGGCCATCGCCCAACCGGCCATCGACGGCCCGGGCAGGCTGCGCATTTGCTCGTCGATTTCTTCGAGCCGGCGCTTGGTTTCGTCACGAATGACCTCGTGCTGCTCCATCAGCACCCCCAGCACGTCGCGGCGGCCGGGGACCATGACGTCATCATCCGTGCCCGCATCACCGCCGGCCGGCACCATGGTCGGCAGATAGTGGATGCCGTCGCGCCGGGCCGCCGAGGACTCAAGGGTGAGCGGCGCGCGCTGAGCGGTGGTGTTGCACATGGCCTGGGCCTGGAGCAGCATCACCCGGTTCTGGGTCTCGGCGGTCGAGCGCATGATGTCGATTTTGGCGTCGATGAAGCGCCGGAGTTGCTCCTGATACATCAGATACAGGCTCTCTTCGGTGCTGCGCGGATTGGCGTCGATCATCACCACCTGGGTGGTCACGGCCTGGGACGTGGTGGGCATGTCGGCGAGGTCGATCGCTTCCTGGCGGCTGATCCGCTTGTCGAAGCCAAGCAGTCTCTTGAAGATGAAGACGTTGGCGTAGACAAACAGGGCAATGCCCACCGCCGAACCCAGCAGCAACACGCCCTGCGCGACTATGATGATCATCGGATGCCTCCCTTAACGAACGACTTTGAACATGCCACGCCAATCAACAGTGTATGGCCCGGCTTTGTCCGATTGTCTTTGCTGACCGAGTATGAGGGTAGTCCTTAAGGGAACTCTGAAAAATTAGGATGAGCACCTAAGGGTGGCTTCCTAGGGCAACCAACCTAGGTGCGATCTCTTACGGTATCGGGCCTAAGGCGGGGGGATGGCGGAAAAGCCATTTATTATCAATGAGAAAGGGGTGATCCGTAGGGGGGTATCAGTAAAGATACTGATAGGGGATCACCGTATAGGAGATGACCGTGAATTGGGATATCTACATATGAAAGTTGCCTGAGTCGTTGATCTCTTGGGATGTAGAGAGCGTGGCTCGCTGCGGCTTTGCCGGTTATCTAATGGGCGAGTGGTGCCAAGGCATCTTTCGGTCACGGGTATATCGTTTCGGTGGCCTGTCAAGCCTGACGTGGGCGACGCAGGGCAGGGATTTGCCGTTTGGCTGAACTGGGTATGGAACGGTGTGGCCAAATCGCCTGGGAATCTTGTCTTACCCAATGCAACAAAGGAAGTGTTACGATGGACGCAGAAACCGCCAAAATCATCGCCACTAGCTTGGCCTTGATCGGCACCAATCTGAAGTTTATAGGAGCTGGCGCTGCGGCGATTGGTCTTGCCGGCGCGGGCGCCGGTATCGGCAACCTCTTCGCCTCGCACGTCGCCTCGGTGACTCGCAACCCCGCGATCGAAAAGAAGATTTTCCCGATCACGATGCTTGGGTTCGCCTTGACCGAAGCGGCCGGCCTCTTTGCTCTGCTGGTGGCGTTCCTGATCCTGTTCACCTGATCGCACTTCGAACAGCACCATAATCTTGCTCAATGCTGGGACCGCCTAGGGTTGCGAGTCTCTGTGTCGCCACCCGGTGGCGGTCACCAGCATCGTCAAGACCGCGCGCGAGCGCGCCGACGGAGACTGCGGTCTCCGTTTTTTTTGGGCTTCGCGCGGGCGGTGACCAAGCCGATGTCGGCGGGCGCTGTGCATTCCGCTGCGCCGATTTCGTGTCCGGGAACGCCGCCATCGTCTGTTCGGGTCAAGCCCGGCCATGGCGGATGGCAGGATAATCGGGTGAAGGACTCTTGGCAGACAAACATCGCCATGCGCGGGCATGATCCGCGCATCCACGTGGCGATATTTCCGCAAAAGGTGTAAGGCGGCGCCAATTTTGGGTTTATCGAAGCGGCGCCACCGCGTGGATGGCCGGGTCAAGCCCGGCCATGACGACTTTCAGATGCAGAAAAATCCTCCGCCGATTTCCCTGTGACGGATAGGGTGGGATGGTGCAACCCGATCGGGAGCCGGCCGGTGTTCACTTCGGCGCTCCGGCCGGGGCCGGCTGGGCGTGGCGGCCGAGGCGTTCCTTCAGCCCTTGCACCAGAATGGTGATGTCGGCACCGTTGAGCATGATACCGCCGGTTTTGGCGATATCGACCTTGTAGGTCCGGGCGTCCCGGCCGGTTTCGTCCTTGGCCGGCAGTCCCATCACCTGGACCATGGTCAGGACCGACAGGATGTTTTTCGCGCCATCGCCGAGGTCGCTGGAGCCGGGCGCCGGTTGCAGCGCCTTCAGGGCGGCGTCGAAGCCGCGGATGATCATATCGTATTGCGCGACCATGCCCATGGCGGCCCCGGCGTCGTACTGGGCCTTGCCGGTCAGCTTGACCGTGGTGGCGGGGGTGTCGATGCCGAGGGTTTCGATGGCCAGATGGGCGCCGGCCTTGGTCAGAGCGTCGTCGGCGTCCGAGAGAAAGACCTTGAACACCTGATCGCCTTTCGCCCCGTCGGCGGGCAGTGCGTGCTCCAGCGCCTGCCACAGACCGGCGTTGGGCAGGCCGCCGGCGGTCAGGGAGAAGCGGGCGGCCTTGGGCAGGAACTCCTGTAGCGATGGCGCCGGAGTCACGGCCAGCGGCCCGTGCTCGTAGGTCACGGCCAGCGACGACACGCCGTGCTCGAGCCCGTCCACCGTCGTTTGATACTCGAAGCGGCCGAGGGCGACGGTGGTGTCGGCCATCGGGATTTTCATCGTCAGACCAGAGAGATGGATGCCCACCGACACGCCGTCGAACAGGTCGTGGAGCCGGGTCAGATAGCGGCGGGCCGAGGTCCACAGTCCGTGCTTCACGAGCGGGGCGACGACGCCGGGCTTGGCGGGGCCGGGGGCAACCGGCGGCGCCGGTTCGGGGGCCGCCGCCTGGGACTGGGCGTGGCGGGCGATGGCCAGCGGGAGGTCCAACCCGCTGACCCGGCCGTCGAGAGCGGCCGACTCCAGCGACAGCAGATCGGCGCCGCCGGTGGTGCGCAGCGCGATCTTGCTCAGCGCCAGCGCCGCCGGACCGCTCCAGCGGCCGGGTTGGGACTCGGAGAGGGACTCGGTCAGGGACGCCGTGCCGATGGTGATGACATGGCCGTCGGTTCGTGAGGTCAGGCGCAGATCGCGGGCGTCGGCCGTCAGCCGGGTCACGGAATGGACCGTGGCGTCCCACCGGCCTTCGATTCGCTGGGAGCCGAGGGCGACGCTCATGTCGGGCTTGCCGGCCTTGTCAACCAGTTCCAGCGCGGTGGGCAGGGTCAGGGCGAACTCGAGCGCGCCACCCGACTCCGGCCACAGATCGAGTCTGACCGTCCCCAGCGCGGCCCGCCGGCCCCCGCTGAGCTGCGCCACCAGCTCCGGCACCTCGGCCTGGTAATGATCGCCGGCCGGAACGACGCGAATCTGCCCCTGCCATTGGCACTGCAACGAAACGGAAAAATTGGCGAAGGGCTGACACGAGGCGGCATTCAACTCGGCGGCCAGCCGGGCTGCGGTTGCCGGGTCGGCGGTGACCGCTTCCGCGGCGCGGACCGGTCCGGCGGCATCGAGCGCGACCGGCAGGCCAAGCAGCAGCGCGCCGAACATGCCCTTCAAAAAGGCGCTCCCCATGACCCGTCCTCCCTCCGATTTTCCGGCCCGGACAGTACAGCATGGGCGCAAGCCCGTCACCTGTCCGCAGGGTGATCGGGTGAACGATGGCGGTGCCGATGTCGGGGGCTGCCGCCCCCGAACCCCTGCCCGGGGAACCCGAGGGCTCCCCGGACCCCACGGGTTTTTTCTGTCCCCCCATCCCGGTCGTATCAGCGGCACCTCTGGGGATGGGGGGACAGAAAAAAGTCACGGGGTCAAGGGGCCTTTCGGCCCCTTGCGCGGGGGTGCGGGGGAGCGGTGCTCCCCCTGCTACCGGCACCGCCATCCGTACACTCGATGGCCCTGGCGATGGCTCGGGCTCGCGCCGACTCAGATGTTGCCGCCTTAAGTCCAATGAGCTATCGTCGCGCGTCCGTCATGGCCTGACCGGGACGATGTTTGCGGTGCGGCAAAAGATACGCGCGGTGCGTCTTCGGGTCCAGCAGAGGAGTCTCCGACAATGATTAGAAAATCTTCACGCCTTTTCCACCATGGCGCGGCAGGTCTTTCTCTTGTATTTGCGGGTCTTTTGGTTTTTGCGGCGTCCGCGAGCCCGGTGCGGGCGGACGTCATCACGCTGCGGGCCGATGACTGGTGTCCCTACAACTGCGATCCGGCTTCGGACAAGCCCGGTTACATCATTGAAATCGCCAAGATCGTCTTCGAGGCGGCGGGGCACCGGATCGACTACAAGCTCATGCCCTGGACCCGGACGCTGGAAGAGGTGCAAAAGGGCGCGTTCGATGGCGCGGTCGGGGCGAATGCCGGAGACTCGCCAACCCTGATTTACTCGCGCACTCCGATCGGCGTCGCCGACAACGGCTTCATCTTCAAGAAGGGGCTGAATTTTACCTACAAGGACGTGTCCTCGCTCGATCCTTACCGGATCGCCGTGGTTCAGGGCGTGAGTTTCGACGACGAGATCGACGCCTACCTGAAGAAGCACTCGGGCAAGGGCGATCGGGTTCAGATCAACACCGGGGAAGACGTCGGCTTGGCCAACCTCAAGAAGCTGCTGCTGGGCCGGGTCGACCTGATCGTCGATAATCCTTACGTTCTGACGTACACGGTCAAGCGTTTGAAGGCCGAAGATAAGGTCTCGATGGTTCGGACAAATAAGCCGACCGATATTTTCATCGGATTTTCCCCGAAGAACCCCAAGTCTCAGGACTACGCCGAACTCCTCTCGGTCGGGATCGAGACCTTGCGCAAGTCCGGGAAGCTGGCGAAGATACTGGCGGCGTACGGTGTCGAAGACTGGGCGGCGGCCAAATAGTAAGCCGGAAGCCTGATTGGGTCTTTGTGTCGGTCAACGGGCTGGATCGATGACGACTCGCGCGCCGCTGCTCCAGAGACGATCGCTGCCCGGCAAGCTCATCGGCTGGCTGATTTCGTTCTGCGTTCTGTTCGCGCTGCTGTCCGGGGGCATCAACGTCTGGCTGGTCTACCGGGACGCGCTGCGCGATCAGGCGCTGACCCTGGAAACCGTTTCCAGCGCGCTCAGCCGGCCGTTGTCGGTCAGCGTCTGGAACGAGGACGCGCCGGGGATTCAGGCCCAGATCGACAGCCTGGAGCGGTTTCCGGAGATCGCCCGCGCCCGCCTGACCACCGAGGGGGGCGCAGTCTACGAGGCTGGGACCAAACCCGCGGCCGGGCAAGCGTATAAATCGACCATTCACGCGCCCGGGCAGAGCGGCCATGCCGATATCGGCGAGCTGGAATTGGAGGGCGACCCCGGTTTTGTCTACGGGCAGGTGAAGCAGCAGGCGCTCAACGCGCTCCTGACCTCGGTGTTTCAAATCGCCGGCGTCGCCTTCATGATCGCGCTGGCGATGCAGCGCTTCGTCACCAATCACATCGCCCGCCTGGCCCGTCACATCACCAACTTGACGGCGGACCTCGAGGTGCCGCCCTTGCCGCCGCGCGACGTCGCCCAGACCGATGAAATCGACCTGCTGACCTATGGCATCAATTTCATGCAGGAGCGACTGCAAGGCGATTTCAACGAGCTGAGGCGCCTTCAGACCGAACTGGCCGGTCATCGCGACCGGCTCGAGGTGGCGGTCGCCGAACGAACCCGGGAGTTGCGCGAAACCGCCCTCAACCTTGAGGAGGCCAAGACCGCCGCCGAAGCGGCGAATCGGGCCAAGTCGCGCTTTCTCGCGATGATGAGCCATGAAATCCGCACGCCGCTCAATGGCGTGGTGGCCATGGCCGAAGAGCTTGAACACAGCGAAATGAGTCCCGATCAGCTGAGCATGGCCCAGGTCATCACCCAGTCGTCGCAGGCCCTGCTGACCATCATCAACGACATTCTCGACTTTTCCAAAATCGAGGCCGGGCGGTTCGAGATTGAAACGGTGTCGTTCTCGGTGGTTCAGGTCATCGAGTCGGTGGGGGAGTTGCTGCATCAGCGCGCCGATGAAAAGGGGCTGGCGCTCGACATAGATCTCGACCCGGCGCTTCCCGCTGCGATGCTGGGCGATCCGACCCGGTTGCGGCAGATCGCCCTCAATCTCGGGGCCAATGCCATCAAGTTCACCGAAACCGGCAGCGTCACCCTTATCGTCTCGGTCGTCGACCACCGCGAGGCCCAGTGCCGCCTGCGCTTCGAGGTGGTCGACACCGGCATCGGCATCACCGGGGAACAGCGCGAGAAGCTGTTCACCGAATTTCAGCAGGCCGACACCTCGACCTCGCGCAAGTTCGGCGGCACCGGCCTGGGGCTCGCCATCTCGAGGCGCCTGTGTCACTTGATGGGCGGGGACATTGATTGCCGCTCCGGTCCGGACGCGGGCTCCTGTTTCTGGTTCGAGCTGCCGTTCGCGGTCGAACCCGAGGGCGCCCGGCCGGCGGCGCCGGAGGTTGCGATCCGTGACGCCAGCATCGTGGTGCTTGGTGCCGGCGGTCCGCGCGCGCGCGCCATCGCCCACCAGTTGGAAGCCGCCGGCATTGCCGAGGTTCACTGGGCCGGCCTCGCCGAGGATGGTTTGCAGCTCCTGCACGCACGCAGCGCAGCGCAGCGGGAGACCGTCGCGCTGCTGATCCTGGGTAACTCCGGGGCGGGCCCCGAGCCTGCTCTGGCCGCGCTGCTCCGGGAGCCCAAGCAGGATCGGCTGCGGCTGGTGGCGGTCGGATCGCGCGGACGGCTGGCGGCGCTCGACGAGATCAGCCGCCGGAGCCTCTTCGCCACCCTGACGCCGCCGATCCAGCGCGCGCGACTGTGGACGGCGATCGCCGCCGCGCTCGGCCGCGCGACCCTGGAGCGGACGACGGCGCGGGCGGAATTGCGTTACGCGCCGCCGACGGTCGCCGAGGCGCGGGCGGCCGGCGCCCTGGTGCTGGTCGCCGATGACAATGCGACCAATCAGGTGGTGATCGGACGTCTGCTCACCCGCATGGGCTACGCTCACGAGGTTGCGGCCAACGGCTTGGAGGCGCTCGCCCTGTTGCAGCGCGGTGGCCATGGGGCGCTGTTTACCGATTTTCACATGCCGGAAATGGACGGCTTCCAGCTGACCCGCTCCATCCGCTCCAGCGAACGGGGCGGTTCGGCGCGGCTGCCGATCGTCGCGGTCACCGCCGACGCCCTGCCGGGAACCCGGCGCGTCTGTCTGGCCGCCGGCATGGACGACTATCTGACCAAGCCGATCGACACCCGCGAGCTGGCCAAGGCGCTGGAGCAGCGGATCCCCGCCGGACAGCGGCTGCGCCGGCCGATCGAAGCCGGCCGCTATCCGCCCCTGCCCGCGGTGCCGGCCGCTCCCCGTGTCGATCCCGCGATTTTCGACACGTCGCGGCTGGAGGAGTCGTTCGGCGGTTTCGGTCCGGAGGCGCGCAGCTTCCTGACTGGATTTTTAAGGAACGTTCCCACTATGATCGGTAAGATTGAATCGGCTCTGAGCGGCGGCCGGCATGCCGAAGCCCGGAGCGCGGCGCACTTCCTGCGCGGCGAGGCCGGGTCGATCGGGGCCGTGCGGCTGTCCAGGCTCGCCGCCGACATCCAGAGCTGTCTTGATGCCGGCGACCATGATACCGCCCTGTTGATGGCCGGCCTGTTGCCGCAAACCGGCGAGGAGTTGGCCGTGGCGCTGGGACCGATGGGCTAAGGAGGCCCGTGCATGTCCAAGGACTACATGAAATATTCGCGCCTCAAGGTGCTGATCGTGGACGATGGCGAGGTCACCAGGGGCTTGATTCGCGGCGTGCTCGCCCAGCTCTGGATCACCTCGGTCACCGAGGCGAGCGACGGCAAGGCCGGGTTGCTGGAGTTGCTGAGGACCCGGCCCGACATCGTGCTGTGCGACGTTCACATGCCCTTGAGCGGGCTGGAGTTTCTCAAGCGCGTGCGCAACGTCAGCATCCAGGAGATTGCCGCCACCCCGATCATCATGCTGACCTCGGATTCCTCCAAGGAGACGGTCGAGGCCGCGACGGACCTCGGGATTCAGGGCTATTTGCTCAAGCCGGTGGTCTTGCACCAGCTCAAGGCCCGGATCGACGCCATCCTTTACGCGCCCGCAGCCGGAGCCCCCACGGCCGGAGCCCCCGCGGCCGGCGAGGAGTGAGGCGGAACGCGGCTGCTCGCCTCGGGATCAGCGCAGCACCAGCGGCAGTCCGGCGGCGACGAACACCACCCGGTCGGCGCGGGCGGCCACGGCTTGGTTGAGCCGGCCGGCGTGGTCGCGAAAGGCGCGGGCCAGGGCGTTGTTGGGGACGATGCCGAGCCCGACCTCGTTGGCCACGAAGATCGCCTCGCCGCGCACCCCGTCGCAGGCGGCGACCAGGGCGGCGGTGGTGGCGTCGATGTCGCGGCCGGCGCCCATCAGGTTGGACAGCCAGAGGGTCAGGCAGTCGACCAGCAGCGTCGCCCCGGCCTCGGCACCGTGGCGGCGCAGGGCGCCGGGCAGCTCCAGAGGTTCCTCGAGGGTGATCCAGTCATCGGCGCGGCGGCGCTGGTGCTCGCGGATGCGCAGCGCCATCTCGTGGTCGCGGGCCTCGGCGGTGGCGAGGTAATACCGGGGCGCCGGGCGCCGGAGCGCCAAGTCCTCGGCATATCGGCTCTTGCCCGAGCGGGCGCCGCCCAGCACCAGGGTGATCACGGCGCCTCCGAGAGCGGCCGATGGGACTCGCGCCGACCGGCGACCGCTCAGTGCTTGAGCAGGGCCTCGACCTTGCTCCGCAGCTCTTCATTGCGGAACGGCTTCATCAGCGTGGCGTCGGCCTTGAGGCGGGCGAGGTGCAGCGCCATGTAGGCGGGCACGGTGGGCGCGCCGCCCGAGATCGCCAGTACCGGCGGACGCGGATCGAGGCTCTCGATGTGCATGATCACCTCGGTGCCGTCCTGCTCGGGCATCATGATGTCGGTGATCACCAGATCAAACCGGTGCTGACCCAGCCTCGTGATCGCTTCGCTGCCATCCTTGGCCTGGGTGATCGAGTGTCCAGCGGACTGAAGCACCGCGGTGATGCTCTCGCGCACATCGTCCATGTCGTCAACGACCAGAATTTCGGCCATTTCCGTCCTCTCCTCACGTCAAAACCGCTGCGATTCACTGGTAGAATGCTGGTTATACACCGGCAATTGCAAGGGGCTTGAGCGGCGGTCGGGCCAATGCCGGGCCAATACCGGGGATCCGGTGGCCGGTCGGTGGTTGCCATTGTATGCATTCTCTGAAAGAGTCGCCCCGGCGCGATCAAAAACGACGGGGCGGATGGCGCGGCGGGGCGGAATATCGGCATGGTTGCGGTCTTTCGGATGGCTTATGCCGTTTCTGGCGGCTTCGATGGCCGGGAAAGTCTTGTCCGCTGCGTCGACTCCGGGACAGGCCGATCTCGGCGGCGTCGGTCTGATGGAAACCCCCAGTCCGCGCATGATGGCCGACGGCACCCTTGCGCTGGGCGCTGGTGTTTCCGGTCCGCACTATCGCTCCCTGATCCTGGCGTTTCAGCCGCTGCCGTGGCTTGAGGCGACCCTGCACGAAACCTATTGGCCCCAGGGTGCCGCCACCTCGTTGCCGGTTGAAGGCGGCATCGGCGTCAAGGCCGGTGTCAGCGCCGAATCCCGCTGGTGGCCGGCGCTGGCGGTGGGGGTGCGGGACCTGGCCGGCGGGCGGTTTTCCGGTGAGTATCTGGTGGCGGCCAAGCGCTGGTACGCCCTGGATGTCAGCCTCGGACTCGGCTGGGGCCGGCTGGGCGAAAGCGGCGGCATCGGCAATCCGCTGAACGCTCTCGGCGGCCGCTATCACCGGCCGCGCGATCCGCTGACCCAGCCGGCCGGGCCGCCTTCGTGGTTTACCGGCGGCGCCATCGCGCCTTTCGGTGGCGTGGCGTGGCAGACGCCGGTCGAGGGGCTGGTGCTGAAGCTGGAGGTCAGCGGCGACCGCCGCCGGCTCGACCGGATGCAGGACCCAGGTCAAACCCCTGGCACTCCGGTCAATGTCGGGTTGTCCTGGCGCCCGCTCGAGTGGCTGGAACTCGGCGCCGGCTTCGAGCATGGCCGCGAAGCCATGGCGCGGGCGACGCTGCTGATCAACGGTAACGATCTCACGCTGCCGCGGCCGCAGGCCCTGGAACTGCCCCAGCCGACGCCCTCGGCGGTGGTCGATGGCAGCCGGGCGATCGCCTGGCTGGAGCCCGACCGCGATCTCGGCGACGCCTATCCGCCGGGGCAGGTGATCGGACGGGCGCTGCGCCAGATGGCCGAGCGGGCGCCGGCCGGCGTCGAAGAGGTGACGGTGGTGGCCAATGCCCGGGGGCTCGACGGCGTCGCGGTGTCGGCGCTGGCCGGCGAGGTGCGCGGGGCCGGGCAGGGGCGGGGCAGCGCTCCGGAAATCCGTCAGAGCGGCCGGCTGGAACCGGGGCCTGCCGTTTCGGCCCAGGTGCCGCTGCCCGACGGCTGGCGCCCCGAGACCGCGCCGCCCTGGCGGGTCCGGGTCAATCCCCGCTATCAGCAGAGTTCCTTCGAGTCGCTGGAGCCGGTGGTCTACCGCTTCGGCTTCGACGTCGAGTCCGAGCTGGATGTGACGCCGGGGCTGGTGTTCAGCCACGCCATCCGGACCACGCTGTCCCATAATCTTGAGGCGCTCGACGCGTCGGTGGTGCGCAGTCGGGTGCCGTCGCGACCGGCGGTGCGCAGCGATCTCGCCTGGTATGTCACGGCGGCGCCGATCAACGCCCTGGACCGGGTCGCGGTCAGCTGGCTGGCCCAGCCCGCCCCGGAGGTGACCACCCGTCTGAGCGCAGGTTGGTTCGAGGAGATGTTCGGCGGCCTGTCCGGCGAGGTGCTGTACCGGCCCTGGCAACGGCGCTGGGCGCTCGGAGCCGAGGTCGACGCGGTGCGCAAGCGCTATCCCGGCCTGACGCTGGCGCTGGAGCCCCACACCGATGTCGTTTCGGGGTTCGCCAGCCTGTACTACCAGTCCGCCGATGGCCACGTGGACAGCGCGCTCCATGTCGGGCGCTATCTCGGCGGCGATGGCGGCGCCACCCTCGAACTCAACCGCCGCTTCGACAGTGGCATGAAACTGGGCGGCTGGGTCACCGGAACCGGCGGCGCCAACCGTCTCGGCGTCGAGGTGCCCCAGCAGCGCGACCATTACGATGGCGGCCTGCGCCTGAGCTTTCCCCTGGGCGCCTTGCCGCTGGTGCCGGCCGCCAGCCGCTTCGAAGCCGAATTCCTGCCCCTCGGCCGCGATTCCGGCCAGCGCGCCGATATTCCCCTGCGCCTGGAACCCCTGACCCGCTCCAGCAGCTACGGCGCGATCTCGGGCAGCTGGGGGCGGCTGCTGGATTGAGGCGGGCCGATGTGCTAGGGGAGGCGCTCTCCTGCACAGGTGTTTCGCTCCATGTCCTCCTCGTCTTCTCCGCGCAGTCTGCGCGCCGCGGCCAGCGGTGTTCTCTCCGGTACCGTGCGGGTGCCGGGCGACAAATCGATTTCCCACCGGGCTCTGATGATCGGGGCGCTGGCGGTGGGCGAGACCGAAATTTCCGGTCTGCTCGAAGGCGACGACGTCCGCCACACCGCCGCCGCCATGGAGGCGCTGGGCGCCACCGTGCTGCGTCCCGACAGCGCCTCGGGGCTGTGGCGGGTGCGCGGCGTCGGCATCGGCGGGCTGGCCGAACCGGCCTCGGTGCTCGACATGGGCAACAGCGGCACCGCCGCGCGGCTGTTGATCGGGGTGGTGGCCTGCCATCCGATCACCGCCGTCTTCACCGGCGACGCCTCGCTCAACAAGCGGCCGATGGCGCGGGTCACCGGGCCGCTGGAGCGCATGGGCGCCAGCTTCGTCGGTCGCAAGGGCGGGCGGCTGCCGCTGACCGTGATCGGCACCGACCATCCGGTGCCGATCGACTACCGGCTGCCGGTGGCCTCGGCCCAGGTGAAATCGGCGATTTTGCTGGCCGGGCTGAATACGCCCGGCGTCACCACCGTCATCGAAACCCACCCGACCCGCGATCACAGCGAACTGATGCTGCGTCATTTCGGCGCCGAGGTGACGACCACGACCTTGCCCGACGGCGCGCTGGCGGTTTCGGTCACCGGTCAGCCCGAACTCACCGGCCGCCGGGTGTTGGTGCCCGCCGATCCCAGCTCGGCCGCCTTCCCGGCGGTGGCGGCCTGCCTGCGCCCCGGCTCGGACCTGACCCTGACCGCGGTCGGCATCAATCCGCGCCGCACCGGGCTTTACATCACCCTCAAGGACATGGGCGCCGACCTGAGCTTCGAGAACGTTCGCACCGAGGCCGGCGAGCCGGTGGCGGATCTGCGCATCCGGGGCTCGGCGCTGAAGGGCGTCGACGTGCCGCCCGAGCGCGCGCCCTCGATGATCGACGAATACCCGATCCTGGCCATGGCCGCCGCCTGCGCCACCGGCACCACCCGGATGTTCGGTCTCGCCGAGCTGCGGGTCAAGGAAAGCGACCGGCTGGCCATGGTCGCCACTGGCCTCGAAGCCTGCGGTGTCGCCTTCGAGGCCGGGGCCGAGCACCTGTTCGTCCATGGCACCGGCAAGGCGCCCAGGGGCGGCGGCTTCATCACCACCGCCATGGATCACCGCATCGCCATGAGCTTCCTGGTTCTCGGCGGCGTCGCCCAAGAGCCGGTGACGGTGGACGACGGCAGTTTCATCGACACCAGCTTCCCCGGCTTTATCGACTTGATGAACGGGCTGGGGGCGAAAATTTCCGAAGCAGGAGACGCCTGATGCCCCCGACCATCGCCATCGACGGCCCCGCCGCTTCCGGCAAGGGCACGCTTTCGAAGCGCCTTGCCGCGCATTATGGGTTTGCCCATCTCGACACCGGCTCGCTCTACCGGGCGGTCGGGCTGTCGGTGCTGTGGGCCGGGGGCGATCCGGCCAATCCCGAAATGGCGCTGGCCGCCGCCCTGGCGCTGACCCCCGAGTCCGCGATTCTCGTCCACCCCGGCCTGCGCGGCGACGATGCCGCTCAAGCGGCCTCCCAGGTGGCGGCGGTACCGGCGGTGCGGGCGGCGCTGCTCGACTTCCAGCATTCTTTCGTCGCCCAGCCGCCCGGCGGCAAGGGCTCGGTGCTCGACGGCCGCGACATCGGCACCGTGGTCTGCCCCGACGCCCCGGCCAAACTGTTCGTCACCGCCTCGATGGAAGTCCGCGCCGAACGCCGTGTGAAGGAGTTGCGGGGGGCTGGGCAGGATGTTAGCCTTCAAACGGTTCTCGCGGATATGAAGGCGCGCGACGAGCGGGACAGCCAGAGAGCGGTGGCGCCGCTGAAACCGGCTGTTGACGCGTTTGTCCTGGATACCTCGGTGCTTGACGCCGATCAGGCGTTCGCGGCGGCGTGTGCGGTGGTTGGTGCGAAGATTGGGCCGGTTTGAGGGGAGTGGTGTCGTGATCTTTGAAGATATCGTCTCTTTTCTGAATGATCGGGCTCCCGACCTCAAATGCGATGCATGCGGTCATGATGATTGGATGATTGCTCCTCACGGCGGGAACGAAGATAAAGTATTAATCCCTATTGGTGGTGGCCAGGGAGATCTGATCAAGGGCGAGTATCATATGTTTATTGCCGTGTGCAAATACTGTGGTCAATGTAAATTTTTTCATACCGACGTTATCAATAGGTGGCTTGAGAGCCGGGCAAAAGGGTGAGCGATGTCAAAATATGCAAAATCGTCATTCTCTGTCATCAATGGCGGCCTTGACAATTCGAGCGGCCCACCCGATCCTCCTGATATGGAACAGCGCGTCGCCATCCTCGAAGCCGGAATGGTGGAGATCAAGGGCACCCTTGGTCGGATGGAATCAGTGCTGACTCGGATCGACGAGCGCCTGACCAGGGTCGAAGGCACCGTCGACCGCATGGACGAACGTCTGCGCAAGGTCGAAACGGAAGTTGCGCGCATGGATGGGCGGCTAAGTCAGGTGCCGACGATCTCGCAAACCATCGGCGTGACGATCGGGCTTGTCGGCATGATCATGGCGGGGCTGTTCGCGATTCTGAAATACGGGGTTCCAAGCCACTAACTCGTCCCTCAGCCTCCGTCATAGCGCCGAACGCCGTGTGAAGGAGTTGCGGGGGGCTGGGCAGGATGTTAGTGTCGATACCGTCCTCATGGACATGAAGGCTCGCGACGAGAGAGACAGCCGGAGAGCGGTCGCCCCGCTCAGACCGGCCGTCGACGCGTTTGTGCTTGATACCTCGGCGCTTGACGCCGATCAGGCATTCAGCGCGGCGTGCGCCTTCCTCCGCACCAGGATCGACCCGGCATGAAATGGCGTCCGCCGGGACCTTCGCTGGCGGAGCCTTCGTTCATGAGACAGGTCAAGCCGCCGGGCATGAGGTCCGGCGCGCGGTACTTCGGTGCGAAACACCCTCCCCATGTCGCCGGGGGACGGGAGGTGCCGGGGGCCGTATCGGTCAACCCAAGGAGATTCGATGGCACAAGCTTATTCTAAGGGCAGCGAAGACAAGGGCTTCAGCGAAAGCTTCGCCGCCATGCTCGAGGAGACCCTCGGCACCAGCGATAGTCTGGAAGGCACCGTGGTCAAGGGCCGGGTCATTTCGATCGAAGGCGACCAGGTGCTGATCGACGTCGGCCTCAAGTCCGAAGGTCGGGTCCCGCTCAAGGAATTCGTCATTCCGGGCATTACGCTCGAACTCAAGGCCGGCGACTCCGTCGAGGTCTATCTCGAGCGCATGGAAGACAAGAACGGCGAAGCCGTGCTCAGCCGTGAAAAGGCCAAGCGCGAGGAAGCCTGGACGCTGCTGGAAAAGGCCTTCACCGATCAGGCCCGGGTTACCGGCGTGATCTTCGGCCGGGTCAAGGGCGGCTTCACCGTCGATCTCTCGGGCGCGGTGGCGTTCCTGCCGGGCAGTCAGGTCGACATCCGTCCGGTTCGCGACATTTCGCCGCTGCTCGGCACGCCGCAGCCGTTCCAGATTCTCAAGATGGACCGCTCGCGCGGCAACATCGTGGTTTCGCGCCGGGCGGTGCTCGAAGAAAGCCGCGCCGAGGCCCGCTCGGAGCTGGTGGCCAACCTCAAGGAAGGCCAGATTCTCCAGGGCGTGGTCAAGAACATCACCGATTACGGCGCGTTCGTCGATCTCGGTGGCGTCGATGGCCTGCTGCACGTCACCGACATCGCGTGGCGCCGCATCAATCACCCCTCGGAAGCCTTGCAGATCGGCCAGACGGTTACCGTTCAGGTCATCCGCTTCAACCCCGAGACCCAGCGCATCAGCCTGGGCATGAAGCAGCTGGAAGCCGACCCCTGGGAAGGCGTGGAAGCCAAGTATCCGATCCAGAGCCGCTTCAAGGGCCGCGTCACCAACATCACCGACTACGGCGCCTTCGTCGAGCTGGAGCCGGGCATCGAGGGGCTGGTTCACGTCTCCGAAATGTCCTGGACCAAGAAGAACGTCCACCCCGGCAAGATCGTTTCGACCTCTCAGGAAGTCGAAGTCATGGTGCTGGATGTGGATCCGAACAAGCGCCGGATCAGCCTCGGGCTCAAGCAGTGCCTGGACAATCCGTGGGAAAGCTTCGTCGAGAAGTATGCTCCGGGCACCGAGATTTCGGGCGAGGTCAAGAACATCACCGAGTTCGGCCTGTTTGTCGGCCTGCCCGGCGATATCGACGGCATGGTTCACATGTCCGATCTCGATTGGGAGAAGTCCGGCGAAGCCGCCATTCAGGACTTCAAGAAGGGCGACGTGGTCAAGGCGAAGGTTCTCGACGTCGACATCGAGAAAGAGCGCATCAGCCTCGGCATCAAGCAGCTGTCCGAGGACCCCTTCCAGAACGCCGTCGCGGCGATCAAGAAGGGCGATGTGGTCACCTGCACCGTCACTCAGGTCACCGAGAACGGTCTGGAAGTGGCTGTCGAGGGCATGACCGGCTTCATCCGCAAGGGTGAGCTGTCGCGCGAGCGGTCCGAGCAGCGCCCCGAGCGCTTCGCGGTCGGCGAGAAGATCGACGCCAAGGTCACCGCCCTGGAAAAGGCTTCCCGCAAGGTCACCCTGTCGGTGAAGGCGCGCGAAGTCGAGGAAGAGAAGCAGGCCATGGCCGATTACGGGTCGTC
>CAIOBP010000185.1 GCA_903856295.1 uncultured Rhodospirillales bacterium | reverse complement strand
GGCCGGGGTGTGGTTCCGGCGGGTCCGTTTCGTCATCCTGTTCTCCTGATCCGCGGCAATCCTCGCCGCTATCAGGCAGAAAATCCACCTATCGGCCTGTCCAGATTTCCCGGGCCAGCTCTCACCCCTCCGTCGATAACCTTGCTCGCTTGGCGGCCGAGCTGACGACTAACTGTTGACTTGTCCCGTCCGGCAATCTCACCGATGTCGGCCATCGAAAATGCGAGGATGGGATCATCGCGCATCGCCCGGAAAAGATTGGCGGGATCATCGAATAGCAACGCCCGACGCTCGCTCTGGATGCGCGCCGCGTTCAGAGTGGCAAACTGGCGAAGTGTGTCCAATAGACCTCTGCGATCTTCCTCGCGAACAGTGCCGGCTTTCTTATATGTACGAACCAGCGCCTCAATCTCAGCGCCCGTCGCCCCCTCCGTGAACCAGGCGATGAGACGGAGATGGCTATCGGGGGCCTTCACTGGCGGCATGAAATGGGCGGCAATTGCCTTTCGCACATCAAAGTCTGGCTTCGGGATTTCGAGTTGAACCTCGAAACGGCGCCAGATCGCCGGGTCAAGCAGCTTAGGATGATTGGTGACACCAATCGTTAATCCAATATTCTGCCGAACATCCAGATTTTGGAGAAGGGCGTTCACAACACGCTTGATCTCGCCGACTTCTTGCGGGTCATCGCGCACTTTCGCAATGGCATCGAACTCGTCTAGCAGTAGGACACAGCGATAGCGATTGGAGAAAGTAAAGAGGTTTCCTATGTTGCGGGCAGTTGTTCCAAGGAACGATGAAACGAGTCCATCCAGCCTCACAAGAAGAACAGGCAAATCTAATTTGCGGGCAATCCAGAATGCCAAGCGCGTTTTCCCTGTACCTGGCGCTCCATAGATCAAACAAGTCTTCGATGGCATGATGTCGACAGTCGAGAGCGCCTCGAAGTTCGCCCATTCATCGACAATCGTTTCAACCGCTTGCGTGACCGTTGAATTGAAGAGCGGGGCCGTTCCATCGATTTCAGTTGGGAACATGATCTCCGCCAAGGCCGCAGCCGTTTCCCGATCGACAGGAACAGGCGTGTTGCGACCAAGCGTTTCGCCGGAAAGCTCGGCCCTGGACCGTTCAATCCGACTCGGCGCTATTTCCTTGAGACGATCTGCCGTCGCGAGGATTCCAGCAAGCGACGCGGCTTGTTTTTCTTCCCCATCCTTAGCGAGCGCATCCTTAAGGCGCTCGATCTGCTTGCGCAACGCAGGCGTCGGTTCGGCCATCGCCGCCCGACAAAGAGCCTGAATGATTGAAAAGTACTCCTTAGGCCATACCCGTTGTGTGTCAAGGCGTAATCGTTGCGCCACTCCGGGGTTTTGGCGCACAAGAGGCCAGCCTCGTTGCGTGGTTACGCAACCGGCGTTCAACATCACGCAGGCCTCGGCGTTGTTCGCGTCCCAGGTCGGAGCCGCCGCCTTCTGGGTGGGAGAGGGCGTTGAAGCCATGCCAAATTTGTGCTATCAAATTGGGGTATATTCTGTGTGGGGCAGGACGATGGAAAGCTTTTCGGTTCGGGACTTACGGGAGCGTACCGGCGACTTGGTCCGCAATGCCGAGGCTGGCCGCCTCTCTCTGGTCGCCAAGCACGGGCACCCGTTATTCGTGGCGGTGCCGCTTGACGAGCATCTCCTTGAAAGCGGCATCACAATCACCCTCGCCTGCCGACTGTTTGCCGAAAGGGCGCTCAGCCTCGGCAAGGCGGCCCGATTGGCTGGCCTGTCGCCGCAGTCCTTCATCGAGCAAATTGGGTCGATGGGCATCCCCGCGGTCGACTACGACGCGACCGATCTGGACGATGAACTCACGCGGTTGCGGCCGTGACCTGCATCGTCGCCGACAGCGGGCCGCTGATCATGCTGAGCCGGAGCGGCTTGCTCGACGTGCTGCGCCAAATCGCTGGCGAAATCGTTGTTCCTGCCACCGTCTATACCGAATGCACCCGCGACACGACCAAACCGGGCGTGTCCGCCTTGGTCGAAGCACGGACCTCGGGTCTGTTCACCGTCGCGTCCGATCCCGATCCAGCCCGCCACATACCCCACGTCGCACATCTGGATGCCGGCGAGATTATGGCCCTGACACTGGCACAGCACCGGAGATGCCCGGTACTGATGGACGAAAGCCTTGGCCGCAAGGTTGCCGCGCGGAACGGCATCCCGGTCATCGGCAGTGCCGGCATATTGCTCGCGGCAAAGGAACGCCGGCTCATTTTCGCAGTCGCCCCGATCCTGGAATCCTGGCAGCACTGGGGCTATTTCCTGGCCCCGGCTCTCTTCGACGCCGTGCTATCCCGAGCCGGTGAAGGCAGCCGCTAAACTTCGTTTGATGCTAGGTCATCATTATTCGAGATCGGGTGAACTGGTGGGCACCAGCCGCTGGATGGTGTCGAGCAATGCGTCCAGCCCCTGGGCCTTGGACACCAAGGCTGTCATTCCGGCGTCGGCGCACGCCCGTTGCCCATTTCCATCATTGCAGTTGGAGAAGCCGATGATCGGGACGCTGGTCCGCCATTCACCAAGGGAGCGGATGCGCCGCGTGGCTTCGAGGCCGTCCATGACCGGCATGTCAATATCCATGATCACAAGGTCAACCATATGAACCTTGACCTTTTCAAGAGCATCCTCTCCGTTATGAGCAAGAAGGGAATTGTACCCCCGTATCCGTAGAGCTTCGGCGATGACGTGCCGCAACAAGTTGGCGTCTTCCGCGATCAGGACAATTGGTGGAGTTTCTCGGACAGAACCCTGCGATGACCCGACGCGAATGACAGCGGCTTCAGCTTGGCTTTGCTGCTCACTGGAATAGTCATTATCTGAGTCCTGTTCTGAGAGCTGGCCCGGGAAATCTGGACAGGCCGATAGGTG
>CAIOBP010000184.1 GCA_903856295.1 uncultured Rhodospirillales bacterium | reverse complement strand
GGCAGCACCACCGCCGCTCCAGTGCCGCGCTCGGAGCAGACGGCACCGAAGATGTAGGCGGAGGCTCGGCGCTGATCGTGAGGAGCCCGTGGTCGGGTTCCGCGCCTTGCCCACAGACGGGTCGCCGCCTCCGGTCAATCGCCCGAAAGCACCGAATCGCAAATCCCCGATCGCCGCAAGCCCTATCAGCGCGTAACGAGTCTTACCCCAAGGCCGTTGGTATTAAACCGCCTTGCCCGAGGTCGTGGTCGAGGTCGGGCACATGATTCATCTGACCCCGGCCAACTTCCTCGCCCTGTCGCGGGCCGACGCCGATGACACCGCTCTCGCTGCCGGTGTGGTCGTCGCCGGAGCCGCTGCCGGGCATGCCGCCGAATGGACCGTCGACCATTCGGTCGAGCGGCCCGACTGGACGGCGCTCACCGAGGAAGGCTCGCCGTTCTTGGAACCCGGCACCGCCTACTTCCTGTCCGCGACTGTCGCCGGCGGGATCACCAGCATCCCGCCGGCCATCCCCGGCCAGTGGGTCGTCCCCGTGGGCCACGCCGTGGCGCCCACGGTGCTCCACGTCACGCCCGGCACTCCGGTCAAACTGTAAACAGAGAGGATTGTTTCGATGGCTATTCATCGCCCCGTCGTCCTGATCGCTGGCAAGCTCGCGCTTTTGCCGACTGGTGACACCCTCGCCGCCAAGGTCCAGGAAGTCGACATCGTCGATATGACGGCCAAGGACGCGCTCCTTGCCGGCATGGTGGTGTTTTGTAACGCCGGCTTCCAGGTCATGAAGGCCAAGGCCGACGACGACACCAAGGCCAACGTCCTCGGTCTCGCCGTGGCCGCCGCCGCCCTCGACGCCTCGGTTCAGGTTCAGACCGATGGCGTGCTCGAACTCGCCGACTGGACCGATGCCGCCGGTGCCGCCGCCCTGGTCGCCGGCAGCGACTACTTCTTGGATGCCTCGGCGGGCCTGCTCACCGCGACCATCCCCGCCACCGGCAACCTCGTCTATGTCGGCCGGGCCATCGCGCCCCAGAAGCTGGAAGTCAGCGTCCAGCGGCCCATTAAGCTCTGAACATGAACGGCGCGGCCGGTCCTGGCGACGGGAACCGGCCGCCTGTTCTCGATGCGGACATTATATAGATGCGGATCACCCTCAGCCTCGGCGGCAACGCCGCCGCCAGCCTGCGCCGGGAAGCTGAATCCCTGATCGCGGCGGCGGCCGGTGGTGTCGCCGATGCCACCGCCGCTCTGGAACAGACTCTGCGGGGTCAGGTGCTCGCCGCCGGTCTGGGGCCGCGTCTGGCCAACACTTGGCGCAGCCGGGTCTTCCCGCCTACCGCCACCAAGGCCGCCGGTGGGGTCTGGACGGTGGCGCCGCTGATCATTCAGGGCTTCGACGAGGGTGCCACCATCGTCGCCCGCAGCGGCAGTCGCTGGCTGGCCATCCCGACCGCCAACGTGCCGCCGCGCTCCTGGGGATCGAAGGCCCCCGGCGGCCACCCACGCCGGCTGATGACGCCAATGGAAGTTGAAGCCGTCTTCAACCGCGATCTCCGCATGGTCCAGCCACCGGGCCGTTCGGTTGCTTACCTGCTGATGGACCAACTGGTCGCCGCCCGATCGGGGCGCGGCTTCCGGCAGGCCACCGTTCGCCGGCTGGCCCAGGGCCGGAGCGCACAGCCGGTGCTGATGTTCGTGCTGGTGCCCCAAGTCACGCTGAGCAAACGTCTCGACATCGCCGGAGCGGTCGCCGCTGTCGAGGTCGACTTTCCCGGCCTGATCGAGAGTCATTACCAGGAGACCACCTGATGCCCAGTCGTCGTGAAACCGTGTTGCAGGCCTTGCTTGCGACGCTCACCGCCGTGCCCGGCGCCACCGTCGAGCGCGAGACCGCGATCCCCGAGCGGGTGCCCCAGGGTGGGCTGATCATCCTCCGGGACGGTGATCCCGGCACGCCCGAGATCATCCTGTCGCCGCTGACCTACCTCTACGACCATCCCGCCCGGCTGGAGGTGTTCGTCCAGGTCGGGCAGCCGGCGGCCCGCGCCATCGCCCTCGACGGCCTGTTGCGAGGGATCAGCACAGCGCTCGCCACCGACCGATCCCTGGGCGGCACCTGTGACTGGCTGGCCTGGGGCGCGCCGGTCGCCGAGGAGTTGCCGGTGGCCGGTGGAGCCGCGATCCGTGCCGCCACCGTGATCGTCACCCTCAGCTACAGCACCAGCGACCCGTTGGGCTGATTTCCCGTTCCCTATGTTCGGAGGTATTGCGATGGCTCGTGCAATCGGCGCGCATGCCCAGCTCTTGGCCAAGGTCGAGACCACCTACGGCACCGCCCCCGGCGGCGCCTATGCCCGGCTGCCCTTTATCAGCTGCGACCTTGGTGCCGAGCAGCCGCTGGAAGCCAACGACGTGCTGGGGCTGGGGCGCGATCCGCCCGAACCCTCACGCGGCGTCGTCACCGACCAGGGCAACATCGTGATCCCGGTCGACATGCGCGACATCGGCCTGTGGCTGAAGGGGCTGTTTGGTGTGCCTGTCACCACCGGCACGACGCCGACCTTCACTCACGTCTTCTCCAGCGGCGCCGCGTCTCTGCCCTCGTTGGCGCTGGAAATCGGCATGCCCGATCTGCCGCGCTATTTCCTCAACACGGGGTGTATGGTCGATTCCATCAAATTCCCGTGGGCGACCTCCGGCAAGGCCAACGCCACGGTGGCGGTGATCGCCCAGGGCGAAACAAACGCCGGCACCAGCACAGGCGGCATGCCCACCAGCCGGGCACTGCGCCGGTTCCAGCAGTCGATGGGAGTGGTCCGGAAGGACGGCACGGCGCTCGGCAGCGTCACCGGCGGCGAGCTGACCTACGCCAACAAGCTCTCGGCCGTCCGCACCATCCGCGACGACGGCAAGATCGACGGCTGCGATCTCGGCGTCGCCGCCTGCACCGGGCAGATCAGCGTCCGCTTCGCCGACACGGTCCTCTTGGATGCCGCGAGTGCCGGCACGCCAGTCGCCCTCAGCCTGGGCTGGATCATCGACCCCGACCATTCGTTGATCTTTGACCTTCCAGCTGTCTACCTGCCGAAAGCGAAAAACCAGATCAGCGGCCCTGGCGGCATTGAAGCTAAGTATAACTGGCAAGCTGCCAAGCCGACGACCGGTCCCTTCGTCACCGTCACCTTGAAGAACGATATCGACTCTTACGCTTGATCTCTCTGGTCATGGCCGGGGCTCCTTCTTCCGGCTGATGTCAGGACGCTCCCGGTGCGGTTCACTTCGGGTGAAGGCGGGCGGCATGTTCGCCGGCATTTCCAGGATGCGATCCAGAACCGCCGGAGCCGTCGTGTCGTTCAATAGCAAGTAGCGCCGCCGCAGTTCCACCAGGGCGCGGTCGCGTCCTCCTGCCATGAAGGCGCGGCGGATGGCGACGACATCGTCTTGGGAAACCATGAACACAAGCTCTGCCTTCCGGGAACCGCACCCGTCGGGCAATCCCCGACCGGAACCGGGGCACCATACCCGTTCCCCCGATCCATTCCACCAGAGTATTGGAGACCGACATGATCCGGCTCGATTTACCGCGTGAACCCCACTGGCTCGACCTCCCGCACGGCGTGCGTCTGCAGGTCCGTCCGCTCGACACCGCCACCGACGCCGCCGCCCGTGCTGCCGCCGTCACCGATTTGCGCGAACGCGGCAAGGATGTGCCGCCTGCCGCCGCCAAGGACTCTTGGCGCATGGGTCAGACCAAGGATGCTTTGGCACGTGCTCTCGGACAACTCACGATTCTCGACTGTGGTCCGGGGTACTGCTCGCCGATGGGACCACGGCACCGGTCACGGCAGAAAGTGTGGCACTGCTGATGGCGATCCCGAAAATCGCCACCGCCTTCCTGCGCTTGATCTATGCTCCTCTGGACCGTCTGGCCGCCGAGGGGGAAGGCTCCGGCGTCGCGCAGCATGGTACTTCGCAGGCGGCGCCGGATATTGCGATGGGTGCCGAAGCAGCGGACGCGATTGCGGCGGACGCTGCCCATATGTGACCAGTCAGCCCCAGACCATCGAGGGCTGGCAGGCGTGGCAGGTCGGTCAGCGCGGCCTGTCGTTCCAGGTGATCGGGCGCACCGTGCTGCCGGTTCTCGATGCCCGAACAGCGCTGATGCTGGCCGAGACGCTCGGCTTCGATGGCAGGGTAGTGGCGCTGCTGCTGCCAGCGATCGAGGCCGGGTTGTCGGCGGTGGCGGCGCAAACCGCAATCCCTGATGCCGATGACGAAGATCGTTAAGTCCATCGTTTTCGCGACACGACCCGCTACGTCTGCGGCGCGATCAGGGTGAGAGAGGGAAAATAGCTGCGATAACGCTGGATATCGCGGGTCAGTAAGGGCAGTCCGGTAACGGCGGCATGGGCGCCGATGAAAAAGTCGGGCAGCACACCATTGCGGCTGCCGCCGGCCGCACGGTAGCGCCGGAACACCTTGCCGGCCAGAAACAGAGCAGAGCGGGGGATGTCCGCCAGGGTAATCCCGGCGTCTTCCAACACCTCGTCGAGGTCCTCGATCCGCTCGAAACGCACCGACACCTCGGCATAGACCACGCTGTTGATCGTCAGCGGCCCCTTGATCGCGGCGGCATCCAACTGCCGGATCGACCAGTCCGCCCACACGGGATCGTCGGTGACGAGATCGAGCAGGACGTTGGTATCGATCAGAGTCACGCTCAGTCCTCGCCCCGGGTCAGTTTCATGATCTGATCCGTGCTCAGCCCCCTGCCGGCCCGGCCACGCAGAGCCTCGAACCGGCTTACCGGTCGGGTGGAACCGGCTTTGACCAGAACGACGCGCCCGTCCTCCTCCATCTGGAAGTCGACTGCGCTGCCGGTTTCGATGCCGAGCCGGTCTCGCACCGGCTTGGGGATGGTGACCTGACCCTTGCTGGTGACGGTGGTGACCATGGCGACCTCGCGTAATACCGCTATGAATGAAAGTAATACATAGCACGCTCGGGACCTGCTTGCCAGGGGCACTATCGCCGCTTCAGGTCGCCGTAAATCGTACCCTCAACACACGGTCTTTCACCCTCTTTCCGACCCGGAACCAGTTGTCATTCCGAAGGATACCAACGCATGACAGTCAAACTGGGCGCGCGGATCGAGGCTGACGTCTCGCTGCTGGTGGAGGCATTGGCCACCGCAGGCCAAGCGCTCGACCAGTTCGAGGGCCGGGTCCAGGCCGCCAACGACGAACTGACGCAGATCGGCGATGCTGGTGCGACTTCGCTGGGATCACTGGCCGGGGGTGCCGGACAGGCGGCCGATGCCCTGGCACCGCTGGGGGCGGCAGCCGAGGCGGTGCGGTCGGTCGCGGCGGCGGCGAACGACGGCGAGGCCGGCATTGCCAGCTTCGCCGACGCTGGAAACACCGCCTCGGCGGCCTTGACCAGCCTCTTTGAGATCGCCAACGACAATCAAGGGTTCGCGGGCATCACCACCGCGACCGGCGAGGCGGCGGATGGGCTGGAGAGGCTGGGCGGCATCGGCAGCGCGGCGCTGGCCGCTCTGGTCCAACCTGCGGCCGATGCTGAAACGGCGGTTGCCGGGCTGGCTCCGGTCGCCGATGGTGCCGGGCAAGCGTTGGCGGAGCTGCTGGGCGCGGCCGGCAACACCGAGGGGCTCGACCGCTTCGCCCAGGCCACCGGCGAAGTTGGCGCGGCGCTGGCTGGACTGACCGCTGGGGACGAGGGGTTTGCCCGCGATCTCGCCGCCAACCAGCAGCAACTCACGGCGCTGGCGACGGCACGGGATGAGATCGCCCAGACTCTGCGCGATGCCGACCAGGAGAATGCCGACGCCTCGCAGGGGATTCTCGATCAGGCCAATCGGATCGCCGAGGACGGGTTCACGGCTCGGGTCGAGTTGGAGCGTCAGTTCTGGGTCGACAACCAGAGCATTGAGGAAGCCGGCGGCCAGACCGCGCTGGAGGTGATGAGTTCGGCTCTGGCCGAGCAGAACGCGGTGATGGCCGAGGAACTGGCGAAGCGCAATCAGACCGCGCGGGAACAGGCGGCCGAACTCCGCACCACCCTCGACGACAGCTTCAAGGAATACCTCGCTCCGGCGGTCGGGTTGCCCGGCGACACCCAGGCCAACAACGCCCAGATCATCCCGATTGCCGGAGCCCAGCTCAATGCCGCGCTCGAAGCCGCCGATTACGGCTCGGTCAACGAGACCTGGCAGGAGGTGGTGACCCGCTTCGTTAGCGAGGGGTTGGACAAGCTTCAGGAAGCCGGCAGCCGCGCCTTCGGCACCCTGCGCGACCAGGGCGCGGCGGCATTCGATGACCTCGCTGCCGGCACCACCAGCGCCGAGACGGCAGCCACCGCCTTCGGCGCGGCGCTCGACGGCATCGGTGACGCGGCGGGCGCGGCGATGGCCGGTCTGGGCTCGCTGGTCTCGGGCGGAGTCAAAGAAGCAGAACACGAGCTGAATGCGGCCGGTACTGCCGCGACAGCAGCCGGGCATCAGATTGAAGCCGCCGGCAGCGGTGGCACCGCGATGGGCCACGCAGTCGCCGAGGGCGCCAAGGCTAGCGGCGATGCCCTCAACGAGGTGGCGCGGCTCGGCGAGGATGTCGCCATCGGCATGGCGGCGCGGGCCGGCACGATCGGACAGGCCCTGCGCGGCCTGGGGCCGATCGGCCTTGGCGCGGCGGCGGCGATCGGGGCGCTGTGGCTGGCCTTCGACGATGCCAAGAAGGCCGAACAGGAACTGACCGACCTCAATCAGGCGTTGGCCCGCACCGGCGCCACGGCCACCCTGACCGCCCATGACGTCCAGGCCCTGGCCGACAGTCTGGCGACCAGCACCATGGCCAGCCGCGACGAGGTGCTGAAGGCGGAAACCGAGCTGATGCAGTTCGGTTCGGTGCTCGGCGACAACTTCGAGCGCACCCTGCATCTGGCGGCCGATCTGTCGGCGGCGTTCGGCGGCACCCTGTCGGCCAACGTCAAGCTGCTGGGCGCAGCCCTCAACGAACCCGAGCAGGCGCTCGACGCTCTGGAGCAGGCCGGCGTCCGCTTCACCGACGCGCAGCGCGATCTGATCCAGGGGCTGGCCGACTCCGGCCGCCAGTTCGAGGCCCAGCAGGCGATCCTCGAAGCGGTCGGGGGTGCCGTGGGCGGCGCCGATGCCAGCGCCCGGAGCGGCTTGACCGGCAAGGTCAAGGTGCTGACCGACGCGTGGCAGGCCTTCGTCGCGGAATTCACCAGCTCCGATATGCCACGCGGCACCGTTGCTGATGATGCCGAGGAAGTCGCCGTACGCCCGGAGCGTCACGGCACTGTTGTCGGGGCCGGAACCGGCCGGCAGCGTGATGGTGACCGAGTTGCCGGAACTGTCCGACTTCTTGATGATGCCGACCCGACCAGGGCAGTCTCCGGGCAACGGCAGAACGACCTGGACCACGCCGGCCCAGGAGCTGATCAGCCACATCGGCGCCACCGAGAAATCCGGCGTAACCGTGCTCTGGCCTTCGACGAAGCGGGTGGCGTAGGTCAGGCCGGTAATGGTCGTCTCTTTCAGCAGCGTGGTGGTCGGGAACCCCGCCCCGAAGGCCATGTATTCGCGGTGGCCGGTGGTGTCCCAGATCGGCGCGCCGCCCGTGGCGCTGAACAAGCCGATGATGGTGGTGTTGGTCGAGCTGTTGTCGATGCGGATGCCAGGCACCGCGCCCGAGCATTCGGCGTAGAAGTTCAGAATCCTTGTCTGGTCGGTCATGGCTCCAAGGCGGAAGCAGGCCTCGGCGCTGGGATGCAGGTTGGCCTCACAGTCGATGAAGCCGTTGTTGAAGCGCGCCGTCGACAGGAAGAAGCCGCAGCCGGTCATTGGCGCCGACAGCGAATAGACCCGGACATCGTGGAACTTGTTGGCATTCGGGGTGTCGCCGGTCGACAGCACGGTCATCAGCACCCCATGGAGACGCGGCCGGGCGATCAGGATTTTTGAGATGTTGTTCCAGTAGGTGGGTTTCTGGGGATCATCGTAGCCATCAAGGGTAATGCCGATGACGGCGTCCCAGATCGTCAAATTCTCGATCACGTTTTTTACGCAGGGACCGCTGCGGCCGTAGAGCTTCACGGCCGAGCTGCTCCCCACGATCTTCAGATCGCGGACGGTGCAGTAGCCGTCCTGGACTTCGATGGCGTCGAAGGTGGAAGGATAGGCCGGCAGGGCATTGGCGTCCCAAGGGGCTTCGCGGGCCTGAATCACCGAGGCGTCGCCAACGCCGAACAGGCTCTGGCCGTAGCCCAACACAATCGGGCTGGCTATGCGCCAGACGCCGGGCGGCACGAACACGGCGTCGTTCGCGGCCAGGGCGGCGGCGAAGGCCGGGGCGCAGTCGACCACGCCGCCTTCGATGGCGCCGTAGTCGATCGGCGTCGCCACCTCGCGGGCGGCCAGATAGCGGCGAAGGTCGAGCTTTGAGACGGCGACTCCGGCCGCCAGGATGTCGTCGATGCGGGACATGGGTCAAAGCTCCGCCGAGGCGAGGATGGTGCCGCCCGAGCCCTTCTGGAGCATGACGGTGCCCGAGGTCAGGCCAGAGAAGAAGCCGCAGGAGATGCGGCCGTTGTGGGCGGTGGCGTCGTGGACGGTGGTGACGCTGGCCTGGGACTGGACAAAATCGGCAGCCACCGCATCGGTGAAGGCCACAGCGGCGGTCGCCTCGTAACTCGGTGCCACCCGCATGTCGGGATGGGAAAGCACGATCTGCATGTTGCTGGCCGAGTTGGCTTTGCCGATCAGCCCGGCGCAGGGCCGGAGGTAGCGAGCGACCAGCAGGGTCTCGGTGGCTGTCAATCAGCGCGCAAAAGTTTCCAGGCAGGCGGGGAAAACAGCGCGTTTTTTTTCCAGTCCCTCAGGTTGTTTTCTGACGCTGTTTAAAACGGTATGAGTGGTTTCCGGTTTCGAGTATATCGCAATGATGGG
>CAIOBP010000183.1 GCA_903856295.1 uncultured Rhodospirillales bacterium | reverse complement strand
TGCCAAGCGGCAGGTCGGCGCCGAGGGATGGTCTCTCCGGTCTCACCAAGGGATAAATGATGGGAGGCCGGCGTCCGGCGTCAGGGGCAGGCAGCTACTTCAACGCGAGTTCTAACCCACGAGTCGCAGCGACGGGCCTCTTCTGCTCGACATAGTAGGCGACCTGGGCATTGAAGCCTTCGATATATCCGCTGTGATACAGGCAATGCCCATTTTCATCTTCATACAGTGACAGGCCGTACCCGTAGGTTTCTTCCTGTGGTGTCGGCGTCTTCATGCGCTCGAGCATGGCCGGCGACAGCAAGGCGCCGTCACGAAACAGCGCGAACAGAAAACGTTCCATATCCGCCGCAGTGGTGGTGATGGGGCCGTCACCGAGCGGCACCAGCCAGCCAAGCCGGCTGACATCCTCAAGCTCGCCGGTCTCATTGTGATCGGCGTAGGCATGGGCCAGACTCGGGTCCGCGGGAGAGGCGCCGACCGTGGTCGAGGTCATGCCGGCACGCCTGAAGATACGGCGCAGGAAAGAATCGGCGAGCGTCCCGCCATCGGCCTTGGCGATCAGGTCTCCGAGCAAGAGATAATTGGTGTTGGTGTATAGATACTTGGCGCCAACCCGCCCGGTCGCCGGCAGGCCGGCGGCGAATGGCAGCGCGTCTTTCGGGGACCAGACGCGGTTGGGGGCGTTATCAGCGGCTTCACTGAAGCTGTCGTTGAAATATTCGGGAATGCCCGAGGTGTGATTGAGCAGGTTCGAAACCGTGGCCTGTTTGACATTGGCGATCCGCTCCGCGCCCGGCAGGTCCGAAACCAGCGGTGCCACCGGGCTGTCGAGACGGTAGCGCGACTCCTCGATTTGCTGGAGCGCCATCACGGCAATCGGCATCTTGCCCACCGAGGCGACGTAAAAGCGGGTCTCGGGGGTCACCGGGGCGCCGGTTTCCCGGTTGGCGACGCCGGCGACCAGCACGCGCCGGCCGGCCGGTCCGGACACCAGCAGCACGGCCCCGGGCAACTGCTCCTTGGCGACGTAACGCTTGAACATGGTTTCCAAGCGGTCGGCGCACTGGCCGGGCGCGATGCCGGCGAGCAGCACCGGGATGGCAAGCATCACCGCGCGCGCGCTCGTCACGACAGGATGAGCGGACATTGTTGCTGAAGAGATACCCATGGCGGCCATCCATAAAAGTTCAAGACCTCACGAGCCATGGCCGCTTCCTTGCGATCGCCACGGTCGGATTCCCGGGAAATTATCACATCCATCCGTCCGGCATACGCCCGGTCTTGAAGAATTGCGGCGCGAAGGCATCCCGGCCGGCCGCCGATGGTGACCCGGCCCGCGTTCCTGCCCGGGCTGGTATTCTGGTCTGAGAAATGCCAAATTGTAACGGCCCCTTTCGCCGCCGCCGGCGTGCCCATTTACCCAAGGTTATTCGCGAGGCTGCACAGGCATATGCGTCACACCGTGCGCTCATGGTCGTCACTTCGCTCCCGCGACGCCATCGTCGTCGCGGTAACGGCGCTGTTGATCGCCCTGTTCACCGCCGGTTGTTATCGGAGCTACAGCACGATTTCTCGGGAGCGCCATGCCCAAGCCGAAGCCGACGTCCATCGGACGCTGTTGTCCTTCGAAGAGCATGCCACCCGGATGTTCGACTACGCCGACAGTTACTTGCGCTCGATCCGCGCTTTTTACATCGAGCGCGGACTGGGGGAGCCGTTCGTCCGCTTTCTCGGCGACATCCGCGCCCCCCATTCGGAAAGTTTCTCGGGCATCGTCAGCGTGCTCGACCGCCAGGGCCGGATCATCTTCCGCTCCGACAAGACCGCCGCCGAACTGGCCGACTATCCCATGATGGCCGATACCGATCATTTTCAGCATTGGCGCGGCCATGAGCGCGACGAGCTGTATATCAGCGCCACCCGGCGCGGCAAGGTCTCGGGCTCGCTCGACTTCCGCATCGCCCGCCAGGTGCTGCGCGACGGCGTGTTCGATGGCGAGATCGTCCTGACCATGCTGCCCGGGCACCTCATCCGCTATTATGACCAGAACAGGTTTGGGCCGCGCAGCGTCGCCGCGCTGTGGACCCAGGAGCCCAAACTGATCGCCCGGCGCTCGCAACTGTCGGCCAGCGAAGAACTCTATGAACGCGTCGCGCCGGAGCTAGCCAAATATATCGCGCAGGGCGAGGGGGCCGGCTATGTCCGCAGCGCGCTCGACGGCATCAACCGCTTTCGCGCCTTCAAACGCTTGGCCGACTACCCGCTCTTCGTCGTTGTCGGCGTCTCCGAGGACGATATCGCGGACTCGCTGGCGGAAACCCGCCTGAACATCGGCCTGCTGGCGGTGTCCTTCGCGGTCTTCGCCTGTCTGGTGTGCGCGCTGGTGCTGAACCAGTTCCGGCAGAATCACACCATCTCGGTGGCCGGCTCCCGCTTGGAAACCAGCGAGCAGCGCTTCCGCCGGTTGTTCCAGGAGGCGCCGTTGCCGCTGGCGCTCCTCAGTTCGGGCGGACAGGTGACCGACCTCAATCAGCGCTTTTCGCAGGTTTTCGGGTATGCGCTGGCGGATGTTCCGACCTTGAGCCAATGGTGGCCGCAGGCCTATCCCGACCCCGATTATCGGGCCCAGGTCATCGCGAGCTGGGCCGGCGCGGTGGAACAGGCCGCCGCCACCGGGGCGGATATCGCACCCGCCGAATATCGCGTCACCTCCCTCGATGGCGCCGTGCGCACCGTGGTGGTTTCCGGCATCGTCATGGGCGACGATCTGCTGGTCACCTTCTTCGACATCAGCGAACGCAAGCAGGCCGAACAGGAAATCCGCCGCCTGAACGCCACTCTGGAACGGCGCGTGATCGAACGCACCGCCGAGCTGATCGCCGCCAACCAGGAGCTGGAGAGCTTCGCCTTCGCGGTCTCTCACGATTTGCGCGCGCCGCTGCGGGCCATGAGCGGCTACGCACGTGCGCTGGTCGAGGATCATGGCGCCGCCCTCAATGAAGAGGCGACCCTGTTTCTCGGCCGCATCGTTGCCGCGAGCGTTACGATGGGCGAATTGATCGCCGGTATTCTGACCCTGTCGCGCAGCACGCGGGGCGATCTTCAGCGCCATCCGATCGACATCACGACGCTGGCGACCCGGCTGCTCGAAGAGCTGGGGCGCGGCACGCCGGAGCGGGCCGTCGACTGGCGGGTCGCGCCTGGCCTGCAAATCACCGGCGACCTGCGGCTGGTCGAGGTGGTGCTGACCAACCTGCTCGACAACGCCTGGAAATACACGGCAAAGACCGCCGACGCGACCATCCGCGTGTTTGCCGAGGAGGCCGATGGCCAGTCCCGGCTCTGTGTCGCCGATAATGGCGCCGGTTTCGACATGGCCCACGCCGGCCAGCTCTTTCAGCCCTTCAAGCGGCTGCACCGGCAGGATGAGTTTCCCGGCGTCGGCATCGGACTGGCCACCGTGCAGCGCATCGTACGCCGCCATGGTGGCGAGATCACCGCCGAAGGGCGGCCCGGCGGCGGCGCCACCTTCCGGTTCACGCTCGAGGGCAGGGCGCCGGCCGCGCGGGACTGACGCTTCATACCCGGGCGGTCTTAGGAGTCGAGCAGAACTAACCGCTCCGTCTGCCTTGGTCTCGTCGGTCCCCGCGTCGTTGCCCCCTACCTTGTGTACCTCTGGTACACGGCGGAGGGGGGCGCCTAGCGGGGTCTCGACAATCCCTGCGGCATCCGACGCGGTTATTTCTGCTCGACTCCTTACTCTTTCGGCCGCATGTCGATGCAGCGCACCGCCTTGCCGACCGAGCGCTCGATCGAGCCGATCGCGACCAGCCGGACGGTGGCGCTGATGCCGATCATGCCCTTGATGTGGTGGGTGAGATCGCGGGCGCAGGCGGCTTTGGTTTTCTCGTCGGCGCCGGCCGCGAAGTCCGGACGGGGCTCGACCACCACTTCCAGGGTGTCGAGATGGCCCTTGCGGTGCAGTTCCAGCAGATAGTGCGCCGAGAGCCGGCCGTCGGCGAGCAGCAACTCCTCGATCTGGGAGGGGAAGACGTTGACGCCGCGAATGATCATCATGTCGTCGGTGCGGCCGGTGATCTTCTCCATCCGGCGCATCGAGCGGGCGGTGCCGGGCAGCAGGCGGGTCAGGTCGCGGGTGCGGTAGCGGATGGCCGGGAAGGCCTCCTTGGTCAGAGTGGTGAACACCAGCTCGCCATACTCGCCGTCGGGCAGGACCTCGCCGGTCACCGGATCGATGATCTCGGGATAGAAATGATCCTCCCAGATGTGCAGCCCGTCCTTGGTCTCGACGCACTCGTTGGCCACGCCGGGGCCGATTACCTCCGACAAACCGTAAATGTCGATCGCCTGCATGTCGAAGGTCTGTTCGATCTCGTGGCGCATGGCTTCGGTCCAGGGCTCGGCGCCGTGAATGCCGATGCGCAGCGAGCACGAGCGCGGATCGATGCCCTGGCGCCGGAACTCGTCGCCGAGGGCCAGCATATAGGAAGGCGTGACCATGATGATGTCGGGCTTGAAGTCCTGGATCAGCCGCACCTGACGCTCGGTCTGGCCGCCGGAGATCGGAATCACCGTGCAGCCCAGCCGCTCGGCGCCGTAATGGGCGCCCAGGCCGCCGGTAAACAGGCCATAACCATAGGCGACATGAACGATATCGCCCTTCTTGCCGCCCGAGGCGCGGATGCAACGGGCGATCAGGTCGGCCCAGGTGTTGATGTCGTTCTGGGTGTAGCCGACCACCGTCGGCTTGCCGGTGGTGCCGCTGGAGGCGTGAATCCGCACCACCTGCTCGCGCGGCACCGCGAACATGCCGAACGGGTAGTTCTCCCGCAGATCGCTCTTGGTGGTGAAGGGAAAGCGCGCGAGATCGGCCAGGGTCTTGAGATCGTCGGGATGGACGCCCAGCGCGTCGAATTTCTGGCGATAGGCCGGGACATGATCGTAGGCGTGCCGGACCGACCAGCGCAGCCGGGTCAGCTGGAGCGTGGCGATCTCATCGCGGCTGGCGGTTTCGATCGGCTCAAGATCATGTCTTTTCTGCGCTGTCACGCCACACCCCATCAACGGCGAAAGGTCAACTCTAACCGCCGTTTATGCCAGCCCGGCCCGATCGGGGCAACGGGATTTGCGGCCCCGGCCATCGGGGGGTCGCTATAGCTCCGTTGCGCCGACTCTGATATAACCCCGGCGAGGATTTCACGCGGGGTGTGACGGGATGGCGTCTCCGGTCCGGCAGGCAGAACAAGGGGCAGCGGCGGCACCCCGTCCGGGGTTCGATCCCGCGTCCGGCTGCGTCATTCAGGGCCATGGCGCCGTGCTGGTGCTGGCCGATGCTCCGGGGGCGACGGTCGAGCAGGCCAGCGCCAACCTGTCCGCTTTTCTCGGCGTCGCGGCCGGGGCGGCGCTGGGACGGCGGCTCGACGAATTGCTGCCCGCCGAGGCGGCGGCGATGCTGCGGGCCGCGCCCGAGCGGGTTCAGCTGACCGGCTGCGACGGCCAAGCGCTCATCGTTTCATCCTGGCGCCGGGACGATGCTCTGGTGCTGGAACTGGAGCCGGTGCCTGCGGCCGAGGACGCCGCCGGAGCCGGGGCCGCGATCGAACAGGCGCTGGCGGCCGAGCTGGAGTCGGCGTCCCAGCTTCAGGACATCGTGCGCGCCACGGTCGGTGCGGCCTGTGAGCTGGCGCGCTTCGACCGGACGCTGATCAGCCGGTTGCGCGAGGATGGCAGCAGCGAGGTGATCGCCGAGATCAGGCGCTCGAACGCCTCGGCCTTTCTCGGGCTGCGCTGTCCCGAGAGTGAATTTCCGGCCGCCGAGCGCGCGGCCGCTCTGGGCGCGCCGCTGCGCTGCGTCGCCGATACGCGCGCCGAGCCGGTGGCGCTGCTGCCGGCGCTCAATCCGCGCACCGGCCGGACCACCGGACTGGAGGCGGCGATTTTGCGCGCCGCGCCCCGGGAGATGCTGGCGCCGTTGCGCGAGCGCGGCGTGGTCACCCTCCTGAACGTCTCCCTGATCGTCGAGGGCCGGCTCTGGGGCATGCTGGTTTGCCACCATGAGTCGCCCCGGCAGGTCGGGCCGCAGCAACGGGCGGCGCTGGCGGCGCTCGCCGGACAGGCCGCCGCCGCCCTCGGCCGGGTGCTGGAGGTGGAGCGCAGCGAGGCCGAGCGCCGGGTTGCGCGCCGGCTGGCGGCGATCGAGCAGGCGGTGCTGCGCTCGGACAACGTGGTGCGCCAGTTGCTGGCCTCGGACCCCGGTCTGCTCGATATCGCGGCGGCGGACGGGCTGGCGGTGGTGGCGGAAGAGAATATCGTCAGCTTCGGTCTCGCGCCCGAACCGGCGCTGATCCGCCGTTTGGCCGCGCGGGTCGCCGAGCGGCCGGAGCCGGTGCTGGCGCTGGACACGCTCTCGGTCCTGGAGCCCGATGCCCTGGCCTGCCGGACGGTGGCGGCGGGCATGCTGGCGGTGGCGCTGACCGCCGATCCGCTGGTGGTGCTGATCGCGTTCCGGCGGGAGCAGGTGCGCGAGGTGATCTGGGGCGGCGGGCGTGACCCGGCCGGCGGCCCGGACGGGGCGGACGCGGGGGCCGATCCCGGCATTCCCTTCGCCCACTGGCGCGAGCGGGTGGTCGGGCATTGCCGGCCCTGGGAACCCGAGGCGGTGGCCGCCTGGCAGAGCCTGCCGGCCTGGCTCGGTTCGGCCTTTGGCAGTTACGGCGCCACGGCGCTGCGGCTGATCGAGGATTTGTCGACCCTGATGGCGCCCTCGCGCCTCGACGAGCCGTTTTTGCGGGCGCTGCTGAACGCGGTGACCGGGATGCTGGTGGTGGGCGGCGGCGGTGTCGGGGCCGCGGCCGAGGTCCAGGTGGCCAACCGCGACTTCCGCCAGCTGTTCGGCGCCGCGCCCGACGCGCTCTTTGGCGCCGCGCCCGACGCGTTATTTGGCGTCGTGCCCGACGCGCTGCTCGGCCGGCCGGTCGGCGAGGTGCTGGCGTCGATCGGGCTGGGCGATCCGGCGATCGCCGCGCTGGCGCCGGGCGCCGCCATCGAGGCGACGGTGGTCACCGCCGGTTTCGGCGAACGCGATATTTTGATCAGCCGCCAGCCCTTGCTTCGGCTCGGCAGCGGCCAGGAGCGCGATTATTCGGCCTGGACCTTCGAGGATGTCAGCCCGGCCCGCCGGGTCGAGGCGGCGCTGCGCTCGGCGCGGGAGCAGGCGGTGATCGCCTCGCGCGGCAAGGCCGAGTTCCTCTCGCGCATGAGCCACGCGCTGCGCACGCCGCTCAACACCATCATCGGCTTTTCCGAGATCATGCGCGCCGAGCTGTTCGGGGCGCTGGGCTCGGCCAAATACAAGGAATATGTCCGCAACATCCAGAGTTCGGGCGAAAGCCTGCTGGCGGTCATCCGCAACCTGCTCGAGGTGTCGAAGGTCGAGACCGGGCATTATGTGCTGGAAGAGCAGGCGGTCGATCTGGTCGCCCTGCTGCGGGGCGTCTGCCTCGCCGAGCACGAGCAGGCCCAGCGGGCCGGGGTGCGGCTGATGCAGGAGGTGGCGGCGCGGCAGATGCCGATTCATGCCGATGGACGGGCGATCCGCCAGATTCTGCTCAACCTGCTCTCCAACTCCTTCAAGTTCACGCCGGCCGGCGGCATGGTCACGTGCCGCGCTCTGATGCTGCCCACCGGCGGCGTCGCCCTCGAGGTGCGGGACACCGGCATCGGCATGCCCGAGGATTTTCTCAACCGCGCCTTCGAGCCCGCGGGCCAGGGCCGCGATCGCCAATCCCGCAAGCAGGCCGGCGGCGGCCTCGGTCTGGCGCTGGTGCGGGCGCTGGCCGAGCTGCATGGCGGCCGGGTCACGATCGCCAGCCATGCCAGCCGGGGCACCGCGATTCGCGTCGGCCTGCCGGCGTGGCGGACCATGCCGGCCGATGCCGCCCTCGCGCCTCCTCCCCCCCTTTCCCCGACCGGCGAGACAAAGTGAGTTCCCCATGAGTTTTGACCGTGCCGCCCTGGCCGCGGCAATTCTGCGCGGCGAGCGCCGGGCGCTGGCCCGCGCCATCACCCTGGTGGAATCGACCCGGGCCGATCACCGCCGTCACGCCGAGGAGCTGCTGGAAAGCCTGCTGCCCGAGACCGGCCGTTCGGTGCGCATCGGCATTTCCGGGGTGCCGGGCGTGGGCAAATCGACCTTCATCGAGGCCTTCGGGCAATATGTCATCGACCAGGGCCACAAGGTGGCGGTGCTGGCCATCGACCCGTCGTCCCAGCGCACCGGCGGCTCGATTCTCGGTGACAAGACCCGGATGGAGCACCTGTCGCGCCGTCCCGAGGCGTTCATTCGGCCCTCGCCGGCCGGGGCGACCCTGGGCGGCGTCGCCCGCCGCACCCGCGAGGCCGGGCTGCTGTGCGAGGCCGCCGGTTTCGACGTCGTGCTGGTCGAGACCGTCGGCGTCGGGCAGTCGGAAACCGCGGTCGCCGACATGGTCGACCTGTTCATGCTGCTGCTGCTGCCCGGCGGCGGCGACGAATTGCAGGGGATCAAGAAGGGCATCGTCGAGTTGGCGGACTTGGTGATCGTCAACAAGGCCGACGGCGATCTGGTGATGGCCGCCCGGCTCGCGGTCGCCGAGTATCAGCACGCCCTCGCCCTGCTGCGCCCGGCCACCGGCGACTGGAAGACCCCGGTGTTGAGCTGCTCCGCCGTCACCGGCGGCGGACTCGATGCGGTCTGGGCCGCGATCGGCCGCTATCGCGACAGTCAGGGCGCGAGCGGCGCGCTGGCCGCCCGCCGGGCCGAGCAATCGACCTCCTGGCTGTGGAGCGAGATTCGCGAGACTCTGGTCGACGCCTTCCGCGCCCAGCCCGACATCCGCGCCGTACTGCCCGGCCTCGAGGAGCGGGTGCGCCGGGGCGAATTGCCGCCCACCGCCGCCGCCGTCTCGCTGCTCGACCGTTTTCTCGGACGTGGGGGGGCGCTCAGCCCCTGATCGACTGGGCCGAGTCTTCCAGCTGCTTGATGTGGCTCAGGCCGGGCAGGATTTCCGACTTGACGAACTCCAGGCGCCGGTTCGGGCCGCCGCCGCCGCGGGCGAACCGCTCCTTCCACAGCCCCATCTTGACCGCGAGCCCGCACAGCACACCGCCGATGGTGACGTGATGCGCGGTGATCAGCTGGCGGATGGTGCGGAAGGTCTCGGCATTGATATCGACCCAGAAGTCTTTGGATTTGCGGTCGAAATTCTCGAAACGGCCGGTGATCGAGGTCGTGATGTCGGTCAGGTCGGCCCCGACCTTTTCGATGATCATGATCTGGCGCTTGTCGCGGGCGACATCGGCGCTCTTGCGAATTTCGTTCATCCAGTCGACGAACCGCTGGGTCTCGGGAACGATGCCGTCGATGCAATTGCGGAAATAGGCCAGTGACAGAAAGATATCGCCGTATTCTTCAAGGAAGGAGGGGATTTCCACCAGCTCGACCTGAAGCTTTTCCGCCATCATTCTTAGTTTCTTGACGGCCTCATCGCGGTTTGGACTGGAGAACATCTTGATGATGTCGGAAACGTCCTGAATATCCTGGTTCTCCGCCCCATAAACCAGCTTGATCAGCGGGTGGGTGAAGGACTTCATATAGACGGTGAGTTCCGACTTCTTGCTATCCGACAGCGACAACTGCGCGAGGCTGTTGACGTCGATCTTCAGGCGCCGCAATTCGATGCGCAGCGAATAGACATCGAAGCTGTTGGCCGTCGCCAGGCGCATCAGCTTGTCCATGTCCTGTTCGACTTCGGCCTTGTAGGACTCGAAGCAGCCTGGAATCGCCGGAATCTTGACCTGTCCGCTGCCGGCCGATTTGTCGTTGAACATCTCGACCACGGCCTCGAGGCGGACGTTCTTGATCATCCGCGAGCGCTGCAACCCCGGCGTCTTGAGCGGAATGATCGACAGCGGCAGCATATGCAGCGAATCCCGCGCCTCGTCGTCGGATGCTGCGCCAGCCTTCTCGGCGCCGCCGTCCTTTGCTGGCTTTTCACTGGGATCCGGGTCTGCCACAGGTCTCGCTCTTCACAGTCTCTAAAGGTGCCGGCGGGATACTAGCACACACTTGCACCCTTAGGCACTCCCAACCCGAAGAGAATCGCACGCGGATTTATAAGGCGTGCCGTTCGCCCCGCCAGTCGGTCACCTGCCGGTTATCCCCGGAGAGGTATCCGGGGCCGATCGGGCTCTTGCCGTGACCGCCTGGGATGTCAAGCACATAGGACGGCAGGGCCAAACCGGAGACCCGGCCCAGCAAGCCGCGCATCAGCTCTTGCCCGCGCTCGAGGGGCACCCGGAAGCGGGCGGTGCCGGGGGCGGCATCGAGCTGATGCAGGTAGTAGGGCTTGACCCGGTTCTCGATGAAGCCACGCATCAGCGCCTCAAGGGTCGTGGCATCGTCATTGACGCCGGCCAGCAGCACCGACTGGCCGAGCAGCGCCACCCCGGCCCGGCTCAGCCGCCGCAGTGCCGCCCGCGCCGGGGTGGAAAGCTCGGCCGGGTGGTTGCAGTGCACTGCCAGGAACAGGGCGGTCTCGCAGTCCAGCGCCGCCAGCAGCTCGGGGCTTATCCGCTCGGGCGCCGCCACCGGCACCCGGCTGTGAATGCGAATCACCCCCAGATGGGGCATGGCGTCGAGGGCGCCGATGATCTCGGCCAACCGGCGCGGCGCCAGCATCAGCGGATCGCCGCCGGTCAGAATGACCTCGCGAATCTCCGGCCGTTCGCGAATGTAGGCCAAAGCCGCCGCCAGCGCCGCGCCGCTCAGCGCCTCACCGCCGCCGACCCGCTCGCGCCGGAAGCAGAAGCGGCAATAGACCGCGCAGGCGAAACCCGGTGTCAGCAGCACCCGGTCGGGATAGCGATGGACCAGACCCGGCAGCGGCGCATGGGCGGCATCGCCGATCGGGTCGGCGCGCTCATCGGCGGCGGTCAGCAGTTCCGCGCCATCGGGCAGACTCTGGCGGGCGATGGGGTCCCGCGGATTGCCGGGATCGATCAGCGCCGCCAGGGCCGGCGGCACCGCCACCGGATAACGGGCCGCGACCGGCTCCAGCGCCGCGGCCTGTCCGGCCGGCACCAGCCCCGCCCGCACCAACTCCGCCACCGCGCGCAGCGTGGTGGCGCCGGCATCCGCGACCACCGTCAATCCCGCTTCCAGACGTTGGTTTTGAGGTAGCGCTGGGCGAGAAAGCGGTAGGTGGTCTTGATCAGCTGTTCGTTGGCGTTGGAGCGCTCGATGGTGACATCGGTCCATTTGTCCAGCAGCTCTTCCCAGTCCATGAACCGGGTGTGCAACTCGTCGCGCATCTTGCGGGTGAAGCCGATCTGTTTTTCGAGGTTGCGCATCAGAGCGAGGACTTCGCCCGATTGCGCGTCCACTTGATCGAAGATGGTCTGGAACTCGCCCATGGGAGTCCGGAACAACTTCTGCATTTGCATGATCTCGGACGAGAAGGTGCGGTCGAGCCGGTAGGTGTTGCGCAGCCGCTCGGTGCGGTCGGCGATCGAGCGCACCGCGCTGAAGCGGTCGCGCAGCGCCTCGATATAGGCCAGTTCATGGGCGAAGGAGTTCAGCCGGGTCCGGATATCGCCCTGGCGTTCGGGCGGCAGGCCCAGCTTCTCGGTCAGCTGAATATAGGCCTCCTCGATGCGCTCCTTGGTCCCGGGATCGTCGAGAATCTGCTCGATCTGCGCGGCGTCGCTGACCACGATCTCGTGACCCAGCACCCAGGAGGACAGCTGGATCAGCACGCGATTGCGCGCCAGCGCCCGGTTTTCCTCGGTGACCTGCCACGAGGCGGAGCCGTCGAGCAATTCGGGCGGGATCGATTCGCCGGGGCGGATGATCTTGACGAACTTCAGGCTGGCATCGACGATGCTCAGCAGATAGTCGTCGTGGCTTTCGGTGGCGATGTCAAAAGTCGTGCGCAAGGTGGGCAGCGGCACCGCCCCGAAGGTGGTGCCGAGCGGCACGTAGAATACGGCGTGGCTCTTGTCGCTGGACAGCGCGAAATAGCCGCCTTCGATCGAGAAGACCTTGTGTTCGAAGTCGAACGTCGTGGAGGTGCGCTTCTCTCCGGAAGCTGATTTACCGTCGGCGTCCGCTGTCATGACTCCCGTTCCTCTGACCCTGCATCGGCTGGCGCGGAGCACGCTGTTCTGGCCCGAATCCGCGCCGGACCAACATCATAGGCCAAGCGACCGGGGGCCGCAATCCGGATTAAAAACCGGGTCGCGGCCCTACCAATCGCTTTCGCGATGTGCCATAGTACCAAGGTCGGGGTCACACCCGACTATGGCGATAAACGGCTTGTGAAATAGGTTTTTCGGACCCGGGGGCGGTACCCGGCGCCTCCACCAGTTCTGCCGCACCGGGTATCCGGCCGGCACCATGGGGGCGAAATAGGCTCGACGGGATTCAGTAAAGACAGGACTTTTGCCCGGCATGATACCGCCGTTATCGGGTCAAATCTCTAGGTGCCAACGATAACACCGTTGTCCCTGCCGAACTGCGCCTCGCGGCGTAACTAGGCACGGGCTAGCCGGCGGGCCTTGGAACAGAAGCGCCGGCACTTCATCAAATCATCAAAAGTCAGTGAGTTGGGGTCTGGGGCCTGCGGCCCCAGCGGGTCCAGGGCGGAGCCTTGGTTGCCGAAGGCCAGGGCTCCGCCCTGGACCCACCAAAGGCCGTGGGCCTTTGGAAACCGGCAGGTCAGCCCGGAGTCGCGCTCACCCGTTCCGGTGGCAGGGTGACGGTGGCGGTGGTGCCGGCGCCGGGGGTGCTGGTCAGGGCGAGGGTGCCGCCGTGGAGTTGCACCAGATTGCGGCTGATCGCCAGCCCCAGGCCCGAGCCGCCGAATTTGCGGCTGATGGTCATGTCGGCCTGCTGAAACGGCTCCATCACCCGGCCGAGGGCGGCGGGCTCGATGCCGATGCCGGTGTCGGTCACCGAAATCGCGAAGGCGCCGCCCGGGAGGCTGGCGCAGCCGAGTTCGACCCGTCCGCCGGCCGGGGTGAATTTGACGGCGTTCGAGAGAATGCTCAGCAGCACCTGCTGCAAGGCCCGGCGGTCGCCCCAGAGCGTGAAGGCGCGGGCGCGGCCCGGCCGCAGTTCGAGACGGACGCCGCCCTCCGCCGCCTTGGCGCTCGCGGAGGCGAGGCAATAGTCGAGGATTTCCGGAACGTGGATATCCTCCTCCTGGAGCTGATAAACGCCGGCTTCCAGCCGCGACATGTCGAGCAGGTCGTTGATCAGGTCGAGCAGGTGAACGCCGCTGGACAGGATGTAGCCGGCATACTCCATGGTCCGCTCGCGATTGAGCGGCGCGTCGCCATCGCGGGCGAGGATTTCGGAAAAGCCGATGATGGCGTTGAGCGGCGTGCGCAACTCATGGCTCATGTTGGCCAGGAACTGCGACTTGGCGTCGTTGGCCCGCTCGGCGATCTCCTTGGCCTTGAGCAGTTCCGCCTCGGCCCGTTTCGCCTCGGTGATGTCGGTGATGGTGCCGGTGAGGCGCAGCGGTTGGCCGTCGGGGTCGCGCAGCACCTGCCCGCGCGCCAGCCACCAGTGCCGTTCGCCGGATTTGGTCACCGCCCGGAAACTGGCTTCCAGGGTGGTCTCGCGGTTGTAGCGGCAGGCCTCGACCACGGCGCAGACGGCGTCCCGGTCCTCGGGCAGCACGGTGGCCTGCCAGCCGGCCCGGCCGGGCGGCAGTTCGCCCTCGCCATAGCCGAGCCGGGTGGCCCAGTTGTCGGAAAAGAACACCTCGTCGGTGTCGAGGGTCCAATCCCAGACCACGTCGCGGGCGCCCCGGACCGCGAGGGAGTAGCGGGCTTCGGATTCGCGCAGGGCGTTCTCGATCCGGCGGCGCGGCGTGATGTCGCGGACGCTGAGCAGCACCGCCGGCTGCGGTCCGAAATCGCAGGGCAGGGTGGCGGTCCGCCCTTCGAACCAGCTGTCGCCCTCGGCGGAGTCGGCGAGGCGGTACTCGACGCTTTGGCTCAGTCCGGTCTCGATGGTGCGCCGGATCGCCGCGAGCAGGGTTTGCGCCGTCTCGGCGGGCAGGATGTCGTCCAGCCGCTTGCCGGTGGCGGTGGCGCGGCCGTCGCCCTCCTGGCGAATCACCTCGATGGCGCATCCGTGCTTGTCGAGGATGAACACGGTGTCGGGCAGGGTGCGCACCAGGGCGCTCAGGCGGCTGGTGCTGGCGCGCAGCTCCTGCTCGGCGATCAGGCGGTCGGTGGTGTCGTGGAGCAGCCAGACCGCTTCCTCGGCATTGCCATAGGCCGCGAACTCGACGGTGCGGCTGGTGCCGTCCTTGCGCAGCAGCGGTGTCACGATCGGCTGGCGAAAGCCGGTGGCGAGGGCGGCGAAATAGATGCGGCGCACGGTTTCGCCATGTTCGGGGTAGAGGGCGTTGAACCAAGCGTCGAGAGTCGCCAGCTCCTGACGGGAATATCCGGTGATCTCCTCGGCCCGGCGGTTGAGGGTCAGGCGGTCCGATTCCACATGGACAGCGCCCGCCGGCAGGTCCTCGACCATGCGTCGCAGCCGCTGTTCGCTGGCCTTCAGCGCCGAGGAGCGGGAGCCGAGTTTGGTCAGCGCCTTGATTCCGCGCAACAAACCACGCAGCCAGCGGAAAGGTGGGCCTTCCCCCGGCTGCTGTGGCCCCTTCGACGCTATGGTCTCGTCGACCATCACCTGTTCACCGGACTGACGATCCTGGCGGATCACTACGACCATCACGGGTTTATCATTGAAGCGATCCGGTCTGGAAATCCACGGGAAAAGATGAAATCATGCCGCCATTGCGGTGAGAGCGCCGCAAAAGTGGGAGCGGACGTGCAGGACATGATCGAAATCGGTCCCGGCCTTGGAATGCTGCTGTTCGACGTGCTGGCGCTATGGCCGTTGATCCGGATTTTCCGGCGGGTCGGCCGGAGCCCTTATCTCGCCCTGCTGGTGTTCGTGCCGGTGATCGGGCTGGTTCTGGTCATTCTGGCCCTCGGGTTCGGCCGCTGGCCGCGGCTCCCCCCTCTGCCCAAGCCGCAGCGCAAGGCGCGCCGGGTGGTGGTGTCGCCATGAGCCTGCTGGCTTCCCTCTACTCCGCTCCGGTGGAGATGCTGATGCACCTGCCGGGCTGGCTCGGCAGCGTGGTATTCGGTGTGCAGATTTCGCTCAAGATCGGTCTTGGCGGCTGGGTGCTGGCGCGGACCGGCCGCAGCCCGCTGTGGGTGCTGCTGCTGCTCGTGCCCTACCTGGATCTGGCGATGCTGTGGCTGTTCGCCTACGCCGAGTGGCCGGCGGAACGGCTGGCGCGCGCGGCGGCGGCCGGGGCGGCGGACATCGGCGCTCCGGATGATCCGGGGCCGGGCTGACCGTGGCAACCGGCTTGCGCCGGAGCGGGCTTGGCTTTAGTGTCGCGCTCCGGTTCTGCCCCTGACGTTTTCCCTTTGATGCGGGTTTTTCCATGAGCGGTGCTGCGCGTAAAGACATCAAGTCCAGAGACATCAAGAAGGTCGTGCTGGCCTATTCCGGTGGGTTGGACACCTCGGTCATTCTGCGGTGGCTTCAGGAAACCTACCGCTGCGAGGTGGTGACCTTCACCGCCGATCTCGGTCAGGGCGGCGAGGTCGAGCCGGCCCGCGCCAAGGCCGAGTTGCTCGGCATCAAGCCCGAGAACATCTACATCGACGATCTGCGCGAAGAGTTCGTGCGCGATTTCGTGTTTCCGATGTTCCGGGCCAATGCGCTCTACGAGGGTGTCTATCTGCTCGGCACATCGATCGCCCGGCCGTTAATCGCGAAACGGCAGATCGAGATCGTACGGGAGGTCGGCGCCGACGCCGTTTGTCATGGTGCCACCGGCAAGGGCAACGATCAGGTGCGCTTCGAGCTGGGCTACTACGCCCTGAAGCCCGACATCAAGGTGATCGCGCCCTGGCGGGAATGGGAGCTGAACTCCCGCACCAAGCTGATCGATTACGCCGAGAAGCACCAGATTCCGATCGCCAAGGACAAGCGCGGCGAGGCGCCCTATTCCACCGACGCCAACTTGCTGCATATCTCCTATGAGGGCAAGGCGCTGGAAGACCCGTGGGTCGAGCCCTTCGAGGACATGTTCACCCGCTCGGTTTCGCCCGAGAAGGCTCCCGACACCCCGACCTATATCGAAATCACCTTTGAAAAGGGCGACGCGGTGGCAGTGGATGGCGAGCCGCTGTCGCCGGCCGCCCTGCTGACCCGGCTCAACGATCTCGGCGGCGCCAACGGCATCGGCCGGCTGGATCTGGTGGAGAACCGCTATGTCGGCATGAAGAGCCGCGGCGTTTACGAGACCCCTGGCGGCACCATCCTGATCGCCGCCCATCGCGGCATCGAGAGCCTGACCCTGGATCGCGGCGCCATGCATCTCAAGGACGAATTGATGCCGCGCTACGCCGAGCTGATCTACAACGGCTTCTGGTTCAGCCCCGAGCGCGAGGCTTTGCAGGCGCTGATCGATCAGACCCAGGCCCGGGTCAGCGGCGTCGTTCGGCTGAAGCTGTTCAAGGGCGCGGTCTCGGTGGTCGGCCGCAAGTCGCCCCATTCGTTGTACCGGCTCGATTACGTCACCTTCGAGGAAGACAGCGTCTACAACCAGAAGGATGCAGAAGGCTTCATCAAGCTCAATGCCTTGCGCCTGCGCCTGCGCTCGATGGCCGGCGGAAGCTGACGACGGCGATGACCAACGCCTCCCGGCCCGCCGTGATCGTGGCCAACAACATGCTGCATCATCAAGGTGGTGACATCATAAATATCAATGACTTAGCCGGCTAATAAAATTGCTCAATGTTAGGGACCCCAACTTTATAAACTTGGGGTTGTGCTTTTCTGGGGTTGATTTTCCCCAAAAGGTAGTCAAAAGTTAGGGACTCTGGGGGAGGAATTCCGCCCCCAAAGTACCCTGCCGGAGACAGCGAAATGGATGAGAATCGCAGAGTCGAAGAAGATGGCCGTCTGATCATCTACAAGGATGAAAAGTCGAAATTTTACCAGATGCGAGCCCGCCCTGACGGCGTGCGGCGCTACGTCTACAAATCCCTCAGAACCACCGATTATGTGAAGGCAGTCTCGATAGCCCGCAAAGAGTATCGTCAGCTTGAAGAGAATGTCGAAAAGGGCCGTGCAAGTTTTTTTCTGTAAATTCGCGCAGAAGACGACTTGATTCGAGGCGGGTAGTTACGCCGCCAGATTTATGTATATCTTACCAGTCATCCAGTCCTCATCGACCTCTGCGAGCAATGCTGAAACCAAGC
>CAIOBP010000182.1 GCA_903856295.1 uncultured Rhodospirillales bacterium | reverse complement strand
GCCAGGTCTGCCAGACGCGCAAAGAAAAAACCCTCTCCACATGCCAATCCACCCAAACCCTATCCGCGGGGTGGAGCAGCCCGGTAGCTCGTCAGGCTCATAACCTGAAGGTCGTCAGTTCAAATCTGGCCCCCGCAACCAAATCTTCTTACGATAACTATATCAGGCCCGGAACTACTGGCAAAATGCCAAACAGTTCCGGGCCTTTGCGCGTCGACCTCCCGACTGCGGCGGCCGTATCTTGGCCCCTATTTATCTCTCTCCGCCACTATTCTCTGAAACCTCCCGACTGGGCCAATTTAGTAGGGAGGCTCCCTACTATAAATGAATCAATAGGTTAGCGCACCTTGGACCTGACGACTTTTTGGGTCGGCTTCGGCTACCGAGATAGGCGGCTTGCAGAATCGGGCCAGTGGTTTTTTATTGGAAAATCAAGGGGCTGAGTCAGGGTGCTACGCCGATGCGCGTTTGCGTCCAAGGCCAGACGCGTGTGCCAGCTTGGATCGCTTCTCGGCATAGTTCGGGGCGACCAGAGGGTACTCTTCCGGTAAATTCCATTTGCTTCGGTAGGCGTCGGGGGTCAGCTCGTGATCGGCGCGAAGATGGCGCTTCAGCATCGCCATCGTCCTTCCGCATTCTAGACAGACGATATGCTCTGGCTGAACCGACTTTCTTACCGACACCGCCGGCTTTTGAGCCAGCGCGACCGGTTCGGCATTTTCCGGGGTTGGGGTGGCCTGGAGTGCTTGGTGGACGGTATTGACCAGGGCTGGCAGTTCGGCCACCGGCACGCGGCTGTGCGCGACGTAGGCGGCAACGACCTTGGTGACGAGTTCGAGGAGGACGGCTTTGGCCGGAGTGGAGTCGGTCATGGCTATGCCTTCGAGTTCGCTGGAGAGAGGGTGTCGCGCAGCGCCTTGGCCGGCTTGAACTTGACGGTGCGGCTGGCGGCAATCTCGATGGACGCTCCGGTCTGTGGGTTGCGCCCCTGCCGGGCCGGGCGGTCGACGAGTTCGAAGGCGCCGAAGTTGTTGAGCTTGACCTCCTCACCGCGACTGAGCGCTTCGGTGACCGGTGCCAGCACCGCCGCCACCGTGGCTTCGGCTTGCTTGCGGCTGAGATCGAGGGCGGTGGCCACCGCCGTGACGAGATCGCTATGGTTCATCTTCGCTCCCCCAGGAACAGGCTGAAAGAGTTGTGTCTGAACCACAAGACGGATGCAAGAGAAAGGCTGAGCGCGGGATGGCCGGGATGGCTACGCTTTGCCAATTTTGAGGGGTTCCTCGACTTCATCGGCGTCGCCGACGTCCTTGTAGACTTCCTCCCGGATGATGCGGTCGGTGATGCCCGAGAGATGCTCCGTCAGCGCCTCATCCAGTTGCAGAAACTCCGGCCACAGAGTTTTGTCGAGAAACGATCTGGGGGCCTTGACGCACACCGTGGTGTAGCGCATCCGGCGGTATCGGTAGGCTCTGAGGCCGTAGCGGCGACACAGGGCCACAAACAGCCGGTGAGACCAGGGATTGCGCAGGCTGAAGGTCATCTCGATGGCCGGCTCGGTGCCGCCAGCCTGACTCAGTCGTTCCCTAATGCGCTCGGCCGCCGCGCCAGCCGCCGCGCGCTCTCCGGCGGTGGCGGCGCCGGCGAACAGCGCTTCGATCTTTCGCAGCTTCTCCCGGAGTTCTCTGTCGTCCATCCGATCGCTCATGGATTTGGTTGGTAATGCGTTGGGGCTTGATTCAGGCCAGCGGCGCGAACAGCACGGCGAGATCGTCCTCGGTCAGCTTGGCGCCCTTATTAGTCTCGGGGTCAAAGAGGCCATCAGCCAGCGCTTGCTTGCGAGCCTGAAGGTCGAGGATCGCGGTCTCGACGGTGCCAGCGGTGACCATCTTGTAGACGAACACGGCCTTGTCCTGGCCGATGCGGTGGGCGCGGTCGGTGGCTTGACGCTCGACCGCCGGGTTCCACCACGGATCGTAGTGGATCACGGTGTCGGCGGCGGTCAGGTTGAGGCCGGTGCCGCCGGCCTTGAGGCTGATCAGGAACACCGGCACCTTCCCGGCTTGGAAGGTCTCGACCGGAGTCTGGCGGTCCTTGGTCTGGCCGGTCAGCTTGACGTATTTGATCTTCGCCTTGTCGAGTTCGGTCTCGATCAGGCCGAGCATGGTGGTGAACTGGGAGAAGAGGAGGATGCGCCGGCCGTCCTCAATTAGCTCGGGCAGCATCTCCATCAGCCGTTCCAGCTTGGCCGAGCGCTTGACCTTCTGCGCTGCCGTCAGCTTGACCAGCCGGGGATCGCAGCAGACCTGACGTAGCTTGAGCAGGGCTTCCAGGATGATGATGTGGCTGCGCGCGAGGCCCTTGGTCTTGATCTCGGCCCGAACCTTGGCATCCATGGCGAGGCGGATGCTCTCGTAAAGGTCGCGCTGGGCGTCTTCTAACTCGATGTGCTCGATGATCTCGGTCTTTTCCGGCAGCTCGGCCGCGACTTGGCTCTTGGTCCGGCGCAGCAGGAACGGCCGGACGCGCCGGGCGAGGTCGTGCTGGCGGCGGCTGTCGCCCTGCTTTTCAATGGGCGTGCGAAACAGGCGCTGGAACTGCTTCTGGTCGCCGAGCAGTCCGGGCATCAGAAAATGGAACAGCGACCACAGCTCGCCGAGATTGTTCTCCATCGGCGTGCCGGTCAGGCAAATGCGGTGACGCGCCCGGAGCTGCTGGGCGACCAGGGCGGCCTGGGCCTTGGGATTCTTGATCACCTGGGCTTCGTCGCAGATCAGCATATGCCATTCGTGGGCGAGCAGTGTCTCCTTGTCGCGATAAAGCAGGGGATAGGTGGTCAGGACCAGATCGTGCTCGCTGATGCGCGCGAACTCGGCCTTGCGGCCGGCACCATGCAGGGTCAGCACCTTGAGCGAGGGGGCAAAGCGTGCCGCTTCCATCCGCCAGTTGGTCATCAGGCTGGTCGGGGCGATGACCAGAGCCGGACGGTCGAGCCGACCGGCCTCCTGCTCGATCAAGAGGTGGGTGAGGGCCTGGACGGTTTTGCCTAGCCCCATGTCGTCGGCGAGAATGCCGGCGAAGCCGAAGTCGCGCAGGAATTGCAGCCAGTTGACGCCCTCCTGCTGGTACTGGCGGAGTGTGCCCTTGAGACCGGCGGGAACGGGTGCCGTCTCGATGCCGGAAAAATCCTTGAGGCGCCGGCCGGTCTCCAGCAGGCGCTCGCCGCCGAACCAGCGCAGCCCGGCAGCGGCGGCGGCCGCCGCCATCTCGACCAGCTCGGCGGCACGGGCGGCGGTCAGCTTGATCGTGCCGTCGTCGTCGATGCCGCCGACCCGGTAGAGTTCGTAAAGCGCGACCAGCAGCGGCTTGATCCGTGCCGCCGGCAGGGGCAGCACGCGCTTGCCGTCGATCGGCGCGAACAGGGTGCCGCCGGCCTCGGCCAGTTCTTCGAGCGGCCCGAGATCGCCATCCTCGGGCAGGGCGCGCAATATCGGCAGTAGCACCGGCAGCAGGTCGATGCGCTCACCGCCAACGGTCACCCCCAGCGACAGCCCGAACCAGTCGATGCCACTGCCGCCACCATCGACCTCGGCCAGCCAACCGTCCTCGGCGGGCTCCTCGATCTGCCAGGCGATCGCATCGTCAAGCTCGATCCGCCAGCCCTCGTTCTTCAGTTCGGGGACGCGGCGGTGGAGGAAGGCGGCCAGGATGTTCCAATCGCCGCCGGCCCAGTGGGGATCGTCGGCGGTGACTTGCAGGATGAAGGCACCGGGCCGGAACTCATCGACAAAGAGTTCGGCGGTATTGAGCCGGGCTACCGCTGCCTTCTCCGTTGCCGGCTGGCGCGGGATCACCACCAGTGTCTCGGTCGTGGCGGTGGTCAGTTCGGTGCGGCGGTCATCGGGCTGGACGATGATGCCGTCATAATCGAAGGTCAGGGTCGCGCCGAACGTCTCGACCTGATAGTCGTCGAACGGTGAGTAGTAGGTCTGCGGGAACAAGCGCAGGCAGGGCGACGGCATCACCTTGCGGGTCACGGTGGACCCAAAGGCCCGAGGCAAGATCGCCGTGTGACCCGGCAGCTTGCGCTCCAGCTCGCGGCGCAGGCGGCCGGCGAGTGGCGGCGGCACGGCCGGCGCAGCCATCAGCACCGGCAACAGATGTGGTGGCAGGTCGGTTTCGAGCGGCCCGGTCTCTCCAGTTTCAGGGTCAAGGTACCAGGGCTTGGGCAGCGGCAGCACCAGAACACCGTCGCCGCCGGCATCGAGCCGGAAGCGCTGAATACCGTCCGCGGCGGCTTCCCAGCGCGCAAGCCCCGAACGCGGACCGCCCGCGATCAGCGCCGTTCCCTCGATGGTTTTCCAGCGGCCACGCCCGCTCTCCAGAATCAGGCGCAGAATCTCGGTGCTGAGATCGCCGGTGAGCGGATAGCGGCTGTCATCATAGCCAGGATAGCCTTGCATGGAGATGGATGCCGCCCACAGCAGGCTGAGCAGGGTCTTGTCGATCTCGCGATAATACTTGGGAGCGTTGCCATTGAGCAGGTTGGAGGCCCGGATCGCCGTGACTTGGCTGCCCGGACGCCCGCTATTGGTCTGATAGATCGACTGGGGCTCCACCACGACTGTCGGCCGGACGAATTTGCGGTCGTCGAACGAGAGCACATAGAGCGCCCGGTGACGGACGTTGTCCGGGTAGTCGTTGAGCGAAGGCGGCGGCTCGGCGGCTCGCTCCATTCGCTCCAGCCAGTCCATCAGCGTCTTCTCGGTCGGAGCCGTCTCCGGCTGAGCCGATGCCTTGGCGCTGTTCGCCAGTCCTGTTACCAAAACCTTGAGCAACACCGCCACCGCGTGTTTGCAATGACCGCCAAGGAAGCAGGTGCAGCGACCCGCGAACTCGACCGTCATCCGGCCGCCGATCCGGCGGGGACTGATGCCGACATTGACAACATAGGGCGTGCGCTCGGACCCCTGCACCCGGCCATAAACGTGGCTGCCATCGGTCGACAGCACCGCCGACAGCACCTGCCCCTGGTTCAGATAGCGTTTGCCCTTCTCCAGCTCGGGGTAGGAGTAGGTCCGGACGATGTCCTGTTCGGTATACATCCCTTTTCACATGCCCATCGTGACACAGTATGAAAGAACAAACTTTACCTTGCTCCGATACCGGAGCGCATGACCCGATTGAACAGTTCCCGCGAAATCCCCAAACGGTCAACGATCTCTTCCTTGGTCTCACCAGCTCTGTGTCTGCGCACAATTTCGGCGTTGAAGTGATCCTCAAGCTTGCGTCGCTCTTGTTCCCTTTTCGCCTTCAGCGCCGACCGGGCAGTCCATTTTTCAAGGGTCATCTGGTGCGATCCTGATCTTATGCCTGTCTGACGACAACAGGAGCCGGCATTGGCTTCACTGGGGGGCGCTCCAGTCCGTGCGGCGCCAGCCTCGGCTGCTGCGGCTCGGCGCTGATCGCCCATTCTGCAGCGAAAGCGTGATCGCTGGTAAGCTTGGCCTCCAGCGCGACGGCGCACGGGACGCTGCGGCAGACTTGCGTCCGTAAGACCACTCCGGTTGAGTCTCGGGCGGTGACGGTTCTGTCGTGGCGGGTGATCGGGATCGGCATGAAAAGACAACTCTTGGTCGGTTGGCTGGAGGGTGAGCGGCAGGTCGAGCTGCACCGGCGGCACATGGCGAAGCCACCTCGCCACCATGGTTGGATCGTTTTTGAGCCGCGACGCGAGCGACTTGGCGGCGCTCGGGCTGGCGCAGACCGACTGGCTGGAACGCCGGCCATCGGAGATGACCACGGTGTTGCCTGTGCGGGTGATGGTTGCCTGGGGCATCGCTATTCCACCGGTATCCACTGGCGGCGGTCTTTCAGCACGGCGGCCCCGATGGTGATCGAGTGGCGGTCCGGGCTCTCGGAGACGAGCGCAACGTGAGGTGGATGGCGATCAGACCAAATCAGCCGGACAACGCGATAGATTCGCTTCGGTGCTTCAGCCCGATGATAGCGTTCGCCGATTTGAATGGTCTCGGGCATGGGATGGCGTCAGGTCTGAATGGAGCACTCGCCGAATGATCGGGGCGACCAGAGCAGGTCCGGTGACTGTGCTCCGAGCGGTGAACTTCGAGTCATCTGGTCCGGGTGGAGGCGGACACTTACCAACCCTTTATCTTGGGCCTTCCGACGCAAGAGACCACAACTCGTGCCAAACTGCAACGCCAGATCTCTGGGCTCCGAACGCAGATTAGCAAATGGCGAGCTTGGGAAACTGCCGCCCCGCTGTTTCACCCTTGAGTCAGGGCGCGAAGACGCTCCCTCTGCTCCTCCCAAATCCCCGGCCAGGGCTTCATGAAGTCGGCGAGGCCGACGCCCTTGGGCAGGCGGCCGTCGAGGATCATTTCAGTGATGTCGGGAGCAAGCAGGGTGAGGCGCAGGAGGTTGCCGACGTAGCTCTCGTGGACCTTCTCGGCCTCTGCAATCTGCTTGATGGTGGCGTATTGCTTGGTGTCGATGAGCTTCTTCCAGCGATGGGCGCGGGCGAGAGCCTTGACCAGGGTGGGGTCGGTTTTGGGCTGGGGCGGGCTGTAAACCGGCTCGGGCGCTCCGGCGGGCGGGATGATCAGCTTGCGGCCACCGCGTTTTTTAAAATTGAGCGGGACGAAAACTGTCAAAATCTGGCCATCTTGGCTGAGCGTGGCGCTGGTAGCGTTGGTCATCGCGAGGCTCCCTGGGCGAGGGTGGGGCGGAGGTCGGCGGCCAGGGTGGCGAGGCCGCCGGTGTGGAGGGCGATTTGCACGCCGTCATTGCCGATGGTGGCGCGGGCAACCAGCAGCCGGACGAGGCGTGCCTGTTCGGCGGGGAAGAGTTCATCCCAGAGCGGATCGAGCCGGGTCAGGGCGGCGGTGACTTCGGACTCGGCGATGCGATCTCCGTCCTCGGTGGTCTGCTTCCAGGTGCGAACGATGATCTCCGGTGTCCGTAGCAGCCCCCGGAGCTGGGCCACCACCGCGCCTTCAATCTCGCCGGCCGCCACGGTCTTGATCGGGCAGGCGCCATAGCCGTTGCGGATCGCGGTCTGGCTGACATAATAGCGGTACATCTTGCCGTTCTTCTTGCGGGTGAAGATCGGCGTCATTGGCGAACCGGTCGGGCCGAACAGCAGGCCCTTGAGCAGGGCGGGAGATTCGCTGCGCGGGCGCGAGCCGCGGTTGCGGGTATTCTCGCTGATGATAGCGTGGACCTTGTCCCAGGTGGCTTGGTCGATCAGCGCCTCGTGCTCGCCGGGGTAGGAGACGCCCTTATGCACCGCCTCGCCGAGATAGACCCGGTTGGCGAAATAGCCGTAGAGGGCCTTGCGGTCGATCGGGCCGCCCTGGCGCTCCTTGCCGTCCTGGGTGGTCCAGGATTTGGCGCGGTGGCCGGCGGCGGTGAGTTCGTGCATCAGGGCGCTGACCGAGCCGAGTTCGATGAAGCGGCGGAAGATCAACCGGACCAGCTCGGCCTCGGTTTCGTTGACCACCAGTTTGCGGGCGACGACGTCGTAGCCGAGCGGCGGCACCCCGCCCATCCACAGGCCGCGCTTGCGCGAGGCGGCGAACTTGTCCCTGATCCGCTCGCCGATCACCTCCCGTTCGAACTGGGCGAAGGAGAGCAGAATATTGAGTGTAAGCCTCCCCATGGATGTTGTGGTATTGAAGCTCTGCGTCACCGAGACGAAGGTGACCTTGTGGGCGTCGAACACTTCGACCAGCTTGGCGAAGTCCATCAAGGCTCTGGAAAGGCGATCTATTTTGTAGACCACGACGACGTCGACCCGATCATTTTCAATGTCGGCGAGCAGCCGCTTGAGGGCAGGGCGCTCCAGGGTGCCGCCGGAGATACCACCGTCGTCATAGCGGTCGGGCCGTTCGAGCCAGCCCTCGGCTTTCTGGCTGGCGATATAGGCGGCGCAGGACTCGCGCTGGGCGTCGAGGCTGTTGAACTCCATATCCAGTCCCTCTTCCGAGGACTTTCTGGTATAAATGGCGCAGCGGACCTTCTTGATTGGCGCTTTGGTGGGCTTCATTTGTCACCTCCATTCGCTTTCAAGCCGAAGAACAAAGGCCCCGACCACCGGCTTCCGGTAATCGCGTTGGCGACGGCGGATAAGGACTTGAAGGGCCTGCCCAGATATTCGTAACCGGTCTCCAGCACGGTGACGGCGTGTTCGGCTCCCTGCCATTCGCGAACGATCCGGGTGCCGGGCACCGGGCGTTCCGGAATTCGCTTCCGGGCCGTTTCACGATCGACGTATTTTTCGTCGGAGGCGATGGCGTCGAGGCGGGTGTTGGTGACCGGGGCGACGCCGCCGTAGGCCAGTTCCTGAATTCGGAAGGTGAGGCGGTTCTCCAGATAGCCCCGGTTGAAGGCGGGAGGCTCGGTTTGGAACAACTCCCGCCAGCGCTCCTTCAGCGCCGGTATGGGCATAGTGGAAAGGGCGGCGATGCTCGCCAGCACGCTGTCGGTCATTGCGTTCTCCTCGTACGGCGGTTTTCTCTCCCTCCATGACCGCTCTGGTGACCGGTCGAAGTGAAGGAAACTCTCTGCTCAGCCGGTGACTTAATGACTTGAGTTTTCAGGATAAGGCGCCTCATGCCGGCGGCCAGGATGGCGGCCACCTCGTCGAGGCGCTCGGCGGCGGTCATGGCGGATGGGGGGAGGGCGGTGATCACGGTGGCGGGCTCCTGTCTGGCGGAGGCGGAATTTTTTGGCTTCCACCCATTCAGATACCCAGGCACTCGTCAAAACGTTCCACCACTTTGAAACCGGGAGAGCTGTTGCGGCAAAAGGCAGGACTATATTCCGATATTTTGCGAATCGGTCCCTGTGTCGAACCGACCGAGAGTCAATCCGGATGAATACGTATTTATCCGTATTCACTGAACAATAATTTTCTGCTTATTATCGATTTATAATAAGAATGCCGATGACATCATGATTCGGCACAAAGCGACCGCTCTGGAACAGAATGGCGAGGCTGTTTCCAGAGAACAAGGCTAAACATTACTTAAAACACGCGCAAAAACTGCGGGGTGTGTCAGGGAAAGTGTTTGCTGGTTTGTATGCCGGCAAGAGGAGATGACATGGAGTGTTTCCATGCCTGAAGAAATGGTCTTCTTCCATTCCCCCGTGTCGTCGGCTGGCGGCACCATCGTTCTGGCACGCCCCCCGCCTCCCCGAGACAATATGCCTATATATTCACCATAATCGGATTCTATCCGGTTGAGTTGAGGATACCCGCACCGGGGAGCGCCATGGCCGTTCCGGAAAAGCCTTTCTATGCCCTCGACGAAATGGCCGAGCGGTGGTCGGTTAGCGTCAATGACCTGGGCAGCTTCGCGGTGGGTGGCTCGTTGAACTTGGCGGTGGTTATTCACAACCTCCAGAGTGTCCGCCGTCGCACCAGCGCCTCCAGCGGTCGTTCCCGGACGCCTCTGCTGACCGGTGTGGTGTCGGTGGATGGGATGGAGGTCTGGCGGGCGTTCAAGGGCGAGACCGTGATGGTGACCAGGGTCCGCCCCCGGAACGGTTCCTTCAAAGAGCTTTCGGAGGAGAGTTGCCCTCGGGTTTCCCTGGCCGATCTCTACATCAGCAGCGAGGAAAAACGGCGGTTCGAGACGGCATATCGCTTGGGGGCGGAGGACGTGGAAGTTCCCATGCCATCGCCGCCGGGCAAGGCCCGGTCGCAGAGGGGGAAAAGTCCGTCCCATGTCTGGGACGCGTTCTGGATTGAACTGAGTGACTATGTCTACAGAGAAGGTCGCCCGGAGACGCAGGCCGAACTGATCCGTCATATGCTGGACTGGTTTGTCGAGTACACCAATACGCTGCCAGATGAGAGCACGGTTCGAAAGAAGGTTCAACGCTACTGGCGCAAAACATTTCTTAATTAACGACACGTAGCTGCAAATAGCATGCAAACGGGGGCGCTTCGGCGCCCCTTTTGCGTTCTTTCACTTTGTTGTCGCGCGTAAGTGACCGGCGGTGCGGGCTGCGCCGCTGCGCGATTTTCGGTAAAAATAGGGCATTTCTTATTGTAGATCAACAGGTTGCCAACGGCGGGCTGGGGGTGTGCGCGCAGACCTGTGGATAACTCAAAAAAACACAAAATTATCCCTTTAAAAACATCAGTCTAGGCACCGGCGGAATTCAGTTTTTTCGATCTATTTAAAAATCGCGGCCATCCCATTGATCTTAACCAATGACATCTTGTTAATTCAATGGATTGCCAATAGGCCGAATTACCAAGTGCGCCTATTTCCGCCGGTATGCGCCTAAAGTTTCGGTCCCTCCCTCTGCGATAACCGTCACGAGCCCAATGGTTTGTGCATACTAGCTTCTGTAAATTAATTGCTTGCTGATACTGCGCAGCCGGGCCTCCCGGAGTGATGAGGACGCGTAAGCGTCAG
>CAIOBP010000181.1 GCA_903856295.1 uncultured Rhodospirillales bacterium | reverse complement strand
GCGCTTGGTTTCAGCATTGCTCGCAGAGGTCGATGAGGACTGGATGACTGGTAAGATATACATAAATCTGGCGGCGTAACTACCCGCCTCGAATCAAGTCGTCTTCTGCGCGAATTTACAGAAAAAAACTTGCACGGCCATCGTCTTTGCCGGTCTGATGCTGGTGTTCCTGCTCGGGACCATCACCCTCAACGGCTACACCGCCTTCTGGCAGAGCCGGTTCGACGTCGCGGTCTATTTCGATCCTCAGGCGATTTCACCCTCGGGCGCGGAAGACCCGGCGGCGCTCTCGGCCGGCGACTATCAGGCGCTGGTGCGGGCGGCCCTCATAGAGCAGGTCCCCGCCGCCTCCAGACGAGACGATAAGCGGGCCTTGATGGAGTTGGTCAGCTCGGCCGCCGCCTACACCCTGCGCGATATGGTGATGGACGACCCCAAGCTGGTCGGCTCTCGGCAGATGGTTTCCTTGCTGGCCTCCGACAACACCGACCAGTTCGTCAAGGGACACATCGCCCGCGCCACGGTGGAAGGCGAACGGACCATCAGCGATCGCCAGATCGGCTGGATCGACGACCTCAGGGCATCGGGCGTGCTGAAAAGCCATTTCAGCCTCGACGTCCTGACTCAGCCCAACAGCCGCCAGCCCGAACAGGCCGGCATGTGGGGGGCGCTGATCGGCTCGATCTTCACCATGCTGGTGACTCTGGCGCTCTCGGTGCCGATCGGCGTCGCCGCCGCGGTCTATCTGGAGGAGTTCGCCGCCAAGACCCGCTGGACCGATCTCATCGAGGTCAACATCAACAATCTGGCGGCGGTGCCCTCGATCGTCTTCGGCCTACTGGGCCTGTCGATGTTCCTCAACTTCTTCGGCATGCCGCGCTCCTCGGCGCTGATTGGCGGCGTCGTGCTGGCGCTGATGACCCTGCCCACCATCATCATCGCCGCCCGCGCCGCCCTCAAGTCGGTACCGCCCTCGATCCGCGAGGCGGCGCTGGGCATCGGCGCCTCGCCGCTCCAGGTCGTGCTCCACCATGTGCTGCCGCTGGCGGCGCCCGGCATCCTCACCGGCACCATCCTCGGCCTCGCCCGCGCGCTGGGCGAGACCGCGCCCTTGCTGCTGATCGGCATGGTCGCCTTCGTGGTCGACGTTCCCCATACCGTGACGGATCCGTCCACCGTGCTGCCGGTGCAAATCTTCATGTGGTCGGGCGCCCCCGAACGCGGCTGGATCGAACGCACCTCGGCTGCGATCATGCTGCTGCTGGCGTTCCTGATTATCATGAATGCGGTCGCGGTGTTTTTGCGCCGGCGGTTCGAACGGCGCTGGTAAAGGGTTTGAACGCATCACCGTTCAGAGACTGTAAGCTTTGGAGAAAATGTATGGAACAACGGGCCGGCGGGCACATCACGATTCAGGTTTCGGCGCCGGAGCATTCGGGCAAGACGTCGTTGATGGTGCTTCTCTACCATCATTTGCGCGATCTCGGAGCGAACGTCATTCTGCAAAAGGCCGATCCACAGATCGAGAAGAAACTTGAACTTGGGGAAGATGCCTTGCGCGAGCGCCTGAAAAGCATCGACGTCGTGATCACGGAAATGCAGACCTACCGCTAAAGAGTGGCTTGATGCTTGAGGACCTGGATGACTCGAACGCCGGCTTGATCGCGGGTTATACCTTCTTGCCCGAACAGCGCGGACAGCGTCTGAACTGGACCGACGCCCAAAATTCCGTGGCGCCGGAAGACGAGCAATTCCGCTGGCTGCACCTCAACCTCGCGATGCGGCCGGCCCGACGCTGGCTGGAAGAGGCTTCGGCCGTGCAAGTTTTTTTCTGTAAATTCGCGCAGAAGACGACTTGATTCGAGGCGGGTAGTTACGCCGCCAGATTTATGTATATCTTACCAGTCATCCAGTCCTCATCGACCTCTGCGAGCAATGCTGAAACCAAGCG
>CAIOBP010000180.1 GCA_903856295.1 uncultured Rhodospirillales bacterium | reverse complement strand
GCCCCCCCTTTTGCGCCCCCCCCTACTCCTCGAAAGCGTTACCCAAATCGCGCGCCTTGGCGTCGCGGTCGGTCAGCGGCGGTAAGCCGAAGCGGTGCTCGATGGTCGCGAGGATCGACGTGGTGTCGTATTGAGTGTGATCGACGAAGTGCTTCTTGGCACGCGGCGAAACGATGATCGCGGGAATGCGGGTGCCCGGCCCCCAGCGATCGCCCTTGGGCGGCGGCGCGTGATCCCAGAAACCGCCATTCTCGTCCGAGGTGATGATCACCGCCATGCGCGGCCACTGCGGACTTTTTTGCAGCTTTTCCATCAGCGCGCCGAGGTGGGCGTCGGCCGAGGCGATCTCCGAATAGCCGGGGTGCTGGTTGAGCGGCCCGAGCGGCTTATAAAACACCACCGACGGCAGCGCTCCCTCGGCGATCGCCTTGTCCAGGTCGGCATAGTCCTTGAGATGCTCGGCCCGCGCCGGGGTGCCGTCGCCGAATTGCGCGAAATAGGCCAACGGCTGGTGATGAAACTGGAAGTCGGGGTCGGGCTTGCCGGCCAGCGCGTCGTTCCAGCCACCCGAATACCACGCCCACGACACGCCCTTTTCCGAGAGCCGGTCGCCGATGGTCGGCATGGTCTGGGGCGGCAGGAGCTTTTCCGCCGGGACCGAGTCCGGATGGGGCCGATTGGCGCTGAGCACGGTGTTGACCGCGAAACCGTCGGGAGTGACCGCGCCGTCCTTGATCACCCTGCCCTTGTCGTCGAGGCTGGCCCGCAGCGCCTCCGGAGCATCGGGGAAGACCGGCGTGCAGGCGCAGACCAGCCAGAAATGATTGAGGAACGAGCCGCCGAACGCCGCCTGAAAGAAGCCGTCGGCCAGGGTGTAGTCCTGGGCCAGCTTCCATTGCACGGTCGGCGAGGTGTTGTAGTGACCGAAGGTCAGCGCCCCGGCGTCGGACCAAGCCACAAACCGGTCGTTCCGGCCGCCATCGATCTGCTCCTGATTGGTGTAGAAGCGGTGAACCAGATCGCTGGTCTTCTGATCGAGGGGCGCGAACATGCCGATGTCGAACGGCCGGTTCGGCAAATCCGGGGGAAAGCGCGAGTCGGGCTTGGGCGGCTTGTGACCCAGATCAAGCACCGGCGGCAACGTGACGTAGGGCTTGCCCTCCTTGTCCAGCTGCACCGCCGCCGCGCCGGCATTGGCCAGCCCATCGGCGCCGGGAAACAGGCCGAACAGCGAATCGAAGCTGCGGTTCTCCAGGTAGACCACGAGGATATGGTCGATGCCGGCCAGCGGCACCCCGTCGGCATGGGCTCCGTCGGCACGGGCCACCCCCGCCGTCGTCGCCAGCGCCGACAAAGCCAACCCGCAGGCCAGCCCGCGTCCGATCCGATAAGCCCTCATCCCCGGTCCTCCATCCCTCACGGCACACCCCTCGTCACGACCCCATGCTACGGCACAACCGTGGCAGTCTCATGAACCATCTTCCGGCACGGTCAGCACCCCCGGCAAAGTCCCGTCAAGGGCATCGAGGGATTCCGCGACCAGCTTGTCGAGACGGGCGAGCAGAATCGCCACCCCGGCATCGTCGCCCTCCTTGCCCGACCACTCCAGCGCCCGGCAGAAGGCTTCGAGGGCGGTGAAGCCGAGATTGGCCGCCATGCCCTTGACCGCATGGGCGAGCCGGGCCAGTTCCCGCAGATCCCCCTTGCCGCCCGCCTCGACCATCCGGTCCCGCAACTCGGTCACCTGACTGACGAACAGCTGGCAAATGGTCATCGTCGTTTCCATGCCGAGTTGCTCGACCAGGCCAAGCACCAGCGAGGACTCGAACAGGCCCGGAACCGGCGGCGGCCTGACCACCGAAGTCTCGACCGGCAGGATCTCGCCCCGAACATGACGGGCGAGCGAGGCGAACAGCGTCTCGGGCACGATCGGCTTGGTCAGGAAATCGTTCATGCCCGCCTCGATGCATTTGTCGAATTCGCTCTGCACCACGGAAGCGGTCAACGCGATGATCGGAATCCGCGACAACGGTCCCGACAGCGCCCGGATGCGCCGCGCCGCCTCGACACCATCCATGTTGGGCATCTGCATGTCCATCAGCACCACATCGTAACGGCCGGTGCGCACTGCCTCGACGGCGTCGGCGCCATCGGCGACCGCCACCACCTTATGGCCCTGGCGTTCGAGCAGCCCGATCGCGACCATCTGGTTGATGACATTGTCCTCGGCCAGCAAGATCGACAGGGGCCGCTGCGGTCCCAGGGCCGCGGCGACCGAAGCCGGCCGGCAGGGCGCCTCCGACGAGCGGCTGAAGCGCAGCCGGAACCAGAAGCGGCTGCCCTTGCCCGGCCAGCTGTCGACGCCGATGCGTCCGCCCTGCTGTTCGATCAGCTTGCGGCAAATCGCGAGGCCGAGCCCGGTGCCGCCGAAACGCCGGGCGATCGAACTGTCGGCCTGGGTGAAGGATTCGAAGAGCCGCGCCCGCACCTGCTCCGAAATGCCGATGCCGGTATCGACGACGTCGAAGCGCAGGGTCATAGCCTCGACATCCTCGTCGACCCGCGCCACCGCGATCCGCACCCCGCCGCGCTCGGTGAATTTGACGGCATTGCCCACGAGGTTGAGCAGCACCTGACGCAGCCGGTTGACGTCGCCGACCAGCCAGCTCGGCACGTCGGGCTCCAGGTCGAAGATCAGCTCGATCCCCTTCTCGCGCGCCCGGCCGCCCAGCAGCTGCACGACCGATTCGAGGGTCTGCGGCAGGTCGAAACAGACCTGCTCGAAGGCCATGCGCCCGGCCTCGAGCTTGGAGAAATCCAGAATGTCGTTGAGAATGGTGAGCAGCGCCTCTCCGGAATCGGCGATGGTCTCGACCCGGTTGCGCACCACCGGCGACAGCGGCTCGTCGAACAGCAGCCGGGCCATGCCGAGAATACCGTTCATCGGCGTGCGGATTTCGTGGCTCATCACGGCCAGGAACTCGGACTTCGCCTGATTGGCGGTTTCGGCCGCCTCCTTGGCCTGCCGCAACTCCTCCTGGGCGCGCTTGTGCTCGGTGACGTCGCGGCCGGCGCCGCGATAGCCGACGGTCCGGCCCTCGGCGTCGGTGAAGGGCACGCCGCTGATGCGCTGCCAGACCCGCCAGCCATTGCGGTGCAGCAGCGGATGCTCCAGGTCCTTGAAATGGGCGCCGCGATCGGCGATGTCGAAGAAGGTTTCCTCCAGCTCCGCCGCGGCTTCTTCGACCGCGGTCTCGAAGAAGCGCCGGCCGATCAGATCGGCGGGCTTGTAGCCGGTGACCGCTTCGACCCGGTCCGAAAGATAGGTGTAGCGCCCTGCGAGGTCCACTTCGAAGATGTATTCGCCGGCGGCGTCGGCGACGTCGCGGAACCGCCGTTCGGACTCGCGCAAACGCGCTTCGGCCTGGATGCGGTCGGTGATGTCGCTGGCCACCGCGAAATAAATCGGCTTGCGGTCGGCCCCGAAGATCGGCGACAGCCGCACCTCCATGTCGCGGACCGAGCCGTCGGCCAGCCGGTGACGGGTGGTGAAAACGGCGTTCCCCGAAACCAGCGCCGCCGAAATATCCCGCCGCAACTCCGGCTCGGCGGCAACGTTGATCTCGGAAATGCGCTTGGTCAGAAACTCCTCGTGAGAATAGCCGTAGAAGCGCTGGGCGGCCCGGTTGACGTCGACATAGCGCAGGGTCACGGCGTCGATCAGGTACATGATGGCGCTGTGGCCCTGGAACATATCGCGGAACTTGCGCTCCGAGGCCCGCAGCACCTCTTCGGCCGCCCGGTCGTCGAGGGCGGCGGCGGCCAGCTTGGCCACCCGGTCGAAAATCTTGAGATCGGCGGACAGCGCCGGATGCGCGCTCTCGAACAGCACGACCAGACAGCCGTGAACCGGCCCGGTCCCGGTGACCACCGGCGCCGACCAGCAGCTGCGAAAACCGCTCTCCTGGGCCATGGCGACGAAATCCGGCCAGCGCTCCGGCTCCTCGCCGAGATCCGGCACCACCACGGTCTCGCGGCCAGCGAGAGCCAGGGCGCAGGGGCCGCTGGCCGGGCCGGGACCGGCGGTTTCAAGATCGGTGCTGAAGCGCGCCGGGACCGACGGCGCCGCGGCGGGATGCCAGCGCCCTTCCCGCTCGCCCAGCAGCAGCACACAACTGCGCGCGCCCAAAATCAGCTCGTCGAGACCGCGCGTCAGGGTCTCGAGCACCGCCGGCATCGGCTGTCCGGCCGCCACCTCCTGGAGCACGGTCTTCTCAAGGGCCAGCAGCTGCTGGTGCCGCCGCCGCGCGGTAATGTCGGTGAAGGCCAGCAGCACCGCCGCGTCGCCGCCATAGAGAATGTCGGCCCCCGACAGCGAGGCCCAGAAGCGCCGGCCGTTGCCGGTGTCCAGCGGCGTCTCGAAATCCTCGACCCGGCCCCGGCCGGTCAGATCGGCCAGAAACCGGCTGCGCATCGCCGGATCGGAAAAATGATCGTAGAAGGAGCGGTCGCCCCCCCACTCCCCGCCCAGCCCCAGCAGCCTGCCCGCCTTGGCGTTGAGAAACAGCAGACGCCCGCCGGATCGCGCCGCCACGACGATCGGCAGCGGCGCCGACGCCAGCACGCCGCGCAACCGCTGTTCGCTCTCGTTGAGTTCGCGGGTCCGCTCGGCGACGCGAGCCTCCAGGCTCTGGGTCAGCTCGGTGAGTTCGGAATAGAGCCGGGCGTTTTCCAGGGCGATGGCGATCTGACCGCTGAGCAGGGACAACAGCTCGACCCGGCCGCGGGTGAAGGCGCCGGGCAGCAGGTTGTTTTCCAGATAGAGCAGATCGTCGACCCGGCCCTTGAACGAGATCGGCAGGCACAGCACCGATCGCGGCCGGTGCGCCGAGCCGAAAAACACGGAGTCCGCGGCGGCATCGACCAGGATCACCGGCCGGCCATCGCCAGCCGCCGCCTCGACCAGCGTCCGCGGCACTCCCTCTTCCCAGGGCGAATGAAAGGCGCCGTCGGTGGCGCGCGCGCTCACCGCGCCGCCCGAGGAGTCGCCGACGGCGGTGACGCCCCAGCGCCCATCCTCGCGATGCAGCAGATAGCCACGCTGGGCGCCCGCGCTTTCCAGGGCGATGCTCAGCAGCCGCACCAGCAGGGCCGGCAGGCGGATTTCCCCGGAAATCGCCTGAGTAGCCTTGAGGACGGTCGCGAGGTCGACATCGCCCGCCCCCGACGAGGGCGCGGCGGTGCCCCGGCCCGACCCGACCGCGCCCTCGGCCAGGACCGCCGGAAAGGCGGCGCGCAGCTGATCGGCCTTGGCATCCGCGCCCCAGCGCAGATAGAGCGCCAGAGCCTGACGCAGGTGACCCGCCGACACCCCCACATGTCCGGCGGCGGCGTGGGCGCGGGCCGCGCACTCGTGAACCAGCGCCTCCTCGGGCAGGCAGCCATTGCGGCGGGCGGCGGCGGCGGCGGCGGCATAGCCGGAGACCGCCGCCTCGAAGCGCTCCTCGGTGCGATCGAGTTCGGCGGTCAGCAGCGACAGCCGGTGCTGATGATTGGCCGGCGCCGCCTCGGCCCACAGGGCGAAGCGGTCGATCGCCGCGTGCACCCGGGCCAGCGACACCACCCGTTCGGCCGCCGGCGCCCCGTCCAGCAGCGCCAGCCGCGACAGGGTGGCATGGAACAGCATCACCGGCACCACCGCGTGGCCGCGCACCGCCGCCAGATCGGGCACGGCGAGGTCGGCCTCGCGCACCGCGGCGGCGTGACGCCCGAAGCAGGACAGCAAGATCACCCGCAACGCCCGCGCCAGGAACCGGCCGGCGGGCTCATCGAGAACGGCGCAACCTTCGCAGCCCAGGCCCGCGCCCTCGGCACACCCGCCCACGCCGCGCAGGCAGGCCACCAGCCGGCGGAAGACCGAAAGCGTCTCCAGCGCCGCCGGCTGGTGCGACTGGGCCAGAGCCTCGGCGAACCCGTCATATTCCCGCTCCAGCGGCGCCAGCGGCTTGCCGGCAAGGAAGGCGTGGCCGCAATAGGCGGCGGCGGCCAGGGCGGCATGGCGCGGATCGCCGGCGGCCCGGGCGCGCCGGTGAATATCGAGCAGCGCCGGCAGGGTCGAAGCCAGCGGCTCCTTGAACGGACGGATCTGGGTGGTGACGGCGTATGCCGGTCCGGGCTGCCAGCCCCGGCGCTCCATCCGCTCCAGGGTCAGCCGGCCGAGTTCGGCGCCGAGCCGGAAATCCTCCAGCAGATCCGCCGCCAGCGCCCCGACCAGGGGCAGCGCCACCAGCCCCTCGGCGGTCAGCCCGAACTGCACCATGGCCTCGGTCATCGGCAGCGCCAGTTGCGGCACCAGATCGGGACGCACCGTCGCCGCCGGCGCCGAGATGATCGCGGCGACGCGCACCGCCTGACGCAGCCGCCCCCGGCCCATCTCGGGACCATCGGCCGACAGCGGCCGTTCCGCCAGCGCGGCGCCGAGACCGATCAGCCGGCGGCGGACATCCTCCTCGTCGCCGCCGGTCTCGATCTCGAACCCGAGCAGGCGCAACACCTCCAGCCCGAGGGCGATGGCCTCGCCGGCCCGGTTGGCCGCCAGCAGGGCGTCGATCCGCACCTCGAGCAACGGCACCCGGTCGCGCGGCACCGCGACCCGGGGCAGTGCCGTCTCGATCAAGCGGTCGCACTCGTCGAAGCGGCCCGAAAGCCCGGCAACGCGCGCCGCCAGCAGGTACAGCGCCATGGTGCCGGCGGGATCGCCGGACCAGCCGCCCTCGCCCAGCAACTGCACCGCCTTGTGCGCGAACTGGGCGGCGGCCTCGAAGGCGGCGGCATCGCACGCCTGCTCGACCGCCTTGCGATTGAGCGCGACCAACCGGAGCCGCTCGGCATCGTCGGTGATCAGGGCGCTGCCCTGGTTGAGATGGCCGAGCAGTTCGAACAGGCGCGCCCCGGCATCGGGCGCGTCCGCCAGCCGGCGCCCGATCTCCAGATGCAGCGCCGGACGCTCGGCGGGGGACGTCAGAGACGCCGCCGCCTCCTGCACCCGGTTGTGCACGAAGGCAGTGCGGCTCTGGCTGTCGACCGGCAGCAGCATTCCGGCCCGGATCGACCCGGCCAGCGCCGCCTTCGCCTCCTTGGCCGACACCCCGAGCACCACCGCCAGGGTCGCGATGTCGAAGCCGCTGCCCAGCCACGCCGCCCGGCGCAGCGCCTGACGCCCGCGCTCCTTGAGCCGGCCGATCCGCTGAACCATCAGTCCGACGGCATTGTCGGGGATTCCGGCCTGACGGATGGCCGCCGCGTCCCAGCGCCAGCTCCCGGTGGCGGCATCGAACCGGATCAGGCCGTCGGCGTGCAATTTCTCCAGAAACTGCTCGAGGAAAAACGGATTGCCGCCAGTCTTGTCCAAGGCGAGGACGGCGAGTTCGCGCGCCGCCTCGGCCGGCACCCGCAGCGCGGCGATCAGCCAGTCGGCAACCGCGCACTCGCCCAGCACCCCGCACACGATCCGGGTCAGGCCGGCGCCCGCCGCGGCCACGGCGGCGGCGGTCCGCTCCAGCGGATGATCGAGATCGACCTCGGAGTCGCGGTAAAGGCCGATGGCCAGCAGCGCCCCGCCCTCGCCATCCAGAACCAGACTCTCCAGCGCCTGAATCGAAGCGACGTCGGCCCATTGCAGATCGTCGAGCACCAGCACCAGCGGCCGGTCCGAACCGGCCAGCACCCTGACCAGCCTGACGATGGCCTCGAGAGTGCCGCAGCCGCCCTCCTCGCCCGGCACCCCGCCCCCCTCGGGCGATTGCCCCGCCGGAACCTCCGGCGCTGTCACTCCAAGCGCCGCCGGCGCGGTTATCCCAAGCGCCGCCGGCGCGGTTATCCCAAGCGCCTCCGGCACCGTTACTCCAAGCGCCTCCGGCGCGGCGGCGAACGGCGCGTCGCCCAGCAACGCCGCCATCTCGGGAATGAGACCGCACAGCAAACGGCAGCTCTCATCGCCGAGCCGGTCCAGCAGCCGGGCGCGCCAGCGCCCCCGCACCGATGCCGAGCCAACCAGAATCCGCTCCAGCCAGCGTCCGAACGCGGCGACGAAGGCGGCGTAGGGCCGGTGACGATGGGCGGCGTCGCAACAGCCGGAGACCAGCACCTCGACCCGGCCGATGCTCCGCTGCACCGCTTCGGCGACCAGCGCCGACTTGCCGATGCCGGCGGCGCCGCCGACCAGCGCCAGATGAGACCGCCCGGCCGCCGCCCGCGCCAGCGCCTCGCCCAACCTGGCCAGTTCGGTGTCGCGGCCGTAAAGCCGGCCGGGAATGCGGAAACGGTCGAAGACTTCCGGCCCGGCGATGAGAAAGGCCGGCCGCTGTCCCTTGGCGTCCAGCTCCGCCCGCACCGCCTCAAGATCGGCGATCAGCGCGTCGTGACTCTGGTAGCGGTCCTCGGGGGCCTTGGCCAGCAGCCGCATCACGACCGCCGACAGCGCCTCCGGAACCTCCGGCAGCCGCTGGTGCGGCGGCTCCGGCACCCGGGCGAGATGGGCATGAACCGCCCCGGCGCTGTCGGAAAAGGTGAAAGGCGGCGCGCCGGTCAGCAACTGGTAAAGGGTGGCGCCGAGGGCGTAGAAATCGGCCCGGTGATCGATGCCGCACCCGACGCGGCCGGTCTGCTCGGGCGCGAGATAGTCGAGCGTTCCCTCGAGGACCGGAAGCGCCTCGGACTGGCTGCCGGCGATCTCGGCCGCAATGCCGAAATCGATCAGGCGCAGGGCGCCGCTGGTGCGATTCCAGAGGATATTCTCGGGATTGATGTCCTTGTGAACGAGGCCGGCGCCATGGACCCCGGCCAGAACCCGCACCAGGCCCAACGCGATGGCCACCACGTCCGCGACCGGAAAGCCCCCGCCCTCGAGAACGTCGCTGAGCGCGACCGAACCATCGTCGGCCATCGCCAGAGTCCAGCGGCCATTGTGCAGGCCGAACTCCAGCACCTCGACCACGCCGAGCCCGGAGACCCGGCGGATCAACTCATACTCGCGCTGAAAGCGGCTCAGCTCGCCGGCCGCCGGGGTCTCGCTGTACAGACTCTTGAGAATGGCCCGCCCGCCATCGGCACCGCGCAGCGCCCGCGCCACCACCGTGGTCCGGCTGCGATGCAGCGTCTCGAGTTCGCGGTAGCCGGAGAGCACAGCCGTCACCTCCCGCCCTCCGCACCCAAGCGAAGAACGCCGGCCGTCACCGAAACTGACCTCAAGCCCCGCAGGCGCACACCACCTCCCAGAGACCTGTGCTGATCCGAACAGGGTGACCGACACTTCCTGTTTTTTTCGTTAACGCCACTCATTATCACCAAAATCAGGCCGCGACCGCCGCCGGCCGCCTCCCCGAACGGTTGCGGATCTGGAATACCATAAAATGCCTTGCGATTGGAATGACGGGCAGGCAACGTGGCGGCGCGCTGAACCGCTGCGAACCTGTTGGATTGGACTTGGATTGGATAGAGTGACCATGAAGCGCCCGGCTTTCGCGTTTGGCCTGACACTGACGCTGACACTGGTGTTTGGGGCACTGACGCTTGGCGCTCCGGCCGCCTCGGCGGCCCCGCCCCCCGGCCCGGCGGCGGTCGATCCGCTGGAACCCTTCAACCGCTCCATGTTCGAGTTCAATAATCTGGTGGTCGATTATGTCATCGATCCGCTGTCGGGAACGCTCAAGGCCTGGGTGCCGCCCGCGGTGCGGGAAGCGGGCACGCGGGTCTACGACAATCTCACCGAGCCCGAATTCATCGTCACCAACCTGTTTTCCGGCAACAAGGCCGATGCCGGGGTTTCCGCCAGCCGCTTCGCGATCAACACGACCCTGGGCGTCGCCGGGCTGTTCGATCCGGCGACCGGAATGGGCTTTGTCCGGCGCGAAACCGAATTCGGCGAGTCTCTCTGCCGTCTCGGCGTCCCCACCGCCCCCTTTATGGTGCTGCCGCTGATCGGCCCCGCCAACGCCTGGTCGGCGGGACTGCTCACCGGCTTCTTCACGGTGGAATGGTACGCCCTCAGCCTGATCTCGACCCTGCTCGCCACCGCCGATCTGGTGGTCGATGTCAGTGCCTCGGCGGCCAGCCTGCGCCATGCCACCGATCAGCCCGACATGGCCTCCCGCGACCCCTATGTTCTCCAGCGCGCCGAATACCTGCACTATATCGAAAAAGGCTGCGGCGCCGACAAAGCCAAAGGGAACCAACCCTTGGCCGCGACCAACTGACCAGCCGAACAAGCCGCCGGCTCCCGGCGGCGCTCCTGTCCGAGGCACCATGCCCAAACTTGAAATCATCACCCGTCATCCCAAAGGCGAGCCCAAAGGCCGGCCGCTCCTGTTCGTCCACGGCGCCTTCACCAACGCCGGCATCTGGGACGTTCATTTCCTGCCCTACTTCGCCGAACGCGGCTTCGTCGCCCACGCGCTCAGCCTGCGCGGCCATGGCGGCAGCGAGGGCCACGGGCTTTTGCCCTGGACCAGCCTCAGCGACTATGTCGCCGACCTCGTCGACGCGGTGAACAGCCTCGACACCAAGCCGGTCCTGATCGGCCACTCCCTCGGCGGCATGGTCGTGCAGCGCTATCTGCGCACCGGCAAGGCGCCCGGCGCGGTGCTGATGGCCTCGGCCCCGCCCTATGGCATGTGGGACTCCACCCTGGGCATGGCCTTCCGCGACCCGCTGCTGGTTCACCAACTGACCATGCTCATGACTTTTGGTCCGGGGGTGGTCAATATCGGAGAGGTCCGGCGGGCGATGGTCTCCGACCGGATGCCCGACAACGAACTCGCCCAGTACGAGTCGCTGTTCCAGGCGGAATCCCAGCGGGTGATGATCGACATGATCGCCTTCGATCCGTTTTCCTGGCTGCCCGCGCCCTCGCTGCCGGTGCTGGTGATCGGGGCCGGCCAGGACGCCTTCCTCAGCCCCGCCCAGGTCACCGCCACCGCCCGCGCCTTCGGCACCAGCGCGGTGATCTTCCCCGAGATGGCCCATGGCATGATGATCGAGTCCGACTGGCAGAGAGTCGCCGACACCATCGTCGATTGGGTCGATAATCTGAAAAGCTGACCTGCCGCCGGGGTTCTTGTGCGCGAGGAAGGGTTCTGCTATCGTATTGACAGTAAACGCAGATACTTTTTCGTGACCGGTGTATTGCAAATGGAGTGTGTGGTATGGTCGAGATGAAGGGCTGGCGACTCCTGATCGTGCTTGCCACGGCCTCCTGGCTCGGGGGCTGCTCCGCGGCCGACACCGCGCTCAATCATCAGACCCTCCAGGTCCAGACCAAGATGAGCGAGACGATTTATCTTGATCCGGTTCCTCCGAGGTTGAAGACGATTTACATCGGCGCCCGCAATACCTCCGATCATCCGGAAATCGACCTGCGCGCGCCGCTGATGCATGCGCTCAGCGCCCGCGGCTATCGGGTCGTCAACGATCCCGAGGCCGCCCACTACATGCTGCGGGCCAACGTGCTGCAAGCCGGACCGGTCGATTCCAAGACCAAGGAGGGCCTGCTCTCGGGAAGCACCGGCGAGGCGGCGGCGGCCGGACTCGGTGGCGCCATCCTCAGCGGTGTGCTCGGCGGCAATACCCCCACCGCCATCGGGGTCGGGCTTGGCTTGGCCCTCACCACCTATCTGGCCAACCAACTCATCGAAGACGTCACCTATTCGGTGCTGGTCGATATCCAACTCGCCGAACGGCCGCTGAACGGCGGCAAGGTGAATCGCACCACCAGCAGTTCGACCTCCGGACACCACAATTCCGTTGAGAGTCCCTGGAGCCCGGGGCCGAGCCTGACCTCGACGATCAACAGCTCCCACGGAAATACCCAGTATTTCCAGGACACTACCGACTTCAAGCAGTATCACACCCGCGCCGTCGCCATCGCCGACAAGATGAACCTCAAGTTCGAGGAGGCGGCGCCGCTGCTGCTCAACAAGCTGACCTCGTCACTGAGCAACATGTTCGAATAGCCTGGGTTCACCGATTTCAGGCCGGAGCGGCGCCGCCGCTCCGGCCTTTTTTTTGGCTCGGCCCCCACCATTGAACCCTTAAGGAGCCAGTGCGACGCAACGCGCGGGTTGGCTTTGGCCGGAGGGTGGTCTATCTTGCGGCGCGTTCGGCGGTGGTCTCCTCCCCGTCGGCCCGTGTTTTATGTCCCGCCTCGAGGTTATTCATGTTCGGCGCCATCGCCCGCAAGCTCTTCGGCACCGCTAACTCCCGCTATCTCAAGACGCTGGTCAAGCCGGTCCAGGCCGTCAACGCCCTGGAACCGGCGGTGGCCGCGCTCTCCGACGCCGACCTCCAGGCGCGCACGGGCTGGCTGAGAAAGCGCCTCGCCGATGGCGAAACCCTCGACGACGTTTTGCCCGATGCGTTCGCCACCGTTCGCGAAGCGGCCAAGCGCACCCTCGGCCAGCGCCATTTCGACGTCCAGCTCACCGGCGGCATGGTCCTGCACGCCGGGCGCATCGCCGAGATGAAGACCGGCGAAGGCAAGACGCTGGTGGCCACCCTGGCTTGTTACCTCAACGCCATTGAAGGCAAGGGCGTGCATGTGGTGACGGTCAACGATTATCTGGCCAAGCGCGACAGCGCCTGGATGGGACAGATCTACCAGTTCCTCGGCTTGACCGTCGGCTGCATCGTTCATGGCCTCGACGATGACGAGCGCCGGGCCGCCTATGCCGCCGACATTACATACGGTACCAACAACGAGTTCGGTTTCGACTATCTGCGCGACAACATGAAGTACCGGTTGGACGAGATGGTCCAGCGGCCGTTCAACTTCGCGATCGTCGACGAGGTCGACTCGATTCTGATCGACGAAGCGCGGACGCCGCTGATCATCTCCGGCCCCTCCACCGATTCCTCGGAACTCTACATCGCGGTCAACCGCCTGATTCCGGCCCTGGAAGAGAGCGACTTCGAGAAGGACGAGAAGGCCCGCTCGGTCAACCTGACCGAAATCGGCCAGGAGAAGATCGAACAGGCGCTGAAGGACGCCGGGCTGCTCAAGACCGGCGCGCTCTACGACATTCACAACATCGCCCTGATTCACCACGCCAATCAAGCGTTGCGCGCCCACAAGCTGTTCCAGAAGGACAAGGACTACATCGTCAAAGACGACAAGGTCGTGATCATCGATGAGTTCACCGGCCGCATGATGGAAGGCCGGCGCTATTCCGACGGGCTGCATCAGGCGCTGGAAGCCAAGGAATTCGTGACCATCCAGCGCGAGAACCAGACGCTGGCCTCGATCACCTTCCAGAATTACTTCCGGATTTACCCAAAGCTCTCGGGCATGACCGGCACCGCCATGACCGAGGCCGCGGAATTCGCGGAAATCTACGGCCTGGAAGTGGTCGAGATGCCGACCAATGTGCCGGTGACCCGCAAAGATTACGACGACGAGGTTTATCGCCGCGCCTACGAGAAAAACACCGCGATCATCGCCCTGATCGAAGAATGCCGCGCCCGCCAGCAACCGGTGCTGGTCGGCACCGTGACCATCGAGAAATCCGAAGCGCTGGCCGCCGACCTCAAGAAGCGCAAGATTCCCCACCACGTGCTCAACGCCCGCTTCCACGAGCAGGAGGCGACGATCGTGGCCCAGGCCGGCAGCCCGGGCGCCGTGACCATCGCCACCAACATGGCCGGCCGCGGCACCGACATTCAGCTCGGCGGCAATCTCGACATGCGGGTCGCCCTCGAGCTGGGCGCGGTCACCGACCCGGCCGAACGCACCCGCCGGATCGAGAAGATCAAGGCCGAGATCGCCGAAGCCCGCGAACTGGTGCTGAAGGCCGGCGGCCTGTACGTCATCGGCACCGAGCGCCATGAGGCGCGGCGCATCGACAACCAGTTGCGCGGCCGCTCCGGCCGTCAGGGCGACCCCGGCGCCTCGAAGTTCTTCCTGTCCCTCGAAGACGATCTGATGCGCATCTTCGGCTCACAGCGCATGGATGGCATGCTCGAGCGGCTCGGGCTTCAGGAGGGTGAGGCGATCATCCACTCCTGGATCAACAAGGCGCTTGAAAAGGCCCAGCAGAAGGTCGAGGCCCACAACTTCGAAATCCGCAAGAACCTGCTCAAGTTCGACAACGTGATGAACGACCAGCGCAAGGTCGTCTACGAGCAGCGCCGCGAAATCATGGATTCGCCGGATGTCGCCCACACCGTGCTCGAGATGCGCCACGAGGTGGTCGGCGATCTGGTTTCGAAGGCCATTCCCGCTGGCAGCTATTCGGAACAGTGGGAGCTTAAGACACTCCAGGAGGAGATCAAACACAGCCTCAACATGACGCTGCCGGTCGAGGATTGGGGCAAGGAAGAAGGCATCGACGAAGAGGCGCTGATCGAGCGCGTCAACGGCGCCGCCGACCGCAAAATGGCGGAAAAAGCCGCCAATTACGGCCCGGAAACCATGCGCAGCGTCGAAAAGAGCCTGCTGCTCCAGTTGCTCGATCAGGCCTGGAAAGAGCATCTGCTCCATCTCGATCATTTGCGCCAGGGCATCAATCTGCGCGCCTACGGCCAGCGGGACCCGCTCAACGAATACAAGCGCGAAGCCTTCGAGATGTTCGAGCAGATGCTCGGGCACTTGCGGGTTTCGGTCACCACCCTGCTGATGCATGTGGAAATCCAGCTCTCGCCGTCCGAGGACGTCGATGAGGTTTTTGGCCGCCGGCCCCAGGAAATGCGCGAAACCCGCCACGACCCGGCGCTGGCCGCCGATCAGCACGGCGCCGCCGATGGCGAGACCGCGACTGCCGCCGCCGCCGCACCATCGCGCCGGACGCCGGTGACCCACGCCCCCGCCCCCGGCGGCATCGATCCCAGAGACCCGGAAACCTGGGGCAAGGTTTCCCGCAATGCCCCCTGCCCCTGTGGTTCGGGCAAAAAGTACAAGCAATGTCACGGTAAAATGTGAGGCGGCGCGGCGGGCGTCAACGCCGCGACAATCCGCCGCACGCCGATCTTAATCTTTTTGAAGGGCACAATACCGGATTCTACCTACATCCCGAGCGCGGCTTCATCTACCGCGCGGACGGAACCCGCTCGATGTGGGAGAATCCGATGGCTTTCTTTGACCGCGTCTTCAGTAACAGTTGCCCCCGCATTTATTCGATCATGAACGAAGACCATGCGGCGCTTTACAAGATTATCGCCAGCCTGCGCGATGCCGCCGGCAAACGGTGCAAGACCGAAGCGGACCGCGCCGAACAGCGCACGCTCGGCCTGGACCTGATGGAAAAGCTGGTCGCCGAATCCATCGCCCACTTCGAGCGCGAAGAAGGACTGATGGCGCGGTACGAGTATCCGCTCGGCCGCCAGCACGCCATGGAACATCTGGTGCTGCTCCGGGCACTGGAGACCGTCCAACTCGAAGTGCGCAACAGCTCCGAGGGCGTAACCCGCGAAACCGTCGACTACCTCAAGAATTGGCTGACCCGCCATATCGGCGGCGCCGACAAGCATCTGGAAACCTTCCTCTCGGGCTGCTCCGACCGGCGCATAAAGAAGCGCAAGGATCTGTCAGATGTCGGCAGCCACCCGCTGTCGTTCCTCTTGACGGTGAGCGACGCCACGCCCGCCGAAGTCGTCGCCGCGAACCGCTCCTTCCGCGCCCAATACGAGGCCGGAGTCGAGGAGCGGCTCCAGGCTCACGACGACGAGGAGCGCTTCCGGACCAGCGACATCGAACGCAAACGCCTCCAGGACCGCATCTGGTACGAGTAGCCCCTGAACCCGTACCACCGCACTCCGGGACCGGACGGCCCGGAGCGGTGGTGCGGATTCCGGGTGCAAGCTGGGGCTACCGCCAAGGCCCCAGTTCGTCGGTCCAAACCTTGAAGCCGACCAGGGTGTTGGCACCGAACGTGTGCGTCAGCGGGACATCGGCGGCGTCGCGGCCCTGGGCGATCAGGACCCGGCCGACCCGGGGCGCGTTGTTGCGGGGGTCGAACACCCACCACCGGCCGCCGAGCCACACTTCCATCCACGCCGCGAAATCATTCGGGCCGTAAGGCGGCGGCAACCCGACGTCGCTGAGATATCCGGTGCAATAGCGGGCGGGAATATTCATGCACCGGCAGAATGTGATCGCGAGGTGGGCATAATCCCGGCAAACCCCGCGCCCTTCGGCGTAGGTCTCGGCGGCGGTGCGGGTGGCGCGCGAATGCTCGTATCCGAAGACCACATGCCGATGAACAAAATCACAAATCGCCTGAACGCGCGGCCAACCGGGCGGCGTCGCGGCAAACAGCCGCCACGCTTCTTCCGACAAGCGGTCGGTCTCGCAGTAGCGGCTGCCGAGCAGGAACAGCAGGGTTTCCGAGGGCAGATCGGCCACCGGATGCTGGCCGGCGTTCCAGTCCACGGGGTCGGTGCCGCCATTATCCTGAATGACGGTGTTCGTGCCCATCGTGAACCGTCCCGCCGGGGCAACAAGGCGACAGCACCAATTCCCGAACGTATCCCGGTAGCTGGAGATCGCAGCCGGAGGACTGGTGATCAAATGATCCGTTTGTGCATACTAGCTTCTGTAAATTAATTGCTTGCTGATACTGCGCAGCCGGGCCTCCCGGAGTGATGAGGACGCGTAAGCGTCCGAAGAACGG
>CAIOBP010000179.1 GCA_903856295.1 uncultured Rhodospirillales bacterium | reverse complement strand
GCTTGGTTTCAGCATTGCTCGCAGAGGTCGATGAGGACTGGATGACTGGTAAGATATACATAAATCTGGCGGCGTAACTACCCGCCTCGAATCAAGTCGTCTTCTGCGCGAATTTACAGAAAAAAACTTGCACGGCCGACCTCTGAAATGGAAATATAACGTGGCAGCGACGCCAATCTCCAGAACGCGATGGTCGGAACGGAGGCGTCGATTCCCGGTGAACACGCGCCCTGGGCAACCAGAAATCTCAGGTAGCCGCGGAGCGCCGTCGCCATGTCTTTGACATAGCTGGTCGAATGTTCTTTGGACTTCTCGAGGATAACACGACGAATAAGACCGGCGTTGTAATGGGTCGTATCCGTGCCGAGCGACGGCAGCAACTTCATGATCTCGCGGCCGTAAACGGCAATTTTATGCTCGGACAATCCACGATGCCGTTTCAGCCAATCGAGATATTCCGAAACACGATCGTCAAGGGGCGGGCTACGCTTTCGCGTGACCGCCGTCACCGCAGCTCGGACGGCTCCGGCCGCCACCAGAAAGCGAATGAAACAGCGCAAATTTCTCACATAGTACCTTGAGTAAGGCTCGGCGTGTTCCCTTCTCGCCGACTGACGCCAGTATTCAAGAAACCGTTCGATCACGGCTTCATCAATCTCAGAGGGCGTGATCTTTGAATGATCCAGCCAGGCAGCCAAGCGGCGCACCGGGATCAAACGATCAGAAACGGTGCGCAGTGTATGTCCCGTTTCCATCAGGTGCTCGGCAAAAGCCAGAGCGAACGGCCACAATGTCCCGGGCTCCAACCGGCGCGGCCCCTTCAACAGCTCAATACTGGATTTCCACATCACGGCTCTCCTTTTCAAGGCCATGCCACCGGGCATAGCTGGAGAACACATGGTTATGTTGAGCAGAAACCACCATTTCCAGGGCTATACCTATGATCGGAAAATCAGATCCGCGTTCAACTCTACATAATCGGAAACTCAACATAATTGCGATTATGTAGAGCTCCACATAATCGCAACGGGTGGTTGAGCCGCTGCGAGAGCTACCGCCTCCCCGCCGGGAGTTGACCGCTATGCCGCCCGATCTCTCCGAGGTCTCCGAACGCGTCGCGGCCCTCGAAGGCCGGTTCGAAGAGCTGGCCCAGATCGTCCACGATCAGGTCGAGCGCCAGGAACGGCATCAGGAAGAAATGCTCAAGGCTATCGGAGAAATCCGGCAGTTTTTGAGCACCGCGAGAACTCTCGGGAAAATCGCGATTTGGTGCGGCGGCGCTGTTCTGGCCCTGATCTCCGGCGTTCCGACACTGATCACATGGCTGCACGAGCATCTCGTGTTCAAGCCCTGACCCTGCCTCTCAATCGTTTCCTGCCCCCGGCCGCCTTTTTGGTGGCTTTTTTTATGGAGTGAACCACCATGGATACCATTCTTGGACTTTTCGACTTTGCCACCGCCAATCTCGGCACCATCGTCACTCTGGCTTTCGCAGGCATTGGCCTGCTGTCTCAGGCGGCGGCAGTGTTCAACCTCGCCGGGTTGGCCCAGGTCAGCACCACCCTGCATGACGCCGTCCAGTTCGTCGCAGGGAACTGGGGCTTCGCCACCAACACGGTCAAGGTAGTGGAAACCTATCGCACGGCTGGCCCGGCCGCCGCGCTGGCCGAGTTGGCCGCCCTGGCGGCGCCGGCCGCGCCCAAGGACGGCGGCGGTTCGATTCCCCCCGGTGCCGCTCCGGCGGCGTTGCTGCTGGCGGTGGCGCTCGGCTTCGGCGGGCTGGTGGCCTGCGCTCCCCTCAGCGCCAAAATCGACCACCTGACCAACACCAGCTTGGCCGACCGCTGCGAGGTCTATCGGGCCGGTGACACCGCCGCCAATGCCCTGGCGACCTCGTTCCCGGAACTGGCCGGGCTGGCTGCCGTCGATGACGCGGCGGTGAAGGCGCTGTGCGGGCAGCCGGCTCCGGCGGCGCCGTGAACCCCGGTGCCCTGGCGGTGAACGCGGTATTCCAGCAGTTCGGATGCCTCGCCACCTACACTCCGGCCACCGGCGACCGCCGTGTGCTGCGGGTGATCGCCAAACGGCCCGACACCGAGGTTCGCTACGAAAACACCACGCTGATCGCCTCGACCGCTTTGTTCGAGGTGCGGTGCTCGGAGCTGCCGGCCTTCCGTCCCAACGAACTGATCACGGTGGACGGAGTGGATTACGCGATCCAGGCCGCCCGCCGGCTCGACCCCGACCGGCTGGTCTGGACCCTGGAAAGCTACGCCCTGACCCCGGAAGAGGCGCCGCCGCCGGTCGAACCGGCGCCCGAACGCTTCGTCCAGGGCATCTGGGACGGCTCCTACACCGCCTTGCCCGAGGTCGCAGTCGAAGTGGGTCACATGATCCACCTCACCGCCACCAACTATCTCGCCCTGTCGCGGGCCGATGCCGACGACACCGCTCTCGTTGCCGGTGTCGTCGTCGCCGGAGCTGCGGCGGGCCATGCCACCGAGTGGACCGTCGATCATCCGGTCGAGCGGCCCGACTGGACGGCGCTCACCGAGGACGGCTCGCCGTTCCTGGTCCCCGGCGCCGCCTACTTCCTGTCCGCGACTCTCGCCGGCGGGATCGCCGACACCCCGCCGGCCACCCCCGGCCAGTGGGTCGTTCCCGTGGGCCACGCCGTGGCACCCACGGTGCTGCATGTCACGCCCGGCACCCCGGTCAGACTTTGACCATTCCCTCATCATCAGGAAGGATCGTTTCCAATGGCTATTCATCGCCCCGTGGTTTTGATCGCCGGCAAGCTCGCACTTTTGCCGGCCGGAGACACCCTCGCTGCGAAAGTGCAGGAAGTCGATATTGTCGACATGACGGCCCGCGAGATTCTGGTCGCGGGCATGGCGGTCTATTGCTCCGCCGGTCTCCAGGTCATGAAGGCCAAGGCCGACGACGACGCCAAGGCCAACGTCCTGGGGCTCGCCGTGGCCGCCGCCGCGCTCGACGCTTCGGTTCAGATTCAGACCGACGGCGTGCTCGAACTCGCCGACTGGACCGATGCTTCCGGTTCTGCGGCGCTGGTCGCTGGTTCCGACTACTTCTTGGACAGTACGGCGGGCTTGCTCACCGCCACCATCCCGGCCAGCGGCAACCTCGTCTATGTCGGCCGGGCCATCTCGCCGCAGAAGCTGGAAATCAGCGTCCAGCGGGCGATCCGGCTGTAACCCTGACGGAGCGGCCGGTCCTGGCGACGGGACCGGCCGCTCTGCTTAAAGTGGATTCAAGGAATATCTCTAACCAAGTCAACTCTGGATTGATGCGCTGGCCCAAGCGCGCCTGTGTAAATCTCGAGAGAACCCTCATGCTCCAAAATCGCCGAGATATACGACAGCCAGGATGGGTTAAGTCCAGGGATGATGCCAGAAATAAGTGAATTCAGCGCTGTCGAAGGATATCCGCCTCCTCCCCCTACCGTTAAGCCAAATGTAGACCCTGGCGCGTTTTCAATAGCCAATAAAATGCCAGCCCACTGCTGATTTGTTATATGCAGGTTCGTCGGGTTAAGGCTTGAATTCGTGCCGATAGTGGCGTCGATTGTCACTCCATTGCTTGTGCGTTTATATTGAAACACACCTTTTTGTCCCTGATACCGCCCAAGCGTCTCAACAAACCTCATGACAACTCTCCTCGATTGCGGCAATCAACGTGACTGCTGTCGAAGACGTATATCTTTGTCGCCATATAAATGCAAGAAACTGGAGCATTCAGATGGTGCTCATCTCGCTTTCTCTCGGCGGCAACGCCGCCGCCAGCCTGCGCCAGGAAGCGGACTCCCTGATGGCGGCGGCGGCCGGTGGCGTCGCCGATGCTACAGCGTCTCTCGAACAGACTCTGCGCGGTCAGGTGCTTGCCGCCGGCCTGGGGCCGCGACTGGCCGGCACCTGGCGGAGCCGGATCTATCCGCCCACCGCCACCAAGGCGTCCGGCGAGGTCTGGACCGTCGCCCCGCTGATCATCGAAGGTTTCGACGAGGGCGCTACAATCGTCGCCCGAAACGGCAGCCGCTGGCTGGCCATCCCCACCGCCAACGTGCCGCCGCGCTCCTGGGGCTCGAAGGCGCCCGGCGGCCATCCGCGCCGGCTGATGACGCCGGTCGAGGTCGAAGCCGCCTTCAACCGCGATCTCCGCATGATTCAGCCGCCGGGCAGTCCGGTCGCCTACCTGATCATGGATCAGTTGGTCGCCGCCCGTTCCGGACGCGGCTTCCGTCAGGCCACCTCGCGCCGGTTGGCCCAGGGTCGGAACGCGCAGCCGGTGCTGATGTTCGTGCTGGTGCCACAGGTCACGCTGAGCAAACGCCTCGACATCGCTGGGGCGGTCGCCGCCGTCGAAGCCGAGTTCCCCGGCCTGATCGAAAGCCATTTCAGCCCGGACCAGCCATGACTCTGCATTTTCATGGGACGCCGATCACCCCGCGTTCGGTGCTGATGGACCTCAGGGGCAAGTGCTTCTGCGTCTCCTATGCCGCGCCGTCTGACGTGACGGTGTGCCATGAGATCGGCCAGTCGGTGATGCTCGACAACGGCGCCTTCAGCCTGTGGCGGGCGGGCAAACCGACCGACTGGCCGGGTTACTACGCCTGGACCGAGCGCTGGCTCGACTACCAGACCAGTTGGGCCGTCATTCCGGATGTCATCGCGGGCGATGCTGCCGCCAACGACGAGTTGATCCGCCAGTGGCCGCACGGTCGCCGGCAGGCGGCGCCGGTCTGGCATTTACACGAACCGATCCGCCGGCTGTGCCGCCTCGCCGAGACATGGCCGCGGGTCTGTCGGCCGTGCAAGTTTTTTTCTGTAAATTCGCGCAGAAGACGACTTGATTCGAGGCGGGTAGTTACGCCGCCAGATTTATGTATATCTTACCAGTCATCCAGTCCTCATCGACCTCTGCGAGCAATGCTGAAACCAAGC
>CAIOBP010000178.1 GCA_903856295.1 uncultured Rhodospirillales bacterium | reverse complement strand
GCTTGGTTTCAGCATTGCTCGCAGAGGTCGATGAGGACTGGATGACTGGTAAGATATACATAAATCTGGCGGCGTAACTACCCGCCTCGAATCAAGTCGTCTTCTGCGCGAATTTACAGAAAAAAACTTGCACGGCCGCAGGACACTCAAGAAGGAGGGTTGTGATGAGGTTTGTTCTATTATTTATTGGGTCGCTTTTAATATCAGCATCAGCGTTCGCTCAGGTTCAGGCGGTTCATCCGCAAGTTCTGGTGGTGAATTCAGAAAGAACGGCGAGCGTCTTTGCCATATCCGCTGGGGCCGTTGTCGGGACATTCCTCGCCAGAAATTTCCTCAATAGAAGTGCGGCGATGGGCTTTGCGGGAAGCCCCGCCGCGCAGATGGGGCGATATGGCGGTATTCGAGCATTGTCGCTTGGGACCGGATTGGTCGGGACGGCAATCGTTGTCGGCTCCGGCATTCTCGGTGGCTACATAGCGAACAGCCTATTCAGGTAGTCGGTGGCGCTTTGCATGACCCTGGCCCAGCGCCCTGTCGCGAGCCTTGCGCAAGCTCTCCAGCCCATTCAGGGAATCGAGCCGGACGGCGTGATCGCCGCATTCGTGCCAGAGTTCGGTGCCTGCCTGTAGGACCGAAAGCGTGGCACCTTCTTCTCCAACGGCCGCGTCAGCGATCCAACAATTCTGGGTTCACCGCCGCAGGCGCCGCCACAACAGCCGACCTACGGCCAACTTCCGGGGGCCGGTGTCTCGTCATTGTTGGCACGGAGGAGTTTGCTTGGCCCGACGCTGACCCCCGACTTTGCCAACCGAGACAGCGCCCCGTAAAAGGTGTATCCTCCTGACATTGAGTGGGTCGCTTGACACAAGATCGCTCATGAAGGGCACCGGAACCGATAAGCATGGCTGCGCATTCTGAGCTTCCGCCGATCAACGATGGCGCCACAGCCGATGGCCCTCGCCTGATTCAGCGTCACGACCAATTCGCGAAGCAGTTGCTCGACCAACCGGGCTGTGCCGATGCTTTCCTACGTGAACGCCTGCCCGACACGGTGGTCGCGCGCCTGTCTGCCGCCCCGGCGGTCGATCGCTCGGAAACCTTCATAGACCCACTCCTGACGGAGCATCGCGGTGATCGCGTGTTTGCGCTGGAAACTGTTGACGGCGAGCCATTTCTGGTCTGGACCCTGATCGAGCATAAAAGCAGCCCCGAATCTGATACCCTGGTCCAAATGTTCGCCACACTCTGCGGGATTGCGGCACGTGGCGCACGCCGCCATAAGGAAGCCGACGGCACGGTCCGAATCGTTCCCGCAGCGGTTTATCCGATCCTGCTTTATCACGGCACCCGTCCCTGGACGTTGCCCCTGTCGCTCGGCGAAGCGTATCGCTTGCCGGCCAATCTGGTGACCGAGCGGCTGCCGAATTTTTGGTACACGCTGGTCGATCTGGGCATCATCCTGGACACCGAGCTATCGAACTTTCCGCCCCTTCAGGCCGGTCTTCTGGTCCTGAAATACGCCACGCGCGACGATGACCCTTTGACGACGCTGGAGCGCCTGATCGCCGTAGCCGCGGAAGTCGGCTTGACCTTGGTCGTTCTCGTGGTCAAATACCTTTTCAAGACCAGCAGCGTTGACCGGACGCGCTTACGAACGGTGCTGAAGAGCATTCTGCCGGGACAGGAGGAAGATGTCATGCTAACGATCGAACAGGAAATCATTGCTGAAGTGCGCCCCGGGTTTCTGGCTGAGGGCAAAGCAGATACGCTCCTCCGCCAACTTCTTAGGCGTAACAAAACCCTGCCCACCG
>CAIOBP010000177.1 GCA_903856295.1 uncultured Rhodospirillales bacterium | reverse complement strand
CGCTTGGTTTCAGCATTGCTCGCAGAGGTCGATGAGGACTGGATGACTGGTAAGATATACATAAATCTGGCGGCGTAACTACCCGCCTCGAATCAAGTCGTCTTCTGCGCGAATTTACAGAAAAAAACTTGCACGGCCGCCTCGGCTTCTTCATGTCCTTGGGCAAGGCGGCGGTCTACAAGCACATTCCGGTTTATTACCCCGATAACGTCGGCGCGGTCGGCGGCATCGTCGGTCTGATCGGCGGCCTTGGCGGCTTCATCCTGCCCATCTCCTTCGGGGCGCTCAATGACCTGACCGGCGTCTGGACCAGCTGCTTCATGCTGCTGTTCGCGGTCGTCAGCGTCAACATGCTGTGGATGCATCTGGCGGTCCAGCGCATGGAGCGCCGCGCCTTCCCCGAACTCAAGACCCTGCGCTCGCTTCCGGAGCTGCCCCAAGGCAGCCGGACGGCCTCTTGACCCTCCTCACTGAGTTCAAGCCCCCGGCTCACCCAACAGACGACCAACAGACGAAAGGTGTGTAGCGATGTCACCTCCCTCCAGTGACGGTACGCTGGTTTTGACCGGCAATGTGCTGACCGACTGGCGACCCGAAGACTCGACGTTCTGGGATCGGGGCGGCCGACGGGTCGCGACGCGGAACCTCTGGATTTCCATCCCGGCGCTGCTGCTGGCGTTCGCGGTCTGGATGGTTTGGAGCGTGGTGGTGGTCAATCTTCCCGCCATCGGCTTCAAGTTTGACACCGATCAGCTGTTCTGGCTGGCGGCGCTACCCGGCCTTTCGGGGGCGACCCTGCGCATCTTCTATTCCTTCATGGTTCCGGTGTTCGGCGGCCGGCGCTGGACCGCGATCAGCACCGCCTCGCTGCTGCTGCCGGCGGTGGGGATCGGCTTCGCGGTTCAGGACACCAGCACGCCCTACAGCAGCTTTCTGATCCTGGCCCTGCTCTGCGGTTTCGGCGGCGGCAACTTCGCCTCCAGCATGGCCAACATCAGCTTCTTCTTTCCCAAGGCCCAGAAGGGCAACGCCCTGGCCCTCAATGCCGGTCTCGGCAATCTCGGGGTCAGCGTCGTGCAGTTCGTGGTGCCGCTGATCATCACCATGGGCGTGTTCGGCGCCCTCGGCGGCGAGCCCCAGACCTGGGCCAAGGCCGGGGTCACCAAGGCGATGTGGCTGCAAAACGCCGGCTTCATCTGGGTGCCCTTCATCCTGGCCTCGACTCTGGCGGCGTGGTTCGGCATGCACGACCTCGCCTCGGCCCGCGCCTCCTTCGCCGAGCAGGCGGTGATCTTCCGCCGGCCGCACACCTGGACCATGTGCGTGCTCTATCTCGGCACCTTCGGCTCGTTCATCGGCTTTTCGGCGGGCTTCCCGCTGCTCGCCTCGAAGCTGTTCCCCACCATCAACGTTCTTCAGTACGCCTTTCTCGGGCCGCTGATGGGCGCGGCGTTCCGGGCCGGGTCGGGCTGGATTTCCGACAAGTTCGGCGGCGCCCGGGTCACCGTGGTGGTGTTTCTGGTGATGATCCTGGGGTCGGTCGCCGTCCTCTACTTCATGGGTCACAAGGCCGATGCCAACGCCTTCTGGGGCTTCTTCGGCGCCTTCATGGTGCTGTTCGCCGCCACCGGCGTCGGCAACGCCTCGACCTTCCAGATGATCCCGGTGATCACCCGCACCGAGCGCCAGCGCTCGCTCTACGGCACCGGCGCCAGTCCCGACCGCATCCGCATGGAAGGCGATCGCGAGGCCGCGGCCACCCTCGGCTTCACCTCGGCGATCGCCGCCTATGGCGCCTTCTTCATCCCCAAAAGCTACGGCACGTCGATCAGCCTGACCGGCACGCCCGATGCCGCTCTCTATACCTTTATCGCCTTCTATGTCCTGTGCGCGATCATCACCTGGTGGTGTTACGCCCGCAGCAATGCCGATTACCGGTGCTGAGGAGACCCCTGTCATGAGTCATTTTCTCGATCGCCTGACCTTTTTCCGCAAAAAGAACGTCGCCAGCTTCTCCAACGGTCACGGTATTCTCACCCGCGAGAACCGGGACTGGGAAGAGGCCTACCGCCAGCGCTGGCAGCACGACAAGATCGTGCGCTCGACCCACGGCAACAACTGCACCGGCGGCTGTTCCTGGAAGATCTACGTCAAGGGCGGGATCATCACCTGGGAAACCCAGCAGACCGATTATCCGCGCACCCGGCCCGAACTGCCCAACCATGAGCCCCGGGGCTGCCAGCGCGGCGCCAGCTATTCGTGGGCGGTCTATGGCGGCAACCGGCTGAAGTATCCGCTGGTGCGCGGCCGGCTGGTGCGGCTGTGGCGCGAGGCGCGCAAGACCATGGGGCCGGTCGAGGCCTGGAAGTCGATCCAGAACGACCCCAAGAAGCGTCAGGATTACGTCGGGGTGCGCGGCCAGGGCGGCTTCGTGCGGGTGTCGTGGGACGAGGCCAACGAAATCGTCGCCGCCGCCAACGTCTACACCGTCAAGACCCACGGCCCGGACCGCATCTGCGGCTTCTCGCCGATTCCGGCGATGTCGATGATCTCCTACGCCGCGGGCTCGCGCTATTTGTCGCTGATCGGCGGCAACTGTCTGAGCTTCTACGACTGGTATTGCGATCTGCCTCCGAGTTCGCCGCAGGTTTGGGGCGAGCAGACCGACGTGCCGGAAAGCGCCGACTGGTACACCGCCGACTTCATCATGGCCTGGGGCTCCAACGTTCCCCAGACCCGCACCCCCGACGCCCACTTCTTCACCGAGGCCCGCTACAAGGGCACCAAGACCGTCGCGGTCTGCCCGGACTACTCGGAAGTGGCCAAGCTGTGCGACCTCTGGATGGCGCCCAAGCAAGGCACCGACTCCGCGCTCGGCATGGCGCTCGGCCACGTCATCCTGAAAGAGTTCCATCTCGACCGCAAGGTGCCGTATTTCCAGGATTATTGCCGGTCCTACACCGACATGCCGTTCCTGGTCCGGCTGAAAAAGCAGGGCGAGCGTTATGTGCCCGAGCGCTTCCTGCGCGCCTCCGACTTCCCGGATGGGCTCGGCGAGACCGTCAATCCCGAGTGGAAGACCCTCGCCATCGACGAGACCTCCGGCGAGGTGGTGGTGCCCAACGGCACCGCCGGCTTCCGCTGGGGCAATCCCGGCAAGTGGAATCTCGAACTGAAGGACGGCCGCGACGGCCGCGAGATCAAGCCGGCGTTGTCGCTGATCGACAAGAAGGACGCGGTGGTCACGGTCGGCTTCCCCTATTTCGGCGGCAAGCATCCCAACGAATTCTTCGCCTCCACCGACCACGCCAACATCCTCGACCGCGCCGTGCCGGCCCGCAAGCTGAAGATCGGCAAGGACGAAGTGCTGGTGGCCTCGGTGTTCGATCTGCTGATGGCCAATTACGGCATCGATCGCGGTCTCGGCGGCGGCAACGTGGCCAAGAGCTTCGACGAGGACGTGCCCTACACCCCGGCTTGGCAGGAGAAGATCACCGGCGTGCCGCGCCACCAAGTGCTGGCGGTCGCCCGCGACTTCGCCTCCACCGCCGAGAAGACCAAGGGCCGCTGCACCATCATCATCGGCGCCGCGATGAACCATTGGTACCACGCCGACATGAACTATCGCGGCGTGATCAACATGCTGACCATGTGCGGCTGCGTCGGCCAGAACGGCGGCGGCTGGGCGCACTATGTCGGCCAGGAAAAGCTGCGGCCGCAACCGGGCTGGGTGCCGCTGGCCTTCGGTCTGGACTGGTACCGGCCGTCGCGCCAGATGAACGCCACCTCGTTCTTCTACGCCCACACCGACCAGTGGCGTTACGAGCGCTTGGGCGTGAGCGAAGTCCTGTCCCCGACCATCGAAGAGGGCGGCGACTGGAGCGGCTCGTTCATCGACTACAACGTCCGGGCCGAGCGCATGGGCTGGCTGCCCTCCGCGCCCCAGCTCGGGGTCAACCCGCTGTCGGTCGGCAGAGCCGCCAAGGCTGCCGGGATCGAAGCCAAGGACTACGTCGCGGCGAAGCTGAAGTCCGGCGAACTCAAGATGGCCTGCGAAGATCCGGACAGCCCGGCCAACTGGCCGCGCAACTTCTTCGTCTGGCGCGGCAATCTGCTCGGCTCATCGGGCAAGGGCCACGAATACTTCCTCAAGCACCTGCTCGGCGCCCAGAACGGTGTGCTCAGCACCGATATCGGCGCCCGCGGCGAGGAACTGCCCCAGGAAGTGGTCTGGCATCCCGAAGCGCCCCAGGGCAAGGTCGACCTCTGGGTCAACATCGAGTTCCGCATGACCTCGACCGGGCTTTATTCGGACGTGATCCTGCCGACCGCCACTTGGTACGAGAAGAACGACATCAACACCACCGACATGCACCCCTTCGTGCATCCGTTGTCGGCGGCGGTGGACCCGGTGTGGGAAACCCGCAGCGACTGGGACATCTTCAAGGGCATCGCCAAGAAATTCTCGGAAGTGGCGGAAGGTCAGATCGGCACCGAGACCGACATCGTGCTGATGCCGCTGATGCACGACAGCCCGTCGGAACTCGGTCAGGCCCTCGACGTCAAGGACTGGAAGAAGGGCGAGTGCGAGCCGATCCCCGGCAAGACCATGCCCCACGTGATCGCCGTCGAACGCCACTATCCCGACACCTACAAGAAGTTCACCTCGCTCGGGCCGCAACTCGACAAGCTGGGCAACAACTCCAAGGGCATCGTCTGGAACACCGACACCGAGATCGAGCTGTTGGGTGAAGTCAACGGCGTGATCGAGGAGGAGGGCGTCTCCAAGGGCCGGCCGCGCATCGTCACCGACCTCAACGCCATCGAGACCATTCTGCTGCTCTCGCCCGAGACCAACGGCCATGTCGCGGTCAAGTCCTGGGAAGCCCTCTCCAAGACCACCGGGCGCCATCACGCCCATCTGGCCTCGGCGCGGGAAGACGAGAAAATCCGCTATCACGACGTCGTCGCCCAGCCGCGCAAGATCATCTCGTCGCCGACCTGGTCGGGTATCGAGTCCGAAAAGGTTTCCTACAACGCCGGCTACACCAACGTTCACGAGCTGATCCCGTGGCGCACCCTGACCGGCCGCCAGCAATTCTACCAGGATCACAAGTGGATGCGGGCGTTCGGCGAAGGGCTGTGCGTCTACCGGCCGCCGATCTCGACCCGGACTCTGGCCGACGTCGCCGAAATGAAGCCCAATGGCAATAAAGCCATTCCGCTCAACTTCATCACGCCGCACCAGAAGTGGTCGATCCACAGCACCCACTCGGACAATCTGATCATGCTCACCCTCAACCGGGGCGGGCCGTGCATCTGGATCAACGAGGAAGACGCCAAGTCGGTCGGCATCGAAGATAACGACTGGGTCGAAGGCTACAACGTCAACGGCGCCCTCACCGCCCGCGCCGTGGTCAGCCAGCGTCTGCCCCGGGGCATGGTCCTGATGTATCACGCCCAGGAAAAGACCGTGAATACTCCGGGCAGCGAGATGACCGGCCTTCGCGGCGGCATCCACAACTCGGTGACCCGGGTGATGGTCAAGCCGACCCACATGATCGGCGGCTATGTCCAGCAGGCCTACGGCTTCAACTACTACGGCACGATTGGCACGCAGCGTGACGAGTTCCTGCTGGTGCGCAAGATGAACAAGATCGACTGGATGGACGGCCCGCTCGTCGCGGCTAAGTAAACGGAGACTGATCCCATGAAAATCCGCGCACAGATCGCAATGGTCCTAAACCTGGACAAGTGCATCGGCTGCCATACCTGTTCGGTCACCTGCAAGAACGTGTGGACGAGCCGGGAGGGCGTCGAGTACGCCTGGTTCAACAACGTCGAGACCAAACCGGGCATCGGCTATCCCAAAGACTGGGAAAACCAGAAGAAGTGGCGGGGTGGCTGGGTCCGCAAGACCAACGGCAAGCTGCAACCGCGTCTCGGCAGCCGCTATCAGGTGCTGGCCAAGATTTTCGCCAACCCTCACCTGCCCCAGATCGACGATTATTACGAGCCCTACACCTTCGACTATCAGCATCTCCACACTGCCGGCGAGAGCAAGACCGCGCCGACCGCGCAGCCGCGCTCTCTGCTCACCGGCGAGCGGATGGAGAAGATCAACTGGGGGCCGAACTGGGAGGAAATCCTCGGCGGCGAGTTCTCGAAGCGCAGCAAGGATGCCAACTTCGAGAACATCCAGAAGGAGATGTACGGCAAGTTCGAAAACACCTTCATGATGTACCTGCCACGCCTGTGCGAGCATTGCCTCAATCCGGCGTGCGCGGCCTCCTGTCCCTCGGGCTCGATCTACAAACGCGAGGAGGACGGCGTCGTTCTCGTCGATCAGGACAAGTGCCGGGGCTGGCGGATGTGCGTCAGCGCCTGCCCCTACAAGAAGATTTATTACAACTGGCAGAGCGGCAAGGCCGAGAAGTGCATCCTCTGCTATCCGCGCCTGGAGTCCGGCCAGCCCACCGTGTGCTCGGAAACCTGCGTCGGCCGCATCCGCTATCTCGGCGTCATGCTCTACGACGCCGACCGGATCAGCGAGGCGGCGAGCGTGCCCAACGAGGGTGACCTCTACAAGGCTCAGCTCGACATCTTCATGAATCCGCATGATCCCAAGGTCTGCGAGCAGGCGCTGAAAGACGGCGTGCCGGAGAAATGGCTGGAAGCCGCCCGCAACTCGCCGGTCTACAAAATGGCCATCGAGTGGAAGACCGCGCTGCCGCTGCATCCGGAATACCGGACGCTGCCGATGGTTTGGTACACCCCCGCTCTCAGTCCGATTCAGTCGGCGATCAAGCAGGGCCATGTCGCCTTCGACGGCGAACTGCCCGATCTCAAGAAGCTGCGCATACCGGTCAAGTATCTGGCCAACCTGCTGACCGGCGGTGTCGAGCAGCCGGTGATCGACGCCATGAACCGCATGTATGCCATGCGCATCTACCAGCGGAGCAAGCACGTCGACGGCAAGGCCAATCTCGCGGTGCTCCGTCAGGTCGGGCTCACCGTCGCCCAGGTTGAAGACATGTACCGCTACATGGCCATCGCCAATTACGAAGACCGGTTCGTGGTGCCGTCCAGCCACCGCGAATACGCCGAAGACGCCTTCAAGCTCAAGGGCGACTGCGGCTTCAGCTTCGGCAATGGCTGCGGCAACGGCATCAGCGACCTCGGGCTCTTCGGCTCGAAGCGGCCCCGGATCAACGCCGCGGCCGAGCGCAAACTCGACAACGCCGCCGACTGAGGGAAGAAAAAGACATGACCCACCCATCCTCCCCGATGGCCTCCCCCGGCCAAGGCGGCCCCCCGATCAAATCCATCAAGGCGCTGGGGGCGCTGCTGACCTATCCCGAGCCCGAGCTGATCGCCGCCCTGGATGAGATCGGCGCTCTGCTCGACGCCGAGAAACTGCTGTCCCGCAAGGTCCGGGACGGGGTGGCGGCGCTGCTCCGCCACCTCGGCTCCGAGGACCTGCTGACCCTTCAGGAGCAGTATGTTTTCCTTTTCGACCGCACCCGGACACTGTGCCTGCATCTTTACGAGCATGTCTTCGGCGAGAGCAGGGATCGTGGCCAGGCCATGGTTCGGCTGGCCCAACTCTATGAGCGTCAGGGCTTCGAGATTGTTGGGCGGGAGTTGCCCGATTATCTGCCACTCCTGTGCGAATTCCTGGCCGAAGTGCCGGCGACTTCGGCCAGGGCGGTGCTTGCCGACGCTTTGACGCCACTCGCGGCCTTGCGCAAGCGGCTCACCGACCGCAACGACCCCTACGCCGCCGTGCTCTCCGGTTTGCTCGAGATTTCCGGCGGCAAGGTCGATCAGGCGGAACTGGAGGCGTTCATCGCCTCCCAGCCCAAGGACCCCGAGACCCTGGAGGAGCTGGACCGGCAAGCCGAGGAGGAGCCGGTGACCTTCGGCGCCGGCTCGGCGCTCAAGGATTGCTCCGTGATCTCCGGCCGGGGGCTGCCCGGCGCCATAGCCGCCGTTGGCCCGCTCGCGTGAAAGGATATTATCCATGGAATATCTCAATCAAATCCTGTTCGGCTATTATCCCTACATCGCCTTGACGGTGTTCTTCGTGGTCGCCCTGATCCGCTTCGACCGCGAGCAGTACACGTGGCGTTCGGGCTCCAGCCAGATTCTCGACAACCGCAACATGGTGCTGGCCAGCAACCTGTTTCACGTCGGCATTCTCGGCCTGTTTCTCGGCCACTCGGTGGGCATGCTGACCCCGCTCGCCTTCTTCGAGGCGCTCGGCATCGAGCCGTCGTTCAAGCAGCGGCTGGCCATCGTCGTCGGCTCGATCTTCGGCATCATGTGCGTGGTCGGTCTGATCATGCTGGTGATCCGGCGCCTGACCGTGCCCCGCATCGCCCTCAACAGCAGCACCATGGACGTCGCGATTCTGGTGTTGCTGCTGGCTCAGGGCGTGCTGGGCATGGTCACGATCCTGTTTTCCCTCAATCACCTCGACGGTCACAACATGGTCGAGTTCATGATGTGGGCGCAGAGCATCTGGACCTTCAACGCCGACGCCGCCTCCCACGTTCTCAATCAGGACTGGATATTCAAGGCCCACATCTTCCTCGGCCTGACCATCGTGCTGCTGTTCCCGTTCAGCCGGCTGGTCCATGTCTGGAGTGTGCCGGTGTGGTACTTGGGCCGGGCCTATCAGATCGTGCGCAAGCGGCAGCGCCGCAGCTTCATCCGCTAGGCGCAAGGGGAGGGCAGCGAGCATGACGATCCTGGTGAATGGCATCGAGATCGGCGAGGCGGCGGTGGCGCGGGAGGTTCAGTACCATCCCGCTCCCTCTCTCGGCGAAGCCCGTCAGCTGGCGGCGCGAGCGCTGGTGGTGCGTGAACTGCTGTTGCAGGAGGCGCACCGTCTGGCCCTGGCGCCCTCGGCCTCGGACGAGGACGAAGGACAGGAGGACCCCGAGGACGCGATGGTGCGGACGCTGCTCGAGCGGGCGGTGACCGTGCCGGAACCCGACGAAACGCGCTGCCGGGAGGCGTTCGAGCGCCACCCGGAGCGCTACCGCAGCCCGGACCTCTATGAGGCCGCGCACATCCTGTTTCCGGCCCCGGCCACCGACGCGGCGGCCCGGGAGGCGGCGCGGCGCTCGGCGCTGGAAACGCTGGATCTGCTCCGGGCCGCGCCCCAACGGTTCGCCGAACTGGCGCGGGAGTGTTCGGCCTGTCCGTCGGCGGCGGAGGGCGGCAGCCTCGGCCAGTTCACCGCCGATCAGATGGTGCCGGAGTTCATGACCGTCCTCGACGCCATCAAGCCCGGCGATCTCTGTCCGGAGCCGACGCCGACGCCTTTCGGTTACCACGTTATCCGGCTCGATCACCGGGAGGCGGGGCGGACGCTGCCGTTCGAGCGGGTTCGGGACAACATCTCGGTCGAGCTTTACGACCGGGAATGGCGGCAAGCCGTGCACTGTTTCATTGGCCAGCTGGTCGGCCGCGCCCGGATCGAGGGCGTGGAGATGGCGGCGGTTCAATGACGGGGCAAGGCCTCCGCAGACCTGCCGTTCCCCGACTGGTCCTCCGAGGGTTGGGGAACGGCGCCTTTTTTCCGATCGTGCCGAGGACAGGGCAGACATGACCGTGTTCGGACTCGCCGGCCGACCCAAATTCATCATCGAGCGTTGCGGTCTGTGATCGGCCGTCGCGGTCCATAGGAGAGACGGCCCATGGCCGACGCTATCGACGCTTCGCCGCTGGTTGACGGCTTTGGACGCGCCATCCGCTATGTGCGGGTCTCGGTGACCGACCGCTGCGATCTGCGCTGCATGTACTGCATGTCCGAAGATATGAGTTTCGTGCCGCGTTCCGAGGTTCTGACCCTGGAGGAACTGGAGCGGGTGTGCTCGGCCTTCATCGCCCTCGGGGTGCGCAAGCTGCGCCTGACCGGGGGCGAGCCGCTGGTGCGCCGGGGGGCGATGACCCTGGTGCGGGCGCTCGGCCGGCACCTTGCCGCCGGCAGTCTCGATGAACTGGCGCTGACCACCAACGGCACCCGGTTGGCCCACCATGCCGCCGAACTGGCCGAGGCCGGCGTGCGGCGGGTCAATGTCAGCCTCGACACCCTGGACCCCGGAAGATTCCGCGCCATCACCCGCCGGGGCCGGCTCGACCGGGTGCTGGACGGTATCGCGGCGGCTCAAGACGCCGGGCTGACGGTCAAGCTCAACTGCGTCGCCCTCAAGGGCGTCAACGAGGACGAATTCGACCGGCTGGTCGGCTGGTGCGGCGACCGCGGGCTCGACCTGACCTTCATCGAGGTCATGCCGCTCGGCGATATCGACGGCAGCGGCGGCTTCAGCCGCGCCGACCAGTTCCTGCCGCTCTCGGAGGTGCGCGAGCGGCTGGCCCGGCGCTGGACCCTGGTGCCCGACGCCTACCATAGCGGCGGTCCGGCCCGCTATGTCCGGGTCGCCGAAGCCGGCATCCGGCTCGGCTTCATCACGCCGCTGTCGGGCAGTTTCTGCGACAGCTGCAACCGGGTGCGCCTGACCGCCACCGGGTCCCTCGCCCTGTGCCTGGGCCGCGCCGAAAGCGTGGAGTTGGCGCCGCTGCTGCGCGCCTGTCCCGCTTCCGACCAGCCGCTGATCGCCGCCCTGCGCGCCGCCGTCGCCCGCAAGCCCGAAGCCCATGAATTCGGCACCGCCCGTTGTCCGGCCCTCGCGGCGGCCGGGCGCCTGATGAATCTCACCGGCGGTTGATGGAGACCCGATCATGTCCTCAAATCATGTTCCTGCCGGCGAGACGCCGGCACATCCCGATTACAATCTGGTGATCGCCAAAGCCTGGGCCAGCCGGAGTTTCAAGAAGCGGTTGCTGCGCGACCCGCGCGCGGCGATCACCGGCCTCGGCCTCCGCCCGCCTGCGGGGGTAACCATCAAGGTCGTCGCCGACAGCGCCGGGACCTGCTGCCTCGTGCTGCCGCCGCCACCACCACCGGGCGGCTCGATGGCCGAGCAGCTCAACAAGGTTCCCGGCGGCGTGCCCCGGGCGGCCATCCTGCTCTCGGGGTTCGACCGGATCATGACCGCGGCCTGGAGCGATCCGGCGTTCAAGGCCCGGCTGCTCGCGGCTCCCGAGGCCGCCCTCCGCGCCCTTGAGATCGAGCCGCCACCCGGTATCGTCTTCACGATCGTGGAAGACAGCGCCGAAACCAGCACGCTGGTGCTGCCGCCGCCGCCGCCGAAGGAAATCGAATTCGAAGAGGAAGCGGGGTTCGCCGCCAATCACGCCATGCGCTGGCTGGCGATGCTGGCGGGGCCGTTCGCGTCTTGAAAGCGGCCGTGGCCCGGCCGGCCGTCGCAGGCAAATGGCTGGCCCCCTCGGCCCGATATCCTCATGGGCGCGAAGCCAAGGGCGCGGAGGCGCCCGCCCGGCGTTTGAGGGGAGCGCAGCTATCAGTGCGCTTTGGCCTCGCCATCGCCGCCGGGGATTTGCATGCAGAAACTCCGGAGAGCGGCAACATCCGCAATGTATACCTTCGAGGTATTCGTGGCCTTCACCCCGATCTTTTGAAGTTTCGAGAATATTCTGGAGATCGTTTCAGCCGTGACCCCCAGATGCGAGGCCAGAGATGCCTTCGAAGTCTTGAGATGAATGATTTCCGGGCCGCTTTCGTGGTCGGTGAGGTTCAGCAGTTCGCGCACCAGACGCTCGGTCGGGGAGCGGGTCTTGAACTCCATGATCCACTCGAACAATTGCTTTTGCCGCTGGGCCAGGGCTTCCAGGAGTCTCAGGGCCAGGGAGGATTCGTTGAGCGCCTGTTCACACAGCGACTCTTTCGGGATGTGCAGCAACCGGGTTCCCGGCTGGGTTTCGGCGTTGACCGGATAGTATCCGGGGCCGAACATCGCAGCTTCGGCGAAGCTCACTCCGGGCTCGACGAGATCGATCACCGTTTCCCGGCCGTCGCCGTTGATGATGAACAGCCGCACCTTACCGGAAATAACGACGAAGCAGCGGTCGGCCTGAGTGCCGGCCTGAAACAGCATGGTTGTCTGGTCATAGGTGACAACCTTGGCTTTCGAGAGCACGGATTTGATCTCAGGCTCGGACAGCATTGAAAACAGCGCGATATCTGGAATCAAGGCGCCGAAAGCCCCGCAGGCCGTGCTCTGCCGGGACATTTTCCACGATGCCGCGCCATCTTCTCCGATCTGGTCCGGCGGAGAGGAGAAAGAGTGCGGGGCGCCGCAGAAGGCGACCAGACGTTCGATGCCATCGATGGTGACCACATTGTGATCCTGGCGGGAGACGCCGAGTTCGGCAAGTTTCCGGAATGCCCGGGACAGGCTTTCAGGTTGCATTCCGAGCATCTCGGCCAGGGCCTGCCGTTCGAAGGACATGTTCAGGCGCACGGGGCCGTGCTGGCTGCCCGCGATGCCGAGCAGATAGGTGCCCAGTCGCTGCGCCGTGTTCATCAATTTGAGCTGGGAGAACAGGCGCACCGACTGCCGCAGGCTTACGGATAGAGTGCTGAAGAACAACCGGCGGAAACATGGGTTTTCGGCGATGGCCGCGCGAACACTGGTTTTGGGAATTTCAACGACATGCGCAAAGGTCAGCGCGCGTGCCGAAAAGCGCTCGGCATCGTCGATCAGGAGCAGGCTCTCACCGACGAAATGTCCGGGGCCGATAATCTTGACCAAGGTCTCGCCGCCGCGGCCATCCGACATCAGCAGCCCGACGAAACCTCTCAGCACCAAATACAGGGATTCGGTTTTCTGTCCGAGGTCGAACAGGGCAGTCCGCTCAGCAAAACTCATGCTTTTAGACAATTTAAAGAGATGCAAGAGGCCGTCGCAATTCACTCGGGAGCAGCGCCAAGCCTGTTTGACAACCGTCAGCTCTGCGGGCGAGGGGCTGCGTTCTATCATCATATTCATAGCTTCGATTTCCGGGATTCCGCCTCGACAGAATGTTGGGATTTCGATATTGATTTTATTGCCAGCGTTTCACCCAACAGGCCCCACGATATCAGAGGAAAGATGGGAGCGACTTGATATTTATCATGGCGGATGAGATCAGCGCCCGCCGTACAAAAAATTCATGATATGGCGCGGGGTCGTCATCGGATTTCGAACTCGAGTGGTGACGTCTCTCTGGTGATGTTCTTTAACAAAAACTCTCCCATTGCCGTGTCGTCATGGGAAATATGCAACGTGAACCACCCCACAAGGTAGCGCACCAAGTCTTTGGTGTTCGCGCATCCTTTCGAGTGCAGGCCATCAATCTCCCTCATTTTCTTTGTGAAAAGAGCGTGCTGGGCCTTATGTGCGAGGAATCCCGGATAATTGCACGATTCCATCAGGTGCTCTTCATGATCAAAATGATACCGCGCATATGAAAATAAATCACAAAACGACCGCTCAATCACGGAGCACTGGGCCGTGCAAGTTTTTTTCTGTAAATTCGCGCAGAAGACGACTTGATTCGAGGCGGGTAGTTACGCCGCCAGATTTATGTATATCTTACCAGTCATCCAGTCCTCATCGACCTCTGCGAGCAATGCTGAAACCAAGCG
>CAIOBP010000176.1 GCA_903856295.1 uncultured Rhodospirillales bacterium | reverse complement strand
TCGATGTCCGACTGATCCTGCTTGGCTTTCGGCGCGGGGGCCGCCGCTGCCGGCGCGGCTTTGGGTTTTGGCGCCGGAGCATCGAACATGCTGTCGATGTCCGACTGGTTCTGTTTGGCCTTCGGCGCGGGGGCCGCCGCCGCTGCCGGCGCAGCCTTGGGTTTTGGCGCCGGAGCGTCGAACATGCTGTCGATGTCCGACTGATCCTGTTTGGCTTTCGGTGGGGGCGGCGCCGCTGCTGCGGGCGCGGCTTTCGGCTTGGCGGCCGGCGCGGCGGCGGGCTTTGGCGGCGGTGCCGGCGGATCGTCGGCGCCGAACAGCGCGTCGATATCCTTCTGGCTCTGGGGCTTGCCGGCGGGTTTCTGCGGGGGAGGCGGCGGGGCGCCGCTCATCAGGGCGTCGATATCGGCCTGATTGAAGCGTGGCGCGTTATCTTCCTCCTCTTCCTCCGGTTCGGCGGGAGGGGGCGGAGGCTCGTCCTCGGGCGCGGCCGGCGGGCCATCGAACGAGAACATGGCGTCGACATCCGACTGGCTGACGCCCTTGCCATCCATCTGCGGCCCATGGAGCAGGTGGGAGTCTTCCCGCTTGTCGGCGAAGGCGTCGTCAACCGGCGGGTGATCGCCTTCGCTGGCGCCCCAGATGCCGATCATGGCGTTGACGCGCTGCTCGATGTAGCGCAGGGCGTTGACCACCTTGCTGGTGCGCTGGCCGGTCAGGTCCTGGAACGAGCAGGCGGTGAAGATCGCCGAGACCTCGTTGTCCAGGCTCGCGCACAGCTCGGGCTCGGCGCCGCCCTCGCGGAAGCTCGAGGACAGCTCCATCAGTTTTTCGGCGGCATTGAGGATTTCGAACGAGGCGCGCTCGGTCGAGATCACGATGGCGTCGAGTTCGCTGGTGGCGGAGATGATCTTGTTGTTGTCGGCGTCGGCGGGTTGCAGAGCGGCGATCTCGTGCCGCGCCCGCTCGATCGAGGCCGCCATCTCGATCAGTTCCTGGCGCAGGACGCTGATGCGGTTGGCCGCCTCGATCGCCTGACTCTGCTGGCGCCAGGAAAGCCGGAACTCTTCCAGCATCGCGCGGATTTCCTCCGTCGCGGCGCCCAAGGCCTGACGACGGAAGCGCCTTAGAAAGGCGCGCCCTTTCGTCGTCCGAGATATCTCCTCTTCGATATGCTCGAACTCGTCCTCGGTCAGCTGGGAGAGCCGGTCCACGACCTCACGCCCCGAGCACCGACTGAATCTTGTTCTTCAGGGTCTCGGCGTTGAAGGGCTTGACGATGTAGTTGTTGACACCGGCCTGCTTGGCGGCAACCACGTTCTCGGTCTTGCTCTCGGCGGTGACCATGATGAACGGGATGGCGTTGAGCTTGACGTCGGCCCGGACTTCCTTGAGCAGCTGAAGGCCGGTCATCGGCTCCATGTTCCAGTCGGAAATGACCAAGCCAAACTTGTTTTCCCGCAACTTCTGCAACGCCGTGACGCCGTCGCCGGCCTCATCGACATCGGTGTAACCGATCTGGGTCAGCAGATTGCGCACAATCCGGCGCATCGTGGCGTAATCGTCGACGACAAGGACCTTCATCTAATATCTCCGTCTCTTCCGTTAACCCACGTCCGTATCGGCCTGAGCTTTGCGAGCACTCTTACGCCGATGACGAAGTGTTGTCACCCCCCATGATGACGCACAGACCCGCGCGCACTCCCGGCGCTTTCCAACGCGGACGGCACTCACCCTTGGCACGCTGCGGGCGGTGCCGTGCCGAACAGATAGCACACTCCGTGGCGCGGTCCAACAAGGCTGAGGCCGTTGGAGAAAATACCTTGCGCGAGTTGTGTTGCGTTGCGGTAGTTTCGGTCTTGTTGAAACCAAGTCGAGATCGTGTTAATATACTACCCGGTCAAGTAGAAACAATTTTCGATAAGTACAGCCAATGCTGACCATGACCGCCCTACTGATCGTCGCGATCATCTTGTCACTGGTGGGCAAGAAGGGGCAGAAGGTTGAGTTCGACGCTGACGAGATCGAGTTTCTGGGACATAAGCCGAGCCAGAAGGATATTCGCCGGGTCGAGGAGGGCATGCGGCATCGTAAGAAGCTGCTGATGGTTGGCGCCGGCGCGGTGGTTGTGTTCGCGATGCTGGTCGATTGGAGCAGCGGCGGCAATCCCTTCTCGGGCAGCGGCGCCAAGGGCGGCGGATGGGGGCGGGCGCCGGGGCTGGTGTCCTATCCGGGCTGGCAGGCCGGCGGTGTCGCAATCCCGCCTCAGGGCTTCAGCGGCCGCATGCTGGTGCGCTTCGAGAATGGCGAGATGTCGGGCGGCGGCTTCATGATCGTGGCGCCGGGGGTGAAGCGCAAGTTCGGCTGGCGGGTGGTCGGCGATGACGCGCCATCCTGCATGCTGCGCCTGGACTTCAAGGGCGCGAAAACCTACGAGACCGGCTGGCTGGGCGGCTATACGGTCTCGAAGGAGGAGTTTGGCGAGGGCGAGCATGAGGCCTCGTTCACCGCGTGGTGTCCCCACGGCCAGAACAATGTCGATTTTCAGTTCGCGACCATGACCACCGGCCGCGATGATCAACCCGTGGCCCAACCGTCCTGGAAGCCCGCGAGCGGCGCCGATATTCGCCACCACGATCCCCAGTGAGCGGAGGGTGGCCCGGGGGCCGGTGACCGGGGGCGGTGGCCCAGGGGCGGTGGATGGCGGCGGCGGCTTCCGTTCTCGCCCGACTTCGGATACCATCGTGCCGGAGCGGCCAATGTCCCCGCTCCAGGGAGTTTTGACGATGCACGAAGGTAAATTCCGGTTGGTCACCCGTTCCGACTTCGACGGCCTGGTTTGCGCCGTGCTGTTGCGCGAGCTGGATATGATCGAGGACATCACCTTCGTTCATCCCAAGGACATGCAGGACGGCAAGGTCGCGATCACCGACCGCGACATCACCACCAACCTGCCTTATGTCGACGGCGCCCATCTGGTGATCGATCACCACGCCAGCGAGGTCGAGCGGGTGGGCTCCCGGCCCAACCATATCATCGACGCCGATGCGCCTTCGGCGGCGCGGGTGGTCTACCGCCACTTCGGCGGCAAGGAGCGCTTTCCCCGGATTTCCGACGAGATGATGGTCGCGGTCGATCAGGCCGATTCGGCCCAGTATTCGCGCGCGGATATTCTGGCTCCCGAGAAATGGACGCTGCTCAACTTCATCATGGATGCACGCACCGGTCTGGGCCGCTTCCGGAACTTCCGCATCTCCAACTATACCTTGATGATGGAGTTGATCGAATATTGCCGGACTCATGCCATTGAGGAAATTCTCGACCTGCACGACGTCAAGGAGCGCACCGATCTTTACTGGGGCCACCAGCACAGCTTCATCAGGCAGCTGGAAAGCCGGTCGCGGCTGGAGGGCAATGTCGTCATTCTCGATCTCAGGGGCCAGGACCCGATCTACGCCGGCAACCGCTTCATGATCTATGCCCTGTTTCCCACCGCGACGGTTTCGGTGCACCTGCTCAACGGTCTCAAGAACCAGAACACCGTGCTCGCGGTCGGAAAATCGATCATCAACCGCGCCTCCCAGGCCCATATCGGGTCGCTGATGCTGGAGTATGGCGGCGGCGGCCATCACGCCGCCGGAACCTGTCAGGTCGATAACGACAAGGCCGAGGCCATCCTCGCCACCATCGTCGGGCGGATCAACGCGGCGGGGTGAGGGTCCCCTTAAAGTCTTGCGGAATGAGACCCTGTCGGCCATAACCTCCGGTAGCGGGAGCGCCCGCATCAAATAGACGAGCGAGCCGGCTCATTCCGACAAACCGCACAGCGGTGCGCCTCGGCGCTGGGAGTGAGCCGGCTCCAATCGTTTCGGGGGAACCGTTGCTTCGTCCACGGGTGCGGACGTCAAGGTGATCCTGGAACCCCTGGTGCGCAACACGCGACTAGACCTCAAGCAGCACGTTGACATCGTGCTGGAACCGGAAAGCTCATCTTCTGGCATCCTCCCAACCCCTCATGACCGATGACCTCGCCCCCCGGGCGCTGGCCGTGGATTTGCTGTCGGCGGTGTTGCGCCGGCAGCGGCCGCTCGACGATGTCTTCGAGGCCAGGATCGCGGGCTCGCGGCTGGAAGGGCGCGACCGGGGATTCGTGCGCCTGTTGGTGGCCACGACGCTGCGCCGGCTCGGCCAGATCGACGCCCTGATCGCCGGGGTGCTCGACCGGCCGGGCACGCTGAAACCGGCGGTCGAGGATCTGCTGCGGCTCGGGGTGGCGCAGTTGCTGTTTCTCGGCACTCCCGCCCACGCGGCGGTCAATACCACGGTGGCGCTGGCCGGCGCCGAGCCCCAGACCCTGCCTTACAAGAAGCTGCTCAACGCGCTGATGCGCCGGCTCGGCCGCGAGGGCGGGGCGCTGATCGCGGCCCAGGACGCCCCCCGGCTCAATACCCCCGACTGGTTATGGACATCGTGGCTGGCCGCTTACGGTCCCGACGGCGCCCGCGCCATCGCCGCGGCGCATCTGATCGAGGCGCCGCTCGACCTGACCGTGAAGGACCCGGCCGAGGCCGCCGCCTGGGCGGCCAAGCTGGAGGCGGACATCCTGCCGTCCGGCGGGCTGCGGCGGGGGGCCGGCGGCGCCGTGCCCGACTTGCCGGGCTTCGCCGAGGGCGGCTGGTGGGTGCAGGATGCCGCGGCGTCTCTGCCGGCGCCGCTACTCGGGCCGGTGCGCGGACGGCTGGTGTATGACCTCTGCGCCGCTCCCGGCGGCAAGACTGCGCAACTCGCCGCCGCCGGTGCGCGGGTGGTGGCGGTGGACCGGGCGGCGCCGCGGCTGGTCCGGCTGGAGGCCAATCTGGCCCGGTTGGGGCTGGCGGTCGAAACCGTCACCGCCGATGCCGCCGGCTGGCGCCCCGCCGAGCTGGCCGACGCCCTGTTGCTCGATGCTCCGTGCAGCGCCACCGGTACCATCCGTCGCCACCCCGACATTCCCCGCCTCAAGGACGCCGCCGACGTGGCGAAACTGGCGGCGCTGCAAAAACGGCTGCTCGCGCACGCGGTGACGCTGCTGCGGCCGGGCGGCACCCTGGTCTATACCGTTTGTTCGCTTCAGCCCGAGGAGGGCGAGGCCCAGATCGCGGCGCTGCTCGCCGAGGGGGCCCCGCTGCGCCGCCATCCGGTCCGGCCCGAGGAAATCGGCGGCCTTGCCGGCGCGATCACCGCCGAGGGCGATGTCCGCACCCTGCCCAGCCATCTCGGCGAGCGGGGCGGCATGGATGGCTTCTACATCGCCCGGCTGGTCTTGTCGTCCGGCTGACCGGGGCATTATATTATGATGCACACCTGTTCAGAGCCGGCGCCCGGCTCTTCCCTCAAGTCCGGAAAACCGTTCATGCCGCGTCTCACCGTCGTCGCCACCATCGTCGCCAAGCCGGGCCAGGAGGCTGCGACCGAGGAGGTTCTCAAGGCCCTGATCGCGCCGACGCGCCAGGATCCCGGCTATATCCGGTACGATCTCCATCGCGACCTTGAGAATCCGCGCGCCTTCCTCTTCTACGAGACCTGGGAGAACCAGGCGGCGCTGGACGCCCACCTGGACACTCCCCACCTCGAGGCCTTCAAGGCGCGGATCCCGGAGTTGCTGGAGTCGCTGGACATCCGGCTGCTGGAACAGATCACTGTAAGCTGAGGGTCGTGCGCGCCGCCTCGAACAGCGCCAGCGCTTCCGGGTTGGCCAGGGCCTCGGCGTTTTTCACCGGACGGCCGTGCAGGACGTCGCACACCGCCAGTTCGGTGATCTTGCCCGATTTGGTGCGCGGAATGTCCGCGACCTGAATGATTCTCGCCGGCACGTGGCGGGGGGTGGCGCCGTCGCGAATCTGGTGCTTGATCATCTTTTCCAGCTCGGCGTTCAACTCCGTGCCCTCGCGCAGGCGCACGAACAGCACGACCCGGACATCGCCGCGCCACTGCTGGCCGACGCACAGGCTTTCCAGCACCGGTTCCAGCTTTTCCACCTGCCGGTAGATTTCCGAGGTGCCGATGCGCACGCCGCCGGGGTTGAGCGTGGCGTCGGAGCGGCCATGCATGATGATGCCGTCATGGCGGGTCAGCTCGACGAAATCACCATGGCGCCAGATGTTGGGGTAACGCTCGAAATAGGCCGCGTGGTATTTCGCCCCCTCGGGATCGTCCCAGAACCCGACCGGCATCGAGGGGAAGGGGCGGGTGCAGACCAGTTCGCCCTTCTCGCCGCGGACCGGCCGGCCCTGTTCGTCGAGCACTTCGACCGCCATGCCCAGGCCGCGCGCCTGAATCTCGCCGCGCCACACCGGCTGAGTCGGCACTCCGAGCATGAAGCAGGAAATCAGGTCGGTGCCGCCGGCGATCGAGGCCAGATGGACGTCGGATTTGATCGAGCGATAAACGTAGTCGAAACTCTCGGGGGCCAGCGGCGAGCCGGTGGAGGTGATGGTCCGCAAGGTGGCCAGCTTGTGGGTGTGGCCGGGGTGATAGCCGTGCTTGTGCAGGGCGTCGAGATACTTGGCCGAGGTGCCGAACAGGGTCATGCCCTCGGCCTCGGCGAAATCGAACAGCACGGTGCCGCTGGGATGAAACGGCGAGCCGTCATAGAGTAGCAGCGTCGCCTCGGAGGCCAGCGCCGAGACCAGCCAGTTCCACATCATCCAGCCGAGCGTGGTGTAGTAGAACACGCGGTCGCCGGGCTTGATGTCGCAGTGCAGCCGGTGCTCCTTGAGGTGCTGCAACAGCGTGCCGCCGGCCCCGTGGACAATGCATTTGGGCACGCCGGTGGTGCCGCTGGAGTAGAGAATATAGATCGGATGGTTGAAGGGCAGCCGTTCGAACGCGATCGGCGCCGGCTCGCATCCGGCCAGCGCCTCGTCCCACAGCACGGTGTTGGGCAGGCCGGTCAGGTTCGGCCGGTCGGTGGTGTAGGGCGTCAGGATGGTGCGCTCGACGGTCGGCAGGCCGGCAAGCACGCCGCGCAGCTTCTCCAGCCCGTCGAAGGCCTTGCCGCCATAAAAATAACCGTCGGCGGCGATCAGCACCTTGGGTCCGATCTGGCCGAAGCGGTCGAGCACGCCCTGTACGCCGAAATCCGGGCTGGCCGAACTCCAGACCGCGCCGATCGCGGTGGTGGCCAGCATGGCGATCACCGCTTCGGGCAGGTTGGGCAGATAGCCGGCCACCCGGTCGCCGACGCCGACGCCATAGCCGCGCAGCACCTGGGCCAGCCGGCTGACCTGTTCGTAAAGCTCGGCGTAGGAGAGCGCGCGCTGGACGCAATCTTCGCCCCGGAAGCGGATGGCCGGCGCCCGGTCGCGCCGCCGCAGCAGGTTTTCCGCGAAATTCAGCCGGGCGTCGGGAAAGAAGCGGGCGCCGGGCATGCGTGCGCCCTCGACCAGCGCGTGTTCGCCCCGGGTCTCGGCGATCACTCCGGCATAGTCCCAGAGGTCGGACCAGAAAGCGCCGGGCTCGGCGATCGACCACTCGCGCAGCGCGGCGTAATCGGCCAGCGCCAGATGATGGCGGGCGGCGACGCGGGCGGTGAAGACGCTCAGATTGGCTCCGGCGACCCGTTCGGCGGATGGTGTCCAGAGTGGCTGGTCCGTCATGGTGTTCCTCCCGTATCGTCCGCGTCCTGGCCCGGTTTGCCACCGGCTATTCTGACACGCCCCCGCCTCTTGCGCAAAGCCGCTTGTCTAACCTCGTGGCGAGAGTTGAAAGGATCAAGTCGACGGCATAGATTTCATGGGCACACAGGAGACCGCCATGATCGGGTTGAGGGACGCCATCGCTGCCGGAGCAGCCTTACCGGTGAGCCGGGCGGTGGGGGCGTGACGGACGTGATGCCGGATCGTTATCACCAGAGATTGCTGGCGCTGCGGGCGGAGCTGGCGCGGCGCGGGCTCGATGGCTTCGTGGTGCCCCATTCCGACCAGTATCAGAGCGAATATCTGCCGGCTTCGGCTGAGCGGCTCGCCTGGCTCACCGGTTTCACCGGCTCGGCCGGTTTTGCCGCCGTGCTGGCCGGGCAGGCGGCGGTGTTCACCGATGGCCGCTACACTCTGCAAGTGCGCGCCGAGGTTGAGGGCGCCGACTATGCCATCCGTCACCAGACCGAGCAGCCGCTGGCGCCCTGGCTGATCGAGACGATGGCGGGCGGCGGACGGATCGGTTACGACCCCTGGCTGCACACCACGAATTGGGTTGAGCGGCTGCGCTCCGACCTGAAACGCGCCGGCCTCGAGCTGGAGGCGGTGGAGAGCAATCCGGTCGACGCGGTGTGGGCTGACCGTCCCGAGCCGCCGCGGGCACCGCTGACCATCCAGCCGCTGGCCTATGCCGGCCGGCCGCCACGGGACAAGCGCGCCGAACTGGCAGTGACCCTGCGGACATCGGGCAGCGCGGCGGTGGTGCTGACCATGCCCGAGTCCGTGGCGTGGCTGCTCAACATCCGGGGCGGCGACGTGCCCCGGACACCGCTGGCGCTGTGCTTCGCCATCGTCCACGAGGATGAGCGGGCCGAGTTGTTCCTCGAGCCCCGCGAGGTGGCGCCCGGCATTCTCGACCATCTCGGTGCCGGCGTTACGCTTCAGCCCCCCGGGGCGTTGCTCGAAGCCCTCGACCGGTTGGGGGGCGAGCGGTGCCGGGTGCGTGTCGATCCCGAGAGCGCGGCCTCGGCGATCATCGCCCGCCTGAGCGCCGCCGGGGCGGTCATCGAGCGCGCCGTCGACCCCACCGTGCTGCCGAGGGCGCGCAAGAGCCCGGAGGAGTTGGCGGGCGCCCGCGCCGCCCATCTGCGTGACGGCGTGGCCATGGTCCGTTTTCTCCATTGGCTGGAGGGGGCGCTGGAGGGCGGCGTCAGCGAACTCGGCGCAGCGACCCGGCTGGAGGCGTTCCGGCGCGAGGGGGCGCTGTTCCGCGACCTGAGTTTCGAGACCATCTCCGGCGCCGGTCCGAACGGCGCCATCGTCCATTACCGCGTCACTCCGGAGAGTGACCGCCGGCTGGAGCCGGGGACGCTGTATCTGGTCGACAGCGGCGCCCAGTACCAGGACGGCACCACCGACATCACCCGCACGGTGGCGCTGGGGCAGCCCTCGCCCGAGATGCGTGAGCGCTTCACTCTGGTGCTGAAGGGCCATGCCGCCTTGGCGCGGACCCGCTTTCCCGCCGGCACCAGCGGCAGTCAGCTCGATGCGCTGGCTCGTCACGCGCTCTGGCAGGCCGGACTCGATTACGATCACGGCACCGGCCATGGCGTCGGCAGTTACCTCTCGGTCCATGAGGGACCGCAGCGGATCTCGAAGGTGCCGAATCGTACGCCCCTGGAGCCGGGGATGATCCTGTCCAACGAGCCCGGCTGCTACGTCGCCGGGGCTTACGGCATCCGGATCGAGAATTTGATGGCGGTCCGGGACTCGGCGCACAGGCCGATGCTCGAGTTCGAAACCCTGACCCTGGTTCCGATCGACCGCCGGCTGATCGAGCCGGCTCTGCTCGAGGCGGGCGAGCGCGACTGGCTGAATGGTTACCACCAGCGGGTGTGCCACGCCCTGGCGCCGCTGCTCGACACGGCGGCGGCGGCGTGGCTCACCGAGGCGACCCGGCCACTGTAAACGGGAGCCGCGCCTTTTAGAGCCGCGCTTTTACAGGGCCACGCCGGGACGCGAGCGGTCAGAAGGGCCGTTCGCCGATGTAGTTCCCCGGCGGGCTGTAGTTGCAAACCCAGATTTCGTCGCGCCCGCACGAGGCCACGCCGCACCCGACCTTGCGCGTGTTCTTCCACACCACCTGGGTATAATGGCCGCAGACGGCTCCGGGCGTGCAAGCTCCGGATTCCGGATTGTAATCCTGGGCCTCGTCGGCCCACATCTTGACCACGCTGCTCGGGGTCAACTGCTGTCCGCTCGCCCAGGCGAGATTTTCACCGACTCCGCTGGCGTGGCTGTGCTCCATTTCACAGCTCTTCGCGCTTTGCAGGTGCTCGGCCCAGCGCTGCGCCCGACTCGCCAGATCCGCCGACCAGCTGAGAGCCGGCACCTCGACCTGCGCCCGGACCCGGTTGTGCGCGGCGACCATGCCGGCGAAGCGCGCGGGCTCGCCATCCGCGGATTCTTCGCTGTCGCGGGTTTCGGCGCTTCTGGCTTCGCCCCCTCGCGGGGCCTTGCGGTCGAGTTCGATGCGATCGTCATCGATATTTTCATTGATGACGACGGGTTCGGCGACCCAGTGCCGGGTTTGCTTGGTCGCGCAACCGGTCGCTGCGGCACCGACCAGACAGACGGTCGCCAGCCACCGGATCGTTGAGCCGCTTGGCATGAGCATGGTCAGGATTCCCCCATCGTCTGAACGGAAACGGTCCCGGCGACATCTTGGCATCCAAACGCCAAAAGGCGGGCAAACGCCAAAAGGCGGGCGGGATTTGCCGTCGCGGCTCCCGGTCTCCCAAGCTTGCCGGTCTCCCAAGCTTGAGAGCGGCACCGAATCTGTTGAGATATCAAACAAAAGTCAAGAGCGTTGCCGCACGACCGCCGCGCGCGCGTTTTCCCGGCCCGGGGTTTGGGCGAATCATGGCAAGATCATGACAAGGAACATCTTTCGCGGGTGGCCAGAACGCCGGTGTCGGCAAACATAAAATGCCGGGCTTCGGGGTGCGCGGAGGTACCTGTCAACATAACTAGGAAGCCTGTTTAAAATTGACGCCCCTCGACCCCCTATGTACAAATCGATCGGCGTCTGGCGGCAGGCTGGGCGGTCGTTGACAGTTTGGAGACTGAGGGGGGGGCGATGAGCGCACATGCAGCCGATTCCCATGCCCATCACGACGGGCATGCACACCACTGGGAGACCTCTGCGGCGCCGACGGTGATCTCGATCGGGATTCTGTTGGTGGTGCCATTATGCTTTGCGAGCTATTTCGTTTATGAAAACAAACTGTTGACCTTGATCTTCGGTGGTCTGGGTCTGGCGACGCTGATCTGGGGCGTGGCTATCTGGGTTCGGGAGGCCTTGACCACCCGGAATTTGATCGAAGGCGCGGCCGCGATCGGCTTCCCGCTGTTCATGGTTTCGGAATTCTTCATGTTTGCGGCGCTGTTCGTCGCCTACTGGGTGACCCGGCTGTACGCCGAGTCGTGGCCGCCGGCCGGCACTCCGACGATGGACGGTACCAAGGCTTTGATTCTGCTGGCATTGATGGTGGTGTCGAGCGTGACGCTGTTCCAGGCCAACAAGAAGCATGCCGCGGGCGACATCGCCGGTTTCCGTAACGGCATCCTGCTGACCATGGGGCTGGGCGTCGTGTTCCTGGTTCTGACCGTGATCGAGTATTCACACTTGGTCGCCGTTGGTTTCGTTCCGGGCAGCAGCGTCTTCTCCTCGGCCTACTACTCGATCACCGGCTTCCATGCGATCCACGTAGTGCTGGGCGTTGGTATGTTCGCCTTCATGTACCTCCATGCTCTGGCCGGTCGGACCGACAAGACCTTCGTTCTGTGCGGTGGTGTCTTCTGGTACTTCCTGACCGTGGCCAGTCTCTTCGTCGTGAGTCAGGTCTACTTCTGGTAATCCTGGTCAAATCGGGTGTCTGGTAATGGTCCATCTGTTCCGGGTTCGGCTCGCTCTGGTTACGGCCATCTGTTTGGCTGTGCTGGTTGGTCCGGCCCGGGCTCAGTGGTCTCCATATAGCGAGTCGGAGGTTGACCCCTCACTCTTCCGGATCGATGAAGGGCGGTTTCTGGGCGTCAAGCCGGACGCCGCCCTTACCTTCCGGGATGAGAAGGGGAAGGCTTTCAGCTTTGGCGAGATGACCGGGCAACCGCTGATCCTGGTGCTTTCCTACTACAACTGCGATGGCACCTGTTCGGTCGTCAACAAGGACCTTGGCGATTTGCTCAAGGAGGTCAAGGGGCAGGTGCCGGGGCGGGATTACCGCATCCTCACCGTCAGCTTCGACCCCAAGGACACCGCCGAGAGTCTGGCGAAGTTTCGCGCCAAGTTCGAGGTTCCGGCCCCGGTCTTGGCGGCGTGGCGCTTCGCTTTGCCGGCGAACGAGGGCGATGCCAAGCGGTTGGCGGATTCGATCGGGTTCAAGTTCTTCTGGTCGCCACGGGATCGTCAATTCTTGCATCCGGGGGTGTTTGCTTTTTTGTCCGCGGAGGGGCGGGTGGTTCGCTTCCTGTATTCGGCCAGTTCCAGGCCGCTGGATGTGGAGCTTGCTCTGATCGACGCGAAGCAGAATCAGATAAAGCCGACAGAAATCTTCGATCTCGCACTGAGTCTTTGTTATAGTTATAATTACAAAGATGGAAAATACCAGGTTAACTACCCGCTTTTCATCGGGTTCGGATCTCTTGTTTTTGGTATTGTTTCGCTATTGGTTTCGATCCTCGTCTATAAACGGCGGGCACGAAAGGGGGAGCTCCTCAGATGACAGGGAACAAGAAGATAGGGTGGGTATCGGTTCTCGCCGGGCTCGCCGCTTTCGCGGTGCCGGCGGCGGTGCTTGCCGCGGATGGGAAAATTCCCGATCCGGCGGCGGACTGGAATCATCTCTTTGGGCATGTGCTGCTCGACATCATCATCATTGGTGTCGCGTTCGGCGGTTGGGGCGCCTACATGCTCGTCAAGTATCGCGCCACCGCGCCGGGGCAGGTCGGCCAGGGGCCGAAGCTGAGCGTCGCCCAGGCCATCGCCCTCGCCGTGATTCCGGCGGTGGTGTTCATGGCCGACGACTTTTATCTCGCCGCCAATGGCTGGGTGTTGTGGAATACGCAGCGCACGGTGCCGGCGGGGGCCCTCGAAATCCGGATGACCGCCAACCAGTTCTACTGGGATTTCGACTTTGGCAATGGCGTGACCGCGACCAACGAGATCAAGGTTCCGGTCGGCAAGCCGGTGGTCATGCGTATGACCTCGAACGACGTGGTGCATTCCTTTGGCATCCCTGACTTCCGGATCAAGGAAGACGCGGTGCCGGGGCGCAAGACCTTCCTGTGGTTCGTGGCGCAGAAGCCGGGCCGGTATCTGGCGACCTGCGGCGAATATTGCGGGATGAGCCATGCTCAGATGGGGGCGTGGATCGAGGCGGTGCCGCAGGCTGATTATGACGCCTGGATCAAGAGCCAGCAGCACGCCAGTGCTCCGCAGCCTTCCAACAGTTGAGGATGAGCCATGAACACGCTCAAGGAATGGGTATTCAGTACCGATCATAAGCGGATCGGCATTCTCTATCTGGTCGGCTCGTTCGCAGCGTTCGGGCTGGCGGGTATCGCCGCCCTGATCATTCGTCTGCAACAATACGCCCCGGGAATGGACGTCGCTCAGGGACAGGCCTATTACAATGCCCTGTACTTCCACGCGGCGGCGATGATTCTGGCGTTTCTTATCCCTGGTTTGACCGGCTTCTTCGGCAACTACATGCTGCCGATCATGATCGGGGCCAAGGACATGGCCTTTCCCCGGCTTAACGCCTTTTCGGTGTGGCTGTACCTGATGGGCGTCGTCCTGGCGCTGATCAGCATGGCCGTTCCCGATGCTCCGGATGTGCTGTGGACCGGCTATCCGCCCTACTCGGTCCGGACCACGGCCAACACCGCCTTCTACGTCTTCACCGTGCATCTGCTCGGTTTCTCCTCGATCGTCGGTGCGATCAACATCATCGTCACGGTGGCCTGCATGCGGGCTCCCGGCGTGGGCTGGAACCAGCTGCCGATGCTGGTCTGGACCGTGCTGGCGGCGCTGGTGATCAACCTGATCTTTATTCCGGTGCTGGGCGCGGCGGTCACCATGCTGCTGACCGACAAGTACATGGGCACGCACTTCTTCGACGCCGCCGCTGGTGGTGACGCCTTGCTCTACCAGAATCTATTCTGGTTCTATTCGCATCCGGCGGTCTACGTGATCTTCCTGCCGGCCATGGGCGTTCTCTTCGAAGTCATCTCGACCATGGGCCAGAACCCCGTCTTCAATTACAAGGCGGCGGTCTATGGCGGCGTGTTCGGCGTTGCCGCCCTCTCGGGCGAGGTTTGGGTTCACCATCTCTACACCTCGGGCCTGCCGGACTGGATCCGCATCGGCATGACCGTGACCACCCTGCTGATTTCGGTTCCAGTGGGTATCATGATCATTTCGCTCTGGGGTACACTGTATAAGGCGGCGCTCCGCTACAACATCGCCATGTACTATGCGGCAGCCTGCCTGTTCTTCGTGCTGGTCGGCGGTCTCACCGGCATTCCGCTGGCGGTGGTGTCGATGACCGTGCATCTGGCCAAGACGGCCTATGTCCACGCTCACTTCCACTATGTCATGGCGTTGTTCTCGACCTTTGCGATCTTCTCGGGGGTGTATTTCTGGTTCCCCAAGATGACCAATCGCTTCGCCGAAACCGCGCTGGGCAAGGCCGGCTTCTGGCTCAGCTTCATCGGTGCCAATGTCACCTTCGCTCCGTTGTTCGTCGTCGGTGTCGCCGGCATGCCGCGTCGCTACTGGGACTATGACCAGTTCCCGACTTGGTTCGCCAGCTATCACCATGTCTCGACCTATGGCGCCTTCATCATGGGTGCGGGCATGCTTCTGGCGCTGATCAACTTTGTTTACTGCGCCTTCGCGGGCGAGAAGTGCAAGTCGGCCAACCCGTGGAACTCCAACTCGCTGGAGTGGACCCACACGGTCAGCCCTCCCGGGCCCGGTAACTTCCTCCACGATGTCAGTGTTCCCGCTGGCTGGAGTCCCTATCAGTACACGGCCAGATAAGGTGTGGGGGAGACCGGAGGGCGCGCCCTCCGGTCTCCCGATGCCTCGTGGACGGGAGCGATGTTCGATGTCTCCAGATGAAAAGAACGATCAAGAGCGTCTCAAGTGGCGCAAGATGTTCTACGCGATGCTCTTGTTGATCGTCGCATTGTACTTTTATGTTGGCACCTATCTTCATATGTAGCGGTAAGCGCGCAAGCGCTTTCGCATCGATATCTCGGAGTCCAGGCGGCTGTCCGGAAACCCTGTTCCGGATTGCAGAGGTTTCGGACCAGCAGATGACTGGAGGCGGCTCCCGGTCTTGCTGATAGAGAGGGAGCCGTGCTTCCAGTCGCCGCTTACGGGCGCCGCCCCTCGGTCAGCAGGGCTCTGGCCCCCCCCACCACGGTATAAATCGTATTGCCCTCGATCGCGATTTTGGCGCCGACCCGATCGCCGAGCGCGACCTCGCGCACGACCTTGAGGCCAACCCGATCATAGGGCTGGTCGTTGGGGGTCAATCCGCGGTCGTAAATAACGTCGAGAATCAATAAATTCTCGAACACGCTGGTCCCGCCCTCAGAGCTTCGTGTCTGGACAAGCACCAGACCATTATTCAGGGCGCCGGCGAAGTTATAGCTGAAGCTGGTTTTTCCGCCACTTTCTTCCTTGTGCTCCATGCCAAGCCAGCCATTGATGATCTTGGTGTCAGAGGAGAAGTATTGATTCGAGCCGGCCGCTGTCAGGACATCGATCGTTGTTACCGACGCCTGTTTGTCGCTGATCCACATGCTGAGGTCGTGGACAACGCCGGGGCTGATCGGTTGTCCGTTGACGGTGAAGCGCTTGCGCACTTCCTCGAGACGCGCTTTGGTTTTCGGCTCCGGTTGTGCCTGCGTCTGCGCCTGGGGCCGCCCGGTTTCGACGGTAACCGGGATTGTGGGAGCGGCCACGGGTGAGGGCCGGGAAGCGGAAAGGGCCGTGATCCGCTGGGTATAATAGGTCGCAAGACACTGGCGCGCCGAGGCGCCATCACCGGCCGGACAGTAGGTCGCGCGGCCCTTCAGCCATTGCCGCTGTTCGGCGACCAGGGCGGCCCGACTGGTTTCGGACACTCTGCCCTGGGCGTCGGACCATGCTCGCGCCAGCTGATCATCGAGATCACTCAAGGTTTTGTCGGCACAAATCGCCCGTTCAAAGGGTGGCCCGGCTTTTGAACAGTCGAAGCTGGCGGCTTGCGCGCCGCCGGCACTCAAGAGCGACAGCAAGGCCGGGACGAAGAGGGGGCTGGTCTTGATCATGGTTCGGGGATTCCAACGGTGTTCGCTCAGTTTCCCAGGTTCGGCTGAGAACGGCGTACTGTAAACGATATCTTCGTTTCGCCGTAATGCCAAGTCCTTCACGGTTCGAGCCCAGGGGAAATGGGTGAACGGAGGTCGGTGCCG
>CAIOBP010000175.1 GCA_903856295.1 uncultured Rhodospirillales bacterium | reverse complement strand
GGGTGCCAAAATCAGAGCGCGGCACGGTGCAGGGAATATTCTTCAGCGGCGCGCACCTGGCGGGTGGTGTGACGCCGATGATTGTCGTGGCGCTCCTGCACTTCATGAACTGGCGGGCGGTGTTCGTTTTGTTTGGGCTGGTGGGCGTCGTCTGGGCGACGGCATGGTATCGCTGGTTCCGCAACGATCCGAGCGAGCACCCGGAGGTGAACGCGGCGGAGTTGGAGAAAATCGCGTCTGAAGGCGAGCCGGCCAACGGCCATCACGAAGGCTGGGCGTATTGGAAGCGGTTGCTTACCCATCCGAACACGCTGCCGCTTTGCGGCATGTATTTCCCCAACAGCTACGCATTTTATTTCTGCATCACCTGGCTGCCGACGTATCTGAAAGAAAAGCACGGCCTCGACGCGATGCAACTCGCCCTGTTCTCCGGCCTGCCCTTGATCCTGAGCGTAGCTGGCGATCTATTCGGCGGCGTGACCACCGACATTATGACAAAACGCTTTGGACTGCGCGCCGGTCGCTGCGGGGTCGGGGCATTTGCCTATGTGATGGCGGGGTCGTGCATGATTTTGGCAACAATCGTGTCCCAACCGATGTTGGCCGCGACGCTGATTGCCGTCGCAGTGACGGCGAGCATGTTCACGCTCGGCTCGTCATGGAGCACCTGCATTGACATTGGCGGCAACCACGCGGGCGTTGTCAGCGCTGCGATGAACACCTCTGGCGCGCTTGGCGCCATCATCAGCCCGCTGATGGTAACGTGGCTGCTAAACCATTTCGGGAACGACTGGAACATGCCGCTGTTGGTCATGGGTGGACTGTTCCTTGTCGGTGCCGTCTGCTGGGGCTTCATCAATCCACACAGGCGAATTTTTGATTGAACCAGAATCTCAATCATGATTATTCCTATGAAACCCATCTTCGCCCTCCTCATCGCTCTGCTGCTGGCACCGCTGGCCGCGTTGCACGGCGCGGAGGGCCTCAGCGCCGCCGACTTCCGCTACTCGCCGCCGAATCTCGGCACGGGGCGGCTCCCGCCGCCGCTGCCGGGGGGCACGCGCTATGTTATCGTGAATCGTGGCAATCTTGATCCGAGGTTCGGGGCATTTTCCACATTGCCGAATGTCGCACACTTCCAAGGCCGGCTCGTGGTAACCTGGCAGAACCATGTCAAAGACGAGGATCAACCAGGCCAGCGGCTTCAGATGCGACAATCCACCGATGGTGGCAAGACATGGCTCCCCGATCTGGCTCAGCCGCCCACGGCGCTTTCTCCTTCCCTCGGCGTAATGCTTGCAAAGGACGAAAAATCCACTGCCTTGAAACGCACGCAGTGGAACAGCGGCTTTGCCTTCACCGATGCCGGTGAAAGGCTCTGGGCCATCGCCAACGTAGGCGAGAACTTCGACAAGGGACTCGGTTTGCTGGCGCTCGAACTAAAACCCGACGGCCGCCGAGGGGATGCCTTGTGGCTGGAACAGTCACCCGTGACGGTGGACGAAGGCTATCCTATTTATCCAGCGATGAGCGACCCGCAAGTCGCCGCCATGGGCAAAACCATTCGCGACGTGATTGATGACCGCACGGCGCAACATGCCGTTAGTTATGACAATAAAAGGCGAGATGGGGACAACCTGAATCCCGCCACCGTTCGCCATCCCAATCTCCCTGGATCATCCGCCGATGGTCAGCGGCTCATTGAGCCTTCGCGACCCTACCTACTGAAAGACGGCACACTCGTCCGCTTCTGGCGAAACTACGGCAACGCCATGCGCGACGTCTTCATCTGGCGGCTCTACGTTTCCCTCAGCCGCGACCATGGCAAAACTTGGTCCACACCCGAGCGCACTGCCATTCCCTCCAACAGCACCAGACAAATTGTTGGCTCGCTGCCCGATGGCCGCATCTTCCTCATCCACAATCCCTACACCCATGGCGACGATTTTTGGCAGGGTGCGGACGCCGCGTTGCTGGCGACCGCCAGTCCGGCGGAGAAAATCGGCGGCGCGAGAAAGGTGCTTACGCTCTCCCTCTCGGACGACGGAATCCACTTCAACCAAGCCTGGACCATCCGTGTGCTCGAAACCCCGCCGCGATCCGAAGGCCATTCCAAGCGCCACTATGACGCCGCCAACCCCGCCGCCACCATCGTCGGTGACGACCTATTCATCGTTTACAGCCTGAACAAAGAAGACATCGAGCTGTGCCGCGTGCATCTGCCAGATCTCACCCGCTGACCTTTGCCATGAAACACGCCGCCATACTCCTCGCCGCCCTGCTGCTCGCACCGCTGGCCGCGATCTCCGCTGTTGCTGCGACTCCGACCAGCAAACCCAACATTGTCTTCATCCTTGCCGACCACTGGGGCTGGGGCGATCTTTCGTGCCACGACCAATCGGCGGTGCTTTTGCAACTTGGCAAGTGGCTGAAGAAAAATGGCGAATGCATCTACGGGACGAGCGGCGGGCCGTTCAAGCCCTGGGCTTACGGCGGCACAACGCGCCGGGGTAAAACCATTTACGTTCACGTTTTGAACTGGCCTTCTGGCGGGTTGAAACTTCCGCCGGTCGTGGTTCAACTGGTTCACGCGCGCTGGTTAAGCGGCGGCCAAGTCGAGTCGAAGCAAACCGATGCAGGCTTGGAGATTCTCGTTCCTGAAGCCGATCGTCAGAAGACTGAGACAGTGGTTGCTATGGAGTTCGCCGGCGACGTGATGAAGTTGCCCGCCGTGGAGGTTCCTGAGAACAAAAGCCATGCGGACACCACGAAATAAATTGAATTGCAGGAACACACCAAACACCAAATACCAATGAAATTAATCGTATCAATATTAGGGCAAAAAATAAACTGTCGTTTAAGCATCGTGCTAGTTCTGTTCTCCATGGCTTCCACCGTGATGGCTGATGAATCTAACAAAGGACACAGAGAATCCATTGAGTGGTGCAACAACTGGTTCCCGTCCCTTGATAAAAATGATCTGCCCCACGTCCTGCTCATTGGCGATTCCATTGTGATGGGCTACTGTCCGGTGGTTGAGAAGCAACTGACGGGAAAAGCTTATGTGGCGAGAATTTGCACATCGCAATTCATTTCCGACCCGATGCTGCTGAGCCAGTTGAAGCTGTTTCTCGGGCAGATGAAGTTTGATGTCATTCACTTCAACAACGGGTTGCATGGCGCGAGCTACAGCGAAGCCCAATACCGCGCCGCCTTCCCTGCGTTTCTGGAGGCCATTCAAGAAAGCGCCCCCAAAGCAAAACTGATCTGGGCTTCCACCACCACATTTATTAGGGACGGCAAGCCGGAACTTAACGAGCAGGTCAAAGCCCGAAACGCCATCGCCCATAAGTGCATCGAGCAGGCTGGAATTTCTGAGGATGATCTTTTCAGCCTGATCTCGCCCCACCCTGAATTGCATGATGCCGGTGGAATCCATTACAAGCCGGAGGGCTATGACTTGCTTGGACGGCAGGTTGCTTCTGAGATCGAAAGGTTTCTGCCCAAGAAATGACCGGCATAATGTCCATGGTTGTGCGCGAAGTGTCCATAGACAAAAAATTCGATGTGAGAAATGCTCAGTCAGATTTTGTCTGAAATAAGGCGATGCTCGCCGCTGAAAATAAAAAAATCAGTGGCAAACCACAGTCCTCCGTAGCGTAATTTTCGGAGGGTGATTTCCGAAGAAAACGAGCGACGAAAGCGAAATTGGGTTTAAGAATATCTGAGTGTTTGAGTGATTATGCGAAGCGGCTATCCCATGGCGTCAACTGAATCCGGCCAGAAAGGCCTGTTCTGGCGTGCCCAGGAACCAGCCGCCGCCCCCGGCTGTCCCATAGACTTGGAGCAGGCTGCGGAGTTCGAGTTTTTGCCACAGGGCCGAGCGCAACAAGGCAAAGAGCCGGGTGAAGCTGTGGCCCCACTGGCTCAACCAGGCGCAG
>CAIOBP010000174.1 GCA_903856295.1 uncultured Rhodospirillales bacterium | reverse complement strand
TTTCCGCCATATTATCGCCTGCCACAGACCTCGACCTCGCAGCAAGCCAGAGGCATATCTCCGCCTTCGCACGATGCCAGGCGAGCAGGCCCAAGTCGATTGGGGCCATTTTGGTCACCTTACCATTGGCGGCGCCAAACGTCCCCTGATGGCATTTGTCATTGTCCTCAGCTACTCACGGAAGATATACCTTCGGTTTTTTCTAGATGCGAAGACAGAGAACTTCCTTCGTGGTCATGTTGAAGCATTCCGGGCATGGCAAGGTGTTCCTCGTGTATGCCTCTATGATAACCTTAAAAGCGCCGTACTGGAGCGACGTGGAGATGCTGTAAGATTTAATCCAACATTACTTGATTTTGCAGGCCACTACCGGTTCGAGACACGCCCGGTTGCTGTAGCGAGAGGTAATGAAAAGGGTAGGGTTGAGCGCACGATAAGGTACATACGCGACAACTTCTTCGCAGCTCGGCAATTTGAAGATATTGACGATCTCAATCGCCAAGCTACTGCATGGTTCGAAGGCCCAGCGGCAGATCGGCCCTGCCCGGAGGACACCACTCGTGCAGTTCGAGCTGTATTCGCTGAAGAAGCACCCCGGCTACTTCCTTTGCCCGACAATCCTTTTCCAGTCGAAGAGAGAGTCGTGGTTCGGATTGGTAAAACACCCTATGCCCGCTTTGACTTAAACGACTATTCGGTTCCCCACGACTACGTGCAACGCCCGCTGACCGTCCTTGCCGATCTCCACACCGTGCGCATCGTCGATGGCCTTCGGGTGCTTGCCCAGCATAATCGCAGCTGGGGCAAGGGCGAGCAGATCGAGACCCCCGATCACATAAAGGCGCTGGTCAAGCAGAAGGGTGCCGCCCGCCGTCATCGGAACTCGGATCGAGTTACCCAGGCGGCACCGGCGGCCAAGGACCTTTTCACGGCCGCCGCCGCCGAGGGCAAACCGCTCGCCCGGATAGCCACCGACTTGGCCGGTCTCCTTGACCAGTTTGGTGCGGCCGAACTGCAGGCCGCCATCGTCGAGGCTCTGAAGCAGAACGTCCCGCACCCAAACGCCGTGCGCATTGCTCTGGAACGACGCCGAGAAAGCCGGCGACTGCCCCCTGCCGTCACAAACAACCTCTCAAAGCATGCCAGGGAAAAGGACGTTTCCGTACGCCAACCCCGCCTTGAACAATACGACCGGCTGAAGGAGCGCCGCAATGACGGAAAAAAATCTTGAGGTATTACGCGCACGAGCCGTCGCGCTCGGCCTGCATGGGCTGATCACGCACTGGGACGAGGCGGTCGCCTCTGGTTGGGTCGAGGCGATAATTATCTGGGAGGAAAAGGAGCGCGCCCGCCGGAGCCATGAGCGTCGTCTCCGCAACGCTCATATCGGACGGTTCAAGGCACTTTGTAACTTCGACTGGGACTGGCCAAAGCGATGCGACCGCATGGCTATTGAGTCGCTGATGAGCCTTGAGTTTCTCAACGACGCGACCAATGCCGTGATCATTGGGAACAATGGCGTTGGTAAGTCAATGATCGCGAAGAATATTGCTCACCAAGCACTCGTGTGCGGCCATACCGTTCTATTCACAAGCGCTGGTGAGATGCTAACCAACCTTACAAGCACAGATAGCGCCTCTGTTTTGAGGCACAGGCTAATCCATTATGCCAGCTTTCATCTACTTGTCATCGATGAAGTTGGCTACCTCTCTTACTCAGATCGTCACGCCGACTTGCTGTTTGAGCTCATCAGCAGGCGCTACGAGAAAAGGAGCACGATAGTGACGACGAACAGAACGTTTGGCGAGTGGCAGCAGGTCTTTCCGAGCGCCGCCTGTGTTGCCTCCCTTGTCGATCGTTTGATCCACCACGCCGAGGTCATCGCAATCGACGGCGAGTCGTACCGATTGAAGGAAGCAGAGGAAAGAGCCGAACAGCTAGCTCGGAAGCGCCGGGGAGTGAAGTCATGAAAACACCAAACCGCTTTTCTATCGACCTCAGCATACCCACATACTGGACAGCAGAGCAAGCTCTTGCCGTCTTCGACTTGGTCGATAGCCTCAGAGAGAAAATATGGGGCCACTATCAAGGAAAGATATTGGAGATTGTCCCAGAGGACCGTGGCCGGCGGGTCCGAAGGCGGGTCAGGGTAAACCCAGGGGACATTCCATTCTGATCGGGTCGCCTCTGCGAGAAACCATGGCCGTCTCTGACGGCCATTTTTTTTACCAGCGCTCTTCTCCGGCGTTTAGATCCGGGTCGTCGCCAGCACTAACAGGGGTCGCGGCGAACCAGGAACTTCTGCTTTTGCCGGCCCTGGGAAAGGTTGATCCAGGGGCGCAGCACGTCGCCGTAATAGGTCACCTTGTCCCAGACGATGCCGTAGCGCTGAACGGTGCG
>CAIOBP010000173.1 GCA_903856295.1 uncultured Rhodospirillales bacterium | reverse complement strand
GGTCATGATCCGCCCGACATGACGGACAGTCGGCAAAGCGTCGGCGCGAGTCGGTGATGGGCGCTCCCCGCGGATGAAGGCGAGAGCTTCATCGCTGAAAGTCGCGGGGACGCACACAGTAATGTCGGGGCGATGGCGGAGCACCGCCTGCAAGCCCCAGAGATGGTCCAGGTGTTCATGGGAGAGGAAAAGAAAGTCGATTTCACCGTTCTCAAGCATGTGCGTCACGCCGGTTTCCTCGAAGCGGCGCCCCATGTAAGCCTCGTTCCAGCCGCAGTCCATAAGGAACTTGTGCCGCTCTCCATCAAGCAGCGAAACTTCGACCAGACTGGCGCTACCTGCGGCATTGTCGGCATGCCAGGATTTGTCCCACTGGCTGGCGTCTGGTCCGTTGCCGGCTCTGATGTCCGCCAACATCTGGTTGGTGTCATGCCAGCCGATTTCAGAGATGCAGGTGATCGTGACAGACTGGCACTCACCCAGTGCGTCCTTGTCAATCGCGGGCATCATGTTCCCTCCATCAAATTCCATGACGGCGCGGGCCGTTCCGGCATCCCCGCCTCCAACAATACGTTCCGTCAACCGAACGCGCTGAAATTCCGGATCAGGACATAGACCCCGACAGCGAACACGGCGATCGAGAATATCAGGTTGAGTATCCCCCGGGTCTTGGAGAGGCGCTTGGCAAGCAGCATTCCACCCCATCCGCCGACAACCCCTCCCCCGATGAAGAAGGCGGCGATGGGCCAATCTATCAGATTCGAAACGGCGTAGTTCCCCGCGGTGGTCAGGCCAAACACCCCAACCGAGAACAGGGACGTTCCGATGGCTTCGATCAAAGGCATCCCGGTGGCGAAGACAAGGCCGGGAACAATCAGAAAGCCACCGCCGATACCGAAAAATCCGGAGAGACAGCCCACGGCCAAGCCGGTGCCGACCACGGGCATGAAGCAACCGATAGTCCGGCACTCCGGCACGATGGCGCTCATGTCCCTCCGGCGGGACATGAGCACCGCTACAACCATCATCAGGATGGCGAACAGGAAAAGCAGCTTCTGACCATCGAGCAGCTTGCTGAGGGACGACCCGCCATAAGCGCCGATGGCTCCAAAGGTTCCGAAGATCATGGCGGTGCGCCAGCGGACATGGCCGGCGCGTGCGTGGGGCACCAAGTTGGCGAGGGCGTTCACGGCCACCGCCAGTGCGCTGGTCCCGATGGCGATGTGGGGGTTGGAGATGCCAACGAAGTAAATGAGCAGAGGGACGGCCAGAACCGAACCACCACCACCGATCAGGCCGAGACTGAAGCCGGCAAAGCCGCCCGACAGCGCCGCCAGAATCGGTTGAATGGCAGAATCATACGGCATTCGATCGTCTCCTGGCTGCCGCCCGCATTCCGGTCATGGCTCGGCCGAGCGTGCCAAGCGGACGCCGATATAGGGACACATCACTTCGAGGTCATTGCGGCGAGCCGTTGAGCGCAACATGTTCGGGTAATTACCCCACGACCCGCCACGCAGCGCCCAGGTTTCACATTTGGTGGAAACCCAGGCCGAACCTTCGACCGGAGCACCCTGGTAGGAGTCGTGCCAGCAATCCTCCACCCTTTCATAGAGGTCGCCGCTCATGTCGAACAGGCCGAAGCCGTTGGGAGCCTTCTGTCCGACGGGCATGGTGGAGAACCGGGTATTTTGATTGTTCCAGGACAAATCATTGGGCGCGCCGCTGCCGCAGTACGTGTCGTTCTTACCCCCAGACCGGCAGGCGTATTCCCATTCGGCCTCGGTCGGCAGACGAAACGTACCGTTGCCATGCTGGTTCAGGCGGCCGATGAGGTCCTGCACCAACATCAGGTAAGCATGGTCGACAGGGTAGGAGTCGCCTTTGTGGAATTGTGACGGGTTCTTCTCCATCACTTTCATCCATTGGCCCTGGGTCACCTTGTATTTTCCCAGCCAGAAGCCTTTGACGGCTACCTGATGTGAGGGTTTTTCGGCATCGGTGCATTTCTCGACCCACGCGCCACAGCCCATCTCGAAACTCCCGCCCGCGATCCAGATGAATTCGATGCTGGAAACAGGGTCCGTCCAGACGGCACCGGGCACAGGCTCCGCAGCCGACGAAACTCCACTGACGCTGCCGACCGTGAGGGCGGCGCATAGGGCTGCAAGCATTCTGAACAGTCGCGTCATGACGAAATACCTCGCGGGTCCACCGGGCTTTGAGCGCTCAGACCACGAACTCGACCACCGCCAGAACCAGCAGTGCGATCCAGATGGTTTCGGCCAGCATCAGCCCGATCGGCCGCCAGCCGACCGCAAGTAAGTCCTTGAACGACGTCTTTATGCCCAGGGCCGCGATGGCGGTGACCAGGCACCAGCGGGAAACGTCGGTCGCCCCATCAACGGCGAACGCCGGCAGCCAGCCGAGGCTATTGATGACAACCAGAACGACGAAGCCGACCAGAAACAGCGGAATGGCCGGACCCTTGCGGGCGCTTCCGTCCCGGACGTTGCGGGCGACAACCCAGGCGATCACAGACACCACAGGCAGCAGCATCGCCACCCGCAGCAGCTTGACATAGGTGGCGATGTCGCCAGTCTCGGGCGAAATCATGAAGCCGGCGCCGACCACCTGGGCAACGTCGTGGATGGTTCCACCCAGGAAGACGCCGGCCCGGGAATGATCCAGACCAAGCGAGGTCACCGCGATCGGGTAGAGAATCATCGCCACCGTCGACATCGAGGTGACGGTGACCACGACCAGAATGGTGTCGCGTTCGCTGTCCTTGTGCCGGGGCAGAACGGAGGCAATGGCCAGGGCGGCCGAGGCGCCGCAGATGGCCACCGCACAGCCCGACAACACCCCGAAGTCAGGGCCAAGCCTGAGACGCTGCGCCAGCAGCATGCCGACCAGGATCGTGGTCGCCACGCCGACGATGACCGTCACCACCGGAACCGGACCCAGGCTGACAATCTGGGCGGCGGTGATGCGGGCGCCGAGCAGGGCGACGCCGACCCGCAGGATGGTCCGCGAGGAGAACTCGATGCCGGCGACGCAACGGCCGTCTTCGTGCAGGAAGTGGAACGCCATGCCGAACAGCAGGCCGAACAGCATCACGGGAGCGCCGTAATGCTGTGATAGCCAGGACGAGGCGAGGGCCAGGGTCAGGGCGACCAGCACTCCCGGATAGACCGCGTAGAGCAACGGACCACCCGGGAGTTTCCCGAGCCAGTCAGGCATGGCGTCTGGACCGACATGGATGATTCCCTCCATGCTGTCCAGGGACGACAGGCGGTTCAGGTCCGAGTCCGTCTGCGACGAATTCCGCTTGCTCACCGCTGCCCCTCCCCTTTTGGCCAATCCGCTCTGTCCCTCTAGATCACCGTTAGTCTAGACGTTTGCTTAGGGCGAATGCCCCGCGCAGGTCACCCACGGCAAAACCCGTGGCCTGATCGGTCGGGTACAACTCCTTCAGCCGGACCTGAATCTCAGGCTTGAGCGAGGCACCGTGGCAGGTGACGCACAGCTCGGCGGTTGGAATCGCCTTCATGAACCGGAATGTCCTTTGTCCGTCACGTTCGACGACCTCGGTTTGCTCGATCTTAGTAAGGTCCTCCCCGGCGGCGGCGCGGCTGGCGAAGCTGGTCAGCACGCTCCGTTCCCAGTCGTCCGGGGCGTTCTTGGGATTGCGCAGCTTGAACGCGGTCCGACCAACCTGCCAGCCCGTCGCTCCACCGACCAGCTCAGCGATGCCTGGTGCCTTGAGATTGCAGACCTCGATGGCCGCCACCGGCCCTCCAGTCTCCAGTGCCGATTTCAGTGCCTTTCCAAGCGTGCCGCTGAACTGCTGTACAACGCCGCGCGCTTCTGAGACGAGAGCCGAGGTATCTTCGGCCATCGCCGTCCCGCTCTGACTGAACAGGGCGAGACCAAGGAGCAGTCCGGGCAGCAGGCGACTGGTGACGGGGCGGCTCATTTCTGCACCTGTGCGGCGAACTGGTCGAACGATTCCAGAGCCTGGGCACCGTAGATCGCCGACGGACCGCCACCCATGTAGACCGCCATCGAGATGACGTCGAGCACCTCGGCCCGAGTCCCACCCAACTGCACAATCTCCTTGGCGTGAAAGGCGAGGCAGCCGTCGCAGCGAGCCGCAATACCCAAAGCCAGAGCAATCAACTCCTTGGTCTTGGTATCCAGAGCACCGGGCGCCGTCGCAGCCTTGGCCAGGGCGGCGAATCCGCCCCAGGCTTCGGGACTGCTTTTGCGGGCCTCGCCCATCAGCGGCGACAGCTCCTTGGCAATTTTCACCCAATCCTTATGCATAGCAGTCTTCCCTTCCCTTTGTTCAAGTTCTGTGGGCAACGGTTCCGGCGTCAGTGACTGTCCGGACAAAACAACTCGTGCAGGACCTCGAGCAGGCGGCGGGCGGCCGGGTCATCCAGTGCATAAAACACCGTCTGAGCCGACCGGCGGCACTTGACCACTCGGTCCCTCCGCAGAAGCGCCAGGTGCTGTGAAACCGCAGTTTCACGGCTACCGATCGCCGTCGCGATTTGACCGACCGATTTCTCACCGTCCGCCAACTGACACAAGATGCGCAGCCGGCTCGGGCTGGCGAGTGCCTTGAGCAGGTCGGTGGCGGCGGTCGCGGCGCGATCGAGGTCTGTCGTATTCATACTTGCGAAGATGCGCACTTTTGAATAAGGTGTCAAGTGGATCGTGCGAGACCGTAGCCCGCCGCCAGATTATGCCCCCCTGACGCGGAAGCGGCTCTCGCACGCCCCACCACCAAACCCTCATTCAATCGGAGACCGTATCATGACCAAGAATATCGGCGGCTTTGACCGCGTGTTGCGCATCATCGTCGGCCTGGGTGTGCTGTCGCTGCTGTTCGTGCTCGACGGCAGCCAGCGTTGGCTGGGGCTAATCGGATTGGTCCCGCTGCTGACCGCCGCGATTTCCTTCTGCCCACTCTACCCCCTGGTCGGCATCAACACCTGTGGCCGCTGCTGCTCGTCCAAGGAGCAGTGAAATGAGCTGCAGTCTGACTGACAAGGCATGGTCGCCCTACCTCGCGGGCGTGATCATCGGCCTCTTGCAGATACCAGCCTTCCTGCTGATCGACACCGCGCTCGGTGCCTCTTCATCCTATGTCACGGTTTCGGCCCATCTCGCCGCTCTGATCGATACCGGTGTGAACGGCATCGACTATGCCTCCAAGCATCTGCAAGGGGCGAAGAACTGGTGGCAGGTGGCCCTCGTGGTCGGCATCGCCGGCGGAGCATGGTTGTCCTCGAGGTCTTCGGGGATGACCCGATCGGGATATTCTCCGATCTGGCGACGGGTCATCGGCACGCGAGCGTCGGCGCTCCGCTTTCCGATGGCCTTCGCAGGAGGCTTTCTGATGCTGCTGGGAGCCCGCATCGCGGATGGCTGCACCAGCGGTCACGGCATCTCGGGCATCGCACAATTGTCCATCGGTTCGTTCATCGCCGTCGCCGCCATGTTCGCCGGCGGTATCGGGACGGCGATGCTGCTGCGCCGCATCTGACACACGGAGGAAACGTCCATGTCTGTAATGAGTGCGGTCCTGGTGGGACTGGCGATGGGTCTGGTGTTCGGCACGGCGCTGGAGAAATCCAGGGTGTTCGAGCCGGGAATGATCCTGGGCCAAATGCAGATGCGCAACTTCATTATGCTCAAGATATTCCTGACCGCGGTCGCCACCGGGTTGGTCGTGCTGGCCGTGCTCAACGGTTTCGGTCTGACCAATCTACATCCCAAGGTCACCCTGTTCGGCGCCGACATCATCGGCGGCTTAGTGCTTGGGACAGGCATCACCCTGGCGGGAGCATGCCCGGGCACGGTACTGGCCCAGCTCGGCGCCGGCTATCGGGACGCCTGGGTGACATTGGCCGGGGGACTGGCGGGAGCCACCACCTTCATCTACCTCGAACCGACGTTGAAACCGCTACTGCTGTCGGGTGGTCCGGGCAAACTGACCCTTGATGGGCTGCTGGGGATGCCGTTCTGGGCGCCCGCGCTCGGCCTGACCGTTCTGCTGGTGGCCGGACTGGTGCTTCTTGAACGCTGGCGGCCCTGGCGGGACGATCTCGGTGCTGATTGTGACGGGATGCTGTGACATCGGGTGATTAAGGGCATCAAGGAGGCATGTCATGCGTCGTATCATCGTGGTGTTCGGTGCATTGCTGCCTCTTGCCCTTGCTGGACTGGCGGCCGCCGAGACCTCCGCACCGGCGGCGGGCCGCTTGACCATCGTCCGGACGTTGGTGGACGATCTCAAGGCTGTCTACGCCACCGTGGAGAGCGTCCACCAGGTTCCCGCGCGGTCACGGCTGGGCGGCACGCTGGAGCACCTGTCGGTGGCCGAAGGCGACAAGGTCGCGGCTGGGCAGGTTCTGGCCCAGGTCCGGGATGCGAAACAGCCCTTGCAAATCGCCGCCCTGGATGCGCGCCTCAAATCGTCAGAGGCGCAGCTTCGGCAGGCGCGCCAGGAACTCGATCGTGCCCGTCAATTGCGGCAGAGCGGCGCGGTCAGCCAGCAGAGGTTGGACGAAACCGTGACGGCGGTCGATGTCACCGATGCCCAGTTGGCCGCACTGCGGGCGGAACGGGCCCTGGTGGCCGAGCAGATGCACGAGGGTGAGGTGCTGGCCCCAGCGGACGGCCGCGTGCTCAAGGTCTCGGCGGTGGACGGCACCGTGGTCATGCCCGGCGAGCCGATCGCGACCATCGCCATGGAAAACTACGTCCTGCGCCTGCGTCTGCCCGAGCGGCATGCCCGCTTCCTCAAGAGTGGTGACGCCGTACAGGTGGGCGCACGCGGCCTCGGAAGCACGGAAGCGGCAGGCACGGCGCTGAGTCGGGGCACCATCCTCAAAGTCTATCCCGAACTGGTCGAGGGTCAGGTGGTCGCGGATGCCGCCGTAGCGGACCTGGGCGACTTCTTCGTCGGCGAACGGGTGCGGGTAACGATTTCGACCGGCAGTCGGGAAACCGTGGTCATTCCGGCCGACTTCGTATTCCGGCGCTTTGGTCTTGCCTATGTCCGCCGCGACCCCGGCGGCGACACCGTGGTTCAGGTCGGCCCTGGCCGTGAAGACGGCACCATCGAGATTCTGTCCGGTCTGAAGGATGGCGACGTGGCGGTGCGGCCATGAAGCCCGGCCTTTCCGGAACCTTGACGGCGGCGTTCATCCGTTCGCCGCTGACGCCGCTGATGCTGCTGGCGGCCCTGGCGGTCGGGTTGATGGCCCTGATCTCATTGCCTCGCGAGGAGGAGCCGCAAATCAGCGTGCCCATGGTGGATATCATGGTCACCGCCGACGGCCTGAAGGCCGCCGACGCCGCCGAACTGGTGACCAAACCGCTCGAGCAGATCGTCAAGGGCATCGACGGCGTCGAGCATGTCTACAGCCGCACCGAGGATGACCGGGTCACCGTCACCGCCCGTTTCCTGGTCGGCACCTCGGCTGACGACGCCATCCTGCGCGTCCATGCCAAGGTTCGGGCCAATTTCGACCGCAAGCCGCTCGGCATTCCCGAACCGCTGATCGTCGGCCGCGGCATCAACGACGTGGCCATCCTGGTGCTGACCCTGGCGCCCCGGCCCGAGGTGGCGGATCGTTGGACCGACAACGCCCTCTTTACCATGGCGTCCGACCTCCAGGCGGAACTGGTCAAGGAAGGCGATGTTGGCCTCTCCTATCTTGTTGGCGGCCGGCCGGACCAGATTCGTGTCGAACCCGACCCAGAACGGCTGGCCCTGCTCGGCGTCACACTCAACCAGTTGGTCGACAAGGTCCGGCATGCCAACCGCTCGTTCCTGGTCGGCGCGATCCGCGATCCAGCCGCGGCCGGCGGCGGCGGAATGCTGCCGGTCGCGGCCGGTCAGACTCTGGCCGGGGTTCCCGATATCGGTCAGTTGTTGCTGACCACCCATGATGGCCGGCCGGTCTACGTTATGGACGTAGCCAAGGTGGTGGTTGGCGCGCGGCCCGACGAGCAGCGGGTCTGGTCTCTCGCGCCCGACGGCAAGGGCGGCCTGACCCGGGTTCCCGCCGTGAGCCTTGCCATCGCCAAGCGCGCGGGAGCCAATGCCGTGGTTATCGCCGAACGCGTTCTGAAACGCCTGGACGCCGTGCGCGGCCGATTGGTGCCTGACGGCATCGAGGTTAGCGTCACCCGCGATTACGGCAGGAGCGCCGACGACAAGGTCAACGAGTTACTGTTCCATTTGGCGCTCGCCACTGTCACCATCGTCGGACTGGTCGGACTGGCCATCGGTCGGCGCGAGGGGCTGGTGGTGCTGGTGGTGATTCCGACCACCATCCTGCTGACGCTGTTCGCCTCCTGGCTGCTCGGCTACACCGTCAACCGGGTCAGCCTGTTCGCGCTCATCTTCTCGATCGGCATTCTGGTCGACGACGCCATCGTCGTGGTCGAGAACATCGGCCGCCACTGGGCGATGGCCGACGGGCGCTCCCGGCGGCAGGCTGCCATCGACGCGGTGAGCGAGGTCGGCAATCCGACGGTGGTGGCCACCCTGACCGTGATCGCGGCGCTGCTGCCGATGATGTTCGTGTCCGGACTGATGGGGCCATACATGAGCCCGATCCCGATCAACGCCTCGGCGGCCATGCTGTTCTCGTTTCTGGTCGCGGTGGTGGTGGTGCCATGGCTGATGCTGACGCTGAAGGGAGAGAACGCCGCCGTTCCGGACGGCCATCACGAGGGAGAGGGACGGCTCGGCGGCCTCTATCGGCGGCTGGCGGCGCCTATCGTCACGTCCAGACGCAGAGCCGGGTGGTTCCTGGCTCTGGTTGCTGGGCTGACGATCCTCTCGGTGCTGCCGTTCGCGACCCGGAACGTGACGGTCAAGCTGCTGCCCTTCGACAACAAGTCGGAGCTCCAGGTGACGCTCGACCGTTCCCCCGGCGCCAGCCTCGAGGACACCGAGCGGACGTTGATCGATGCGGCGGCCCGGCTGGCCACATTACCGGAACTGGTCTCCCTTCAACTCCAGGCCGGCACGGCGGCGCCGTTCGACTTCAACGGACTGGTCCGTCACGCCTACCTGCGCCGGGCGCCGGAACTGGGTGACCTGCAAATCAATTTGGTTTCCAAGGAGCGGCGCTCCCGCGCCAGCCACGCCATCGCCCTGGATGTGCGCACACGGCTGCGCGGCCTGCCGCTGCCTGCCGGAGCCGTGCTCAAGGTGGTCGAAGTCCCACCCGGACCTCCCGTGCTCGCCACCCTGCTGGCCGAGATCTACGGCCCCGACGCGGACACCAGACGGGCCACCGCGCGGAAGGTCCGCGAGGCGTTTGACGCCGTGCCATTCGTCACCGACATCGACGACAGCTTCGGGCGGCCCGGCGAACGTCTGCGTTTTGCCCTCGACCACGAGAGCCTGGACTTCCACGGTGTCGAGGAACAGGCGGTCTACGACACGTTGGCGGCGCTGCTGGGCGGAGTCAGCGTCGGCTATTCCCACCGGGGCGCCGACCGCGCTCCGATCGAGATTGCCGTCCGGCTGCCGCCGGATGCCCTGCTGCCCTCGGAGCGGCTGCTGACGACCCCGGTTCCAGGCGCGCGCGGCCCGGTGGAACTGGGCGAACTAGTCCATGTCGTGCGCGAACCCGCGTCCTATCCCCTTTTCCGACGCGACGGCCACTACGCGGAGATGGTCACGGCTGAATTGGCCGGTGCCTTCGAAGCGCCCATCTACGGCATGGCCGCCGTGGCGGAGCGTCTCCGTGCCATGGATTGGGGCATCGCCGGAGCGCCGCAGATCGGATTGCACGGGCTGCCGGCCGACGAGAGTCGGCCATTGGTGTTGTGGGATGGCGAGTGGGAGATCACCTACGTCACGTTCCGGGATATGGGCGCCGCATTCGCGGTCGCCTTGCTCGGCATCTATCTGCTGGTGGTGGCGCAGTTCGGCAGCTTCAAGTTGCCACTGGTCATCCTGGTTCCGGTGCCGCTGACGCTGATCGGCATCGTTCCCGGCCACTGGCTGCTGGGCGCGCCGTTCACCGCCACCTCGATGATCGGGTTCATCGCCCTGGCTGGCATCATCGTCCGCAATTCCATTCTGCTGGTGGACTTCATCCGCCGCGACCAAGCGGATGATGCGACTGCTGGGCGGGCGGCCGACCTCGGCGAACTCGTCCTCCGAGCCGGTGCCATACGGGTCAAACCAATTTTGCTGACGGCGTTGGCCGCCATGATCGGCGCAGCCTTCATCCTCGCCGATCCCATCTTTCAGGGGCTGGCGATTTCCTTGCTGTTCGGGTTGGCGGCGTCCACGCTGCTGACGGTACTGGTCATTCCAGCGATTTACGTGACTTTGCGGGGGAGGTAGGGGTGGCGCTTCAGACGATTTGGGACGGGCGGTTTTCCGGTGAGCATTACGTCTTTGGCGAAAAGCCCAACGCCTTTCTGGTCCGGCACGCACCCTTGCTGGCTTCCGGCGCGCGGGTGCTGGCCCCCGGCGACGGCGAGGGACGGAACGGCGTGTGGTTGACACGAATGGGCATGAAGGTGCTGTCGGTCGACTCCTCGGCGGTCGGTCTAAGTAAGGCCAAACATTTGGCCGAACGACACAGCGTCACTATCGAGACCGAGGTCGCCGACCTCACGACCTGGGCATGGCCGGAGTCCACATTCGACGCCGTGGTCGCGATCTTCCTACATCTGCCACCCCAGACTTGTCCGGGCATCCATGCCGCCATGTTGAGGGCGCTGAAGCCGGACGGCCTGATCATCCTGCAGGCGTTCCGTCCCGAGCAACTCGGCTACTCCAGCGGCGGCCCGAAGGATGTGTCCTGGCTATACACCTCGGCCATGCTCGCCGCCGACTTCGCCGACGCGGACATTCTGGTCAACGAGGAAGAATTGGTCACCCTCGACGAGGGACCGCTGCACCGGGGACCTGCCGCCACGGTCGGCTTGGTTGCCCGGCGGCGTTGATGCCGCCTCCCCACTTTCAGCTTTCAACATGCGAGGACACCATGAGAAAAATTCTGTCCGGTCTGCTTTCCCTGGTCATCGGGGCGTTTTCATTCCACGCCACCGCGGCCGACGGTCTGATCGCGGCCGACGAAGCCTATGCCGCCGCCAAAAGAGGTGAACTTTTGATCATCGATGTCCGGACTCCCGGAGAATGGCGCGACACCGGAATTCCAGAAGGCGCGAAGACGGCGGACTTCACCTCGCCGCTCGGGCTGATGGCCTTTGTTGACGCGGTGACCGAAGCGGTAGCGTCCGACAAGGCCCGTCCCATCGCCGTGATCTGCCGATCGGGAAACCGCTCCACCCGAGCCAAGAATGCCCTCGAGGCGAACGGGTTCACTCATGTCCTCAACATCCGTGAAGGCATGTCGGGAAGCGGCGCCGGCCCGGGCTGGCTTGGGCGCGGCCTGCCGGTCTCCGTCTGCCGGACCTGCTAGAGCGGTCCCAGGAGTGTGCCACTATGTTGAAAATCTCCCTGATACTGGCTGGCGATCATATTCTGTCCTCAAACGATCGAGCATCGCCAGCACGGTGTTGGAGGCGGCGCGAAGTTCGCCCATCCGGGTATTGGCGAGTTCAGTTTGCCCCGCCTCCAGCGCCACCAGCACCTGCCGACCGTAGGTATGGACCTCGCGGTGGGGTTCGGCCAGGGCGGCGTAGGCCGGCAGCGAACACATGAGATCGTCAGCGACGGTGTCGTACCAGCGGCCGAGACGGCAGGTGTGGTGGGTGGCGAGATCGCTGGGACGGAGGGTCTGGTCGCCGGTGAGAGCGTGGGCGATCTTATCGACGAAGGCAAGATGGTCGTTCTGGGTCAGGTCGACGATCCTGGCGATGTTCTTGCGGGCCAGGGCGTCGACACGCTCGGCCGTCAGGTTGGATTTTTCGAAGCGGACGTGATGGCGATCGCCGGCGCAAGCGACCACGGTGCCGGCGACCCGGATGCCTTCCTCCGGCACTTCGATGATGACGGCTGTTCCGACCTCGCAGTCGGCTTTCGAGGCGATGGAGACACCGCGCTCCGAGAGATCATGCAACATGACCTTTTCCCGCCGCTCGCCGACCTGGACCTCGGCCTCCATCAGCACCGCCCGCCGCCGCAACTGGCGCCGGTTGGCGATCGCCGAGGAGGTGCGCACAGCCTTCGTCACCAGGAGGCGCATGCCGCGCAGGGTTTGGTCCATGCGGTCGGAGCTTTCGGCCACCGCCATTGAGGCTTGGCTCGCCTTGGCGACGTTTTCGGTCACCGCGCCCATCAGCGAGGTAACCGAACCTGCCTGCTCGGCGGTCTCCCCGATCGAGCGGGCGATCTCGCTGGTCGCCACCGCCTGTTCTTCGATGGCGGCAGCGATGGACCCGGTGATGTCCTGCATCTGCTCGATCGCGCTGGCGACGTCGTCGATAACCGTTACCGTCGACCGGGTGGCTTCCTGGATGGTGCCGATCTTCCGGGTGATGTCCTGGGCCGAGGTCGCCGACTGATTGGCCAGATTCTTGACCTCGCCCGCCACCACCGCGAAGCCGCGGCCCGCCTCGCCGGCCCGTGCCGCCTCGATGGTGGCGTTGAGCGCCAGCAGATTGGTCTGCGCCGCGATACTGCCGATAATCTGCACCACCTGCCCGATTTCCTGGGCCGCGACGCCCAACCGGTCGATCACCGCCCGCGCCTCGCGCATACGCGAAACTGCATCGCCGGCGGTGGCGGTCGAGCGGTGGACCTGTCCGGAAATCTCGCCGATCGAGGCGTGGAGCTCCTCAGCGGCGGCGGCCACCGTCTCCGCGGAGGCGAGCGCCGTTCGCGAGGCTTCGGCGGCGTCGGAAGAGTGTGAGGTGGCCCCCAAAATCCGGACAGCTGGCGTTGAGAGAGTCCCGCTCCTACAAGTGGCATAACCACAGGAGCGTATCATGACGCAAGTTCGCAAAAAGCACACCGCCGCGTTCAAGGCCAAGGTTGCCCTGGCCGCCAT
>CAIOBP010000172.1 GCA_903856295.1 uncultured Rhodospirillales bacterium | reverse complement strand
GGCATCAACAGCTTGGTCCAGGCAGCCAAGGCCAAGGCACGGGGATACCGCTCTACCCGCAACCTGGCCGCGATAATCTACCTCGTCGCCGGAAAGCTAGAACTCAAGCTACCCACGTGAAACAGCGAAGAGCCGAAAATTCAATCAAGGTACATCTGGATATCGTGCGACACACTTGACCGATATCAATAACCTCTGCTGTGAAGCCGGGTTTCTCTGGTTGAGTTCGTCGGGGCTCTTGATCGATGTCAAGGAACCCCTCACCCACTGCATGGCATGCTTCTGCGAACCTTGCCAACAAAGCCGCGCTCGCCAATCTCGCCTTGGCCCGCCAGCGTTTGATCCATCTCGGGCCGGCGCCAGTCAAACGACAATAAAACTGAAATTCTGTGAAAGGACCGCATAGATGTCTCTTATGACGTGGAATGAAAGCATGAGCGTCGGCGTTGCCCAGTTCGACGAGGAGCACAAGAAACTGATCGCCTTAATCAATGAACTCTTTGAAGCGGTCCAGGCCGGCCGCGGCCGGCAGGCCATGGGCGGCGTGCTTGACGAACTCGTCGATTACACCAACACACATTTCTCCCACGAAGAATATCAGCTGAGAACGATGGGATTTCCTGGCTATGAAGATCATCGGCGGGAGCACGAGATTTTAGGAAAACAGGTGTTGGACATTCAGCGCAAATACCATAGCGGCACCACCCACATGCTGAGCATGGAATTGTTGAACTTTCTCAAGAAGTGGTTGACCGAGCACATCAAAGGCGTCGACTCTCTGTATGTGAGCTTTGTCAACGACCGGGGCTTGCGCTGAAGCCGCACGGTTATTCCCGAAAAGATCGCAGCTGCGCCGGCCTCAGGGCATCCAGGTCGGACGGCCGCACCCGCTGTCCGCAGCGCAGTTGATCGCGCAGGCGGGACATCATGTCGTCCAGCCCGGTGACGGCGGGGCGCAGGGAGCGTTCGATCTCATCGGTCGGCAGCAGCGCCGCGATGCGCCCCTCTTTCATGACGATGCGATAATCCGACAGCAGCGTGATGTTGGGATCGTGGGTGACGAAGATGAATATCTTGCGGTGCTGACGCAGCAGCGCCAGGGTCCGGCCGCGATGAATGCCGGCGTTCTCCACCTCGTCGAGCAGAATGATCGGGGTGTGGCAAATCACCGTGGCATCGGCGATCAGCAGGGCGCGAACCTGGCCGCCGGACAGTTCGGTCATCCGGCTGGCCGGGGCGATCGGCTCGCCGGTCAACTCGTTGGCGAAATCCAGGGTGCGCGCCACCGCGGTGGCCATTTCTTCCGGGGTGGCCTTGCGGATGCGGGCGTGGGCGTGCAGAAAATCGCCAACCGGCAGGTCGGAGAGAAAGGTGGTGTGCTGGGTGATCATCGCCACCGGGTTGCAGGCGGGGTCGTCCCGGAACGCGGCGGGAGCCGGCTCGCCATCGATCAGCACCCGCCGCCCGCTCGGCGTATCACCGGCGGCGAACATCTCGATGTCGTTGATCAGGGTGGTTTTACCGGAGCCGGTTTGACCGACGATGCTGACGACATCGCCCATGCGGAACTCGAGGCACGGCACGGCATCCGCTTCGCTCCGGCGCCCCCGGCCGGCCAGCACTGAAATCCGCTCGATCATCGCGCACCCTCGTAGGTCAGGCCGTTGTCGAAGGTTTTGGCCCGGCCGAAATGGGAGGTCTGGCCGATTTCCCGGGCGCCGGTGCAAATGGTGCAGGAGCCGGCGGGCGGGCTACCGCGCAGCAGCGTCGTGTCGCCGATGTCGGGCGTGGCCAGAATCGTGTCGACCAGCGGCCCCAGGCCGATGCCATAGAGGGCGTTGGCCTCGCGGATGCGCACGGCGGGCGCGACGTCCTGGATGCGGGCCCGGAACACCTCGCGCTCCGCCTGGGAGACGCGATCGACCTTGGTCACCACCGCGACATCGGCCAGGGTCAGCATCGGCCCGACCTTGAGCGGCAGGTTCATGCCGCTGGTCGCCTCGAGCACGATCACCCCCAACCCGTCCTCGACATAGGGTGAGCAGCGCAGGCACAGGCCGGCGGTTTCGACCAGCAGGACATCGCTGCCGGTTTTCTGCCCCCAAACCATGCTGTCTTTCAGGACAATGACCAGACAATGATCCGGGCACAGCTCTCCCGAATAGACCTTGCGGGTGGGAATCGCGAACTCGCGGGTGATCAGCTCGTCCTCTTCGGCGAACTGGATGTCCAGTTTCAGAAACGCCGGCCGATGCCCCCGCTCCAGCAGCTTCTTGATGACATGGCGCAGGACCGAGGTCTTGCCGGTCGTCGCCGGGCCGGCACAAATAACCAGCTTCATGAGCGTCTCTTTTCGCGCGCTTTTCGGACAGGAATGAGGAAAGAACCGGCGGCCTCCGGACCCCGGAGGCCGCCGGGCCGGCGTTACTGGCGCAGCGATTGAGCGAGCGCTCCGACAAACGTTCCCTGATTGACGGAGCGCTGGTCTTCGCGGACCAGCCGGGTCAAGGCTTCCTCCGGCTCGGGACCGTCCCACTGGTCGAAATGCAGCAGTTCGTCGAGCGGCAAGCGCGGGCGCCAGCCTGCGGCCTCCAGCTCTGGCCGGCGGTGATAGCCCTTGACCTTGCCGACGCACAAATAGGCAATCGGCACGATGCCCTTGGGAATGTTCAAGGCCGCCTGAACCGTCGCGTTGTCGAAGATGCTGACCCAGCCGACGCCCAGCCCTTCGGCGCGGGCGGCAAGCCACAGGTTTTGCACCGCGCACACCGAGCTGAACATATCCATGGTGCGGATGTGCGTGCGGCCGATCACCACCGGGCCGGCGCGGTTGCGGTCGCAGGTGACGCAGATGTTGAGCGGTGCCTCCATGATGCCTTCAAGCTTGAGCGCACTGTAAAAATCCCGCTTGTCCTCGGGAAACATCAGCGCCGCTTCGGCGTGGGCGGTCACGAAGGCATCGTGAACCCGGCGGCGCACCTCGGGGTTGCGCACGATGACGAAGCTCCAGGGCTGCATGAAGCCAACCGACGGCGCATGGTGGGCCGCAACCAGGATGCGGCTGACGATTTCGTCCGGCACGTCATCGGGCAGAAATTCGCCGCGTGTGTCCCGGCGGGTGAGAATCGCCCGGTAAAGTCCCTCGCGCTCGGCCTCGGCCAAAGGCGCTGCGGGCAGAAAAGTACTATCCATCATCATTCCCCTGTGATGGCACGCCCCGCCGACCGTCCATGCCGGCTGAGCCATCTCCATCTGGCCGGTCTTCTGACTTGGGTTCATCCCGAGCGGACACCTTCCCAGCCGAAGCCAGTGGCAAACTGTCCGCTCAGTCCCCCTCACAGCGTTGGGCACGTCGCGGTTTTGCACCGCGTTCCCGATTCTCCCGCACAGGGCACCAGATAGATGCCCTAGTTTAGTCCAAAGGCCGAGGCCCCGGCAAGGACGGTCTCGACGCCGACCCCATGAAATGCCGGTGTCGCCCTCAACTCTGTTCGCCCGCGTCGGTGATCGTTGCCCGGGGCGGGGGGAAATACAAAAAGATCGTCGTGCCGACATCTTCGCGACTGTCGATGCGCAGGCTGCCGCCATGCAGATCCATCAGCCCCTTGACCAGCGGCAACCCGAGTCCGGTGCCGCTATTGTTCGAGCGGTGATAGGTATTGTCGAGCCGCTCGAACGGACGGACAACCCGGTCGAGGTGGCGGGCGGGAATGCCGACTCCGGTGTCGGCAACCACGAGTTCCACGCCCCCGTTCTGGGTGTTCCGGGCCGACAGGGTGAGCAGCCCGCCCTTCGGCGTGAATTTGATGGCGTTCGAGAGCAGATTGATCAAACTCTGACTGACCGCCCGCCGGTCGGCCCACAACCGGATGCTCTCGTGGCCCGGCAGGATGATGGAAATGGTGTGGTGATGCCGGGAGGCCTGCTCTTGCAGCAGGCGGCCGACGGTCACCATCAGAGGTTTTGCCTCCAGCCACTCGGGCTCGATCTCCATGCGCCCGGCCTCCATCTTGGCGATATCCAGAATATTGTTGATCAGGTCGAGCAGGTGCGCGCCGCTATCATGAATATCTTTGATATATTCCAGGTATTTCTTCTCTCCGATCGGCCCCAGCGGCTCGGAGAGAATGAACTCGGAAAAGCCCAGCACACCGGTCAGCGGGCTGCGCAGTTCATGGCTGACCATGGAGATGAAGTTGGTTTTGGCCTGATTGGCCATCCTCGCCTCTTCGCACGCCCGGTGGGCTTCCTCGCGGGCTTGCCGGTACTGGTCGAGGAAGAGGGACATGGCGACCAGGGTCGCAATGCCAAAACTGCGATTGAGCGTCGAGGCGTAATGATCGCCGTCGGGCTTGAAGAAGTGGGCGGTCACGATCAGGACCACCATGCCTGCGGTCAACCCCAGCAGAAACCGCCGGCTCGGCACCCAGACCGAGGCCAGCAGCACCAGATAATACGGCAGCCAGGCGGTAATTCCCCGTTTGGTCAAGAGATCGATCCCAAAAATGACGATCGTCCCAAGAACCAGCCCGCCAATTCGCAAGTAGGGAGGAAAGAAAGTCTGAATCGGGACCATATGTCGTCTCATGCAGACAATAATGGCAGCACGGTCACGGAATCGCCCGGCCGTACCGCCACGCAATCCTCGGGCAATTCGACCAGGACGTCGGCGGCGGCAAGGGTGCTCAGGATGTGGGAGCCTTGCCGGCCCGACAGAGACACCCGGGCCTCGCTCCCGGAATCGCCGTCCAGGATTGCGGCCAGATACTCGCGCCGGCCGGGCGCGCGCGCATAGTGAAAGCTCGCGGTCGCCCGCAGTCGTGGCCAGGGCTGGTCGTCGGCGCCATTCAGCCGGAGCAGCAGCGGCCGCGCCACCAGCAGAAACGTCACCGCCACTGCCGCCGGATTGCCGGGCAAGCCGAGGAACAGGGCTGGCCCGAGAGTGCCGACGCCAACCGGTTTGCCCGGCTTGATGGCCAGCCGCCACTGGTCGATCTGGCCGCCGGCAGCGACCAGAGCCGCCTTGAGGTGGTCCTCCTCGCCAACCGACATGCCGCCCGAGGTGATCAAGGCGTCGTGGCTCTGCGCCGCGCGCGCCAGCGCTTCGGCGATGATCGCGGGTTGGTCGGGCAGAATGCCCAGGTCCGTCGTCTCGCATCCCAATTGCTGAAGCAGGCCGAGCAGGGTGTAGCGGTTGCTGTCATGCAGGGTTCCGGGAGTGCTCCCGTGTCCCGGTTCGCGCAGTTCGTCGCCGGTCGAGACCAGGGCGACGCGGAGCCGGCGCCGGACGGTGAGCCGGGACACGCCGGCCGCCGCCGCCAGCCCGAGGTCCACCGGCCCAAGCCGGCGTCTGGCCTGGAGCGCCACCGCTCCACGGGCCAGATCATCGCCCGCCCGGCGAATATTGGTACCCGCGACGACACCCGCCGGCAGTGTCACCACCCCCTCGCCGGCCCGGCAGTGCTCCTGCATCACCACGGCGTCCGCCCTCGCCGGGATCGGGGCGCCGGTGAAAATGCGGGCGGCCTGGCCGGATGGCAGTTCGGCTTGCGCCGGGTGGCCGGCGGCAATCCGCGCGGACACCGGCAGCGTGGTTTCGCACGCGGGCTGAAGATCGGCCGCCGCCACGGCATAGCCATCCATCGCCGCATTGTCCCAGGGCGGGATGGCGGTGGCCGCGGTCACCGGTTCGGCGAGAACCCTGCCGAGAGCGGTGGCCAGAGGCACGGTCTCGGTGCCCGTGACCGGAGTGACCGTGGCCAGAAGTTGCGGAAGGATCCGGCTGAGACGGGCAGGCTTGACGTCTGGGGGGCAGGAACAAGCAATCATATTCATGACGTTTTTCCCGTTTGATCAGCCAAATCAAGTATGGCCGATGACTCAAAAGGCCCTGGAAGCCTAAGCCATTCTTCAAATGAAAACCTTGATATCGGTCAGGATCAGAAACATCTTCCGCGCTCCGGGCAGATCCGGGCGTCGAAACCGCCTGTGCCCAGCGCTTTCGCTCTGGCAGACGCTTCGCCCCCCCTGAGCCGCGCGACGGTGTCGCCTTGCCGCGCTTCGGGCGGCCCCATTGTCCAGCCCCTGCACCTGATTGCTCCGGAGGATCGGCAGAGGCGGCTTGCGTAAAACGCTGCGGAATAATACCTTGGTTTCACAGTGTGGACAGGGCAGAAAAGGCCGGAGACGTGAGCGATTTTCCGATTCTCGACGGTAAGCGCCTGCTGCTGGTGATCTCCGGGGGTATCGCGGCTTACAAGAGTTTGGTGTTGATTCGCCGGCTGCGCGAACAGGGCGCGGCGGTGCGGGTGATCCTGACCGAAGCGGGCGCCCGCTTCGTGACGCCGCTGTCGGTGGCGGCGCTGTCCGAGGACAAGGTCTACCAGGAGCTGTTTTCCCTGACCGACGAGTCGGAAATGGGCCATATCCGGCTGTCGCGGGCCGCCGATCTGGTGGTGGTGGCGCCGGCCACTGCCGACCTGCTGGCCAAGATGGCCGCCGGGCTGGCCGACGATCTCGCCTCCACCGCCCTGCTGGCCACCGACAAGCCGGTGCTGGTGGCGCCGGCGATGAACGGCGCGATGTGGGAGCATCCGGCGACCCAGACCAACATCGGCATTCTCACCGGCCGGGGCGTGCGCCGGATCGGCCCCAACGCCGGGGAACTGGCCTGCGGCGAGACCGGCACCGGCCGCATGGCCGAACCCGAGGAGATTCTCGCCGCCATCGCCGCATTTTTCGATGACGTGGCCCTGGGCAGCGGGCCGTTGCCGCTCAGCGGCCGGCGGGCGCTGGTGACCTCGGGGCCGACCGTCGAACCGATCGACCCGGTGCGCTACATCACCAACCGCTCCTCGGGCCGGCAGGGCCACGCCATCGCTCGCGCCCTGGCCCGGCTCGGCGCCCAGACCATTCTGGTCTCCGGCCCGACCGCCGAGCCCGATCCGCCCGGCGTCCAGATGATTCGCATCGAGACCGCGATGCAGATGCTCGCGGCCTGCCAGGGCTCGCTGCCGGCCGACATCGCGGTGTGCGCCGCCGCGGTCGCCGACTGGCGGGTCAAGGGCGTCGCCGGCCAGAAGCTCAAGAAGGACAAGGATGGCACGCCGCTGCTGGAGCTGGTGGAAAATCCCGACATCCTGGCCACCCTGTCCCGCCCGGGGTCGACCCGGCCGGCGCTGGTGGTCGGTTTCGCCGCCGAAACCCAGCACATTCTCGAACATGCCAGCAGCAAGCTGGCGCGCAAGGGCTGCGACTGGATCGTGGCCAACGATGTCGGCACCGGCACCGCTACTTTCGGCGGCGATCGCAACACCGTGCATATTCTGCGCGCCACCCCCGGCGGTGAGGCGAGCGTCGAGGATTGGCCGGAACTGAGCAAGGTTTCGGTGGGCGAGCGGCTGGCGGTGGCCATCGCCGAGCATTTCGCCGCGGCAGGGCCGCGGCCATGAGCGGACGTCGTATGGCCGGTGATTGCGGATAATCGGGAGTGGCGTGAATGTTCCGGATTTCCAAGAAATTGATGTTCGCGATCGAGGCGGTGCTCGACATCGCCTATAATGCCGGCTCGGAGCCGGTGCAAAGCGGCGAGATCACCCGCCGCCAGGGCATCCCCAAGCGCTATCTGGAGCAGGTGCTGCAACAGTTGGTGCGCGAAGGCATTCTGGCCGGCGTGCGCGGGCCGCGGGGCGGGTATCGCCTGAATCGCGAGCGCCGCCGCATTGCCGTGGGTGAGATCGTGCGGGTGGTGCGGGGCATGGAAAGCACCACCGACATCATGGAAGAGCCGGCCGGCTCGGTGCTCGGCCATCAGGTGGTGCGGCCGTTGTGGCTGGAAATGCAGGAGGAATGCATGGCCCGCCTCGAGACCACCTCGATCGAGGATCTGTGCCTGCGCGCCCGCAAGGCCGGCGTGCCCAGCGAAACCGGGGATCGCATCGACTTTAGCATTTGATTTTCGTGCGATGCGGTATTAACTACATACCAACTATTTTGCTGATCGTGCCAATTGTACGATTCAATGGAGGGAAATCATGTCGTCCTCGGCTCCCGAGTTTCGCGGTAAGATTTACGACAGCATCGTTGACACCATCGGCGCCACGCCGCTGGTGCGACTTCCCCGGCTGAGCAAGGAACTGGGCGCGGGCGCCGATGTCGTCGGCAAGCTGGAGTTTTTCAATCCGCTGGCCTCGGTCAAGGATCGTATTGGTTTCGCAATGATCGATGCGGCCGAGCGGGAGGGCAAGATCGGGCCCGGCACCACCCTGATCGAGCCGACCTCGGGCAACACCGGCATCGCTCTCGCCTTCGTCGCCGCTTCCAAGGGCTACCGGCTGATCCTGACCATGCCCGAGAGCATGTCGGTCGAGCGCCGCAAGATGCTCAAGCTGCTGGGCGCCGAGCTGGAGCTGACCCCGGCCTCCGAAGGCATGAAGGGCGCGATCCGCCGCGCCGAGGAGTTGATGGCCAAGCTGCCCAACGCCTACATCCTCCAGCAGTTCAAGAATCCGGCCAATCCGGCGATTCACCGCAAGACCACCGCCGAGGAAATCTGGACCGACACCGCCGGCAAGGCCGACATCCTGATCAGCGGCGTCGGCACCGGCGGCACCCTGACCGGCGTCGCCGAGGTGCTCAAGGCGCGCAAGCCCGGCTTCAAGGCGATCGCGGTCGAGCCCGAGGACAGCCCGGTGCTGTCGGGCGGGCTGCCCGGCCCCCACAAGATCCAGGGCATCGGCGCCGGTTTCGTGCCCGACATTCTCAACACCAAGCTGATCGACGAGGTGGTGCGCATCTCCAACGACCGCGCCTTCGCCACCGCCCGCAAGGCGGCGCGGCTGGAGGGGCTGCCGGTGGGGATTTCCTCGGGCGCGGCGCTGGCCGCGGCCTTCGAGGTCGGCGCCCGGCCCGAGAACAAGGGCAAGCTGATCGTGGCCATTCTGCCTTCGTTTGCCGAACGTTACCTCTCGACCGCCCTGTTCGAAGGGCTGGAGTGAGCGCTTCGGCGGCCGGGGCGCGTCTCCGGCCGCCGGATGCTCACGGAATATCGCCGATCGCCGAATAATCCCATTGTAGAGCGGAGCGGCGGGGGCTATCCTCTGCCCTGCGACAAACCGCGACCCGTCCGGCCCTCCCGAGGAACCGGACAGCGTCGCGCTTCGGACAAGGTGCGGCTTGGCTCGTTTTGCCTTCGGTCGCAGTTCGGGGCGTGACGCCGGGGGAGCCGCGGTTGACAGGAAGAAACCTCGAAGCGGATAGCCCCGGTCGCAAGGCCAGGGTCCGGAGGCCACGAGACCCGTTCTGGCCGCGTGATACGCGCCGTTAAACGTATGGTCGGCAGGGCCACCGCCGTTTCGCTCAACAGGTTGACGCGCCAGCCTCCCGTTGTCGCACGGACGGGGCGGGCCGCGTTACCGGGGACGATACATATGGCCAAGCGTCTGCTTGTCGACGCCACGCAGCCGGAAGAAACCCGGGTCGTCGTGGTTAATGGGAACAGGCTCGAAGATCTCGATTTCGAAATCGCCAGCCGGAAGCAGCTCAAGGGCAACATCTACCTCGCCAAGGTGACGCGGGTCGAGCCTTCGCTTCAGGCGGCCTTCATCGAGTATGGCGGCAACCGCCACGGCTTCTTGGCCTTCTCCGAAATCCATCCCGATTATTACCGGATTCCGGTCGCCGACCGCGAAGCGCTGTTGGCCGAGGAGCGGCGTCTGGCCGAACTCGCCGACGAGGATGAGGACGAGGCGCCGCGCAGCCGGGGCCGCGACCGGGATCGTGGCCGGGGACAGGGCCGGGGTGGCTCGTCGCGGTATGCCGAGTCCGACTCGGGCCGCAATGGCGACGCCGCCGAGTCCCATGACGCCGGCGAGCCGGCCTTCCAGGCCGACGAGGCCAGCGACGAGAGCGATGACCGCGAGGACGGCCCCGAGACCGAGGGTGACGCCGGTGTCGCCGAGCGGGACGGTGGGGAGTCCGAGCCCGACTCCGGCGCGCAATCCGCCGATCGTTCCGAGGACCCGGACGAGTCCGGCACGGTGATGGCGGCGGCGATTCCCGTCGAGTCGGTGTCCGACGAAACGGCTTCCGCCGATGACGGCGAACCGGGCGACGGGGACGAGTCCGCCGATGCGCCGGACTTCGGGTCCGAGGGCGTGGCCGGGGAGTCCGAGTCCCACGACGGCTATCAGGGCCACGACGAAACCGAGTCCCACGAGGCGCCCGAACCGGTCCGGCTCGACACCGTTGGCGGCGACGAGACCGACGACGAGGAAATGGCGCGCCGCCGGCCCCGGCCACTGCGCAGCTACAAGATTCAAGAGGTGATCAAGCGCCGGCAGATTTTGCTGGTGCAGGTGACCAAGGAAGAGCGCGGCACCAAGGGCGCGGCGCTCACCACTTATCTGTCGCTGCCCGGCCGTTATTGCGTGCTGATGCCCAACACCGGGCGTGGCGGCGGCGTGTCCCGCAAGATCACCAACCCTCAGGACCGCAAGCGCCTGAAGGAGATGCTGTCGGATCTCGACATTCCCCAGGGCATGGCGGTGATTCTGCGCACGGCGGGTCTGGAGCGTTCCAAGGCCGAGATCAAGCGCGACCTCGAATATTTGCTGCGCCTGTGGGATAGCATCCGCGAGCAGACCCTGCAATCGACGGCGCCCGAGCTGATCTACGAAGAAGCCAACCTGATCAAGCGCTCGATTCGCGATCTCTACGCCAATGACATCGACGAGGTGCTGGTCGAGGGCGAGACCGGCTACCGCGTCGCCAAAGACTTCATGCGCATGCTGGTGCCCAGCCATTCCAAGCGCGTCCAGCCCTATCGCGACGAGGCGATCCCGCTGTTCTACCGCTATCAGGTGGAAAGCCAGATCGACGCCATGCACAGCCCGGTGGTGCAGCTGAAGTCGGGCGGCTACATCGTGATCAACCAGACCGAGGCGCTGGTCGCGATCGACGTCAATTCCGGCCGCTCGACCCGCGAGCGCAACATCGAGGAAACCGCCTACAAGACCAATCTCGAAGCCGCCGACGAGGTGGCGCGCCAGTTGCGCCTGCGTGATCTCGCGGGTCTGATCGTGATCGATTTCATCGACATGGAGGACAACCGCAACAACGCCTCGGTCGAGCGTCGCATGAAAGAGGCGATGAAGAACGACCGGGCGCGGATTCAGCTCGGCCGCATCTCGCCCTTCGGCCTGCTCGAATTGTCGCGCCAGCGCCTGCGCCCGAGCCTGCTCGAGGCCAATTTCGAAAAGTGCCCCCATTGCGCCGGTCTCGGGGTCATCCGCTCCACCGAATCGGCGGCGCTGCACGCCCTGCGCGCCATCGAGGAGGAGGGGATTCGCCGCCGGTCCAGCGAAATTTCGGTGGCGCTGCCGGCTAAGATCGCGCTCTACATCCTCAACGCCAAACGCGCCGAACTGGGGCTGATCGAACAGCGCTACGGTCTGCGGGTGCTGATCCAGACCGACGAGACCCTGGTGGTGCCCGATCTGCGTATCGAACGGGTCAAGGCCCGCCTGCCCGGCGAGGAGGCCGCCGCCGCCGTTGCCACCGCCAGCGCCCTGGCCGAGCCCGAGCGCCGGACCGTGGCCGTGGATCCCGACGACGACGATACCGAAGAGGAAAGCCCCGTGGCCGCCGAGCCTCGGCGCGGCGCTCCGGCGGAAGCCGCGAGCCCCGAGCGCGCGGGAGAGGGCGATGGCGACCGGCGCGGAGGCCGGCGTGGCCGGCGTGGCCGGCGCCGTCATGGTGGCGAGCGTCCGGGCGAGGGCGTGCCGGGACCGGCTGCGCCGATGGCGGCAGCGTCCGCTCCCGAGTCCGATGACGGCGACGAGGCTGGTGATACCGGGGCTGTCGATGAGGCTGCGTCCGGTGTTCCGTCCGCGCCCGGCGCGGCCGAGAACGGCGATGGACAAAACCGCAAGCGGCGGCGCGGCAAGCGCGGCGGCCGTCGGCGGGGACGCGGCCGCTTCGAGCAGAACGGCGCCGAGGGGCAGACTTCCGAGGCCGCCCAGTCCGAGGAGTTTGCGTCCGGGGAGTTCGCGTCCGAGGATCTGGAGTCCGATGACTTCGACGGCGATGCTGAGGATGGTGTCGACGGTGATGGCGACGATCGGGACGTCGTCCCGATGCCGTCGGGCGTCGCTGCCGGGCCTGTTGTCGTGGTGCCGCCGGCTCCGGTTGACGAGGTGGTCGATTTCGACTGGCTGCTTGATGTCGAGCGTCCGGCCGAGACCGTTGCTTCGGCCGAGGCCGTGCCGTCGATCGCCGATGGCGAAGCGGTGGTCGCGTCGACCGAGGGCGAGGAGCTTGCGACCGGAGGTGAAGAGCTTGCGACCGGGAGAGGGGTGCTTGCGACCGCGCTTGCCGTGACCGAAACGCCGCCGCCGGAGACCCCGGCCCCGACGGGAGCACGCAAGCGTCCGAGCCGCCGCCGGACCGCCGCCGCCGCCGAGCCGGCCGTATCCGCCGACTCTGTCGAGCCGGCCGCTGAACCGGTTGCCGCCGCTCCGGCCAAGCGCCCGAGCCGGCGCCGGACCAAGAGCGCCGTCACCGAGGAAGCCCTGGCTCCGGCCGAGTTGTCGGTCGAGGTGGCGCCCGAAACGGCGGTTGAGATCGTGCCCGAGCCGGCACCGGAACCGGTCGCCGAAATCGTGGCCGCCGATGAGGACGTCGTGGCCGTCGCTCCCACCGAGCGGCCCGAGGCACTGCCTCCCGCTCCGGCGGTGATCGTCACCGAACCTTCGGAGCCCGCCGGCCCGCCCAAACGCGGCTGGTGGCGCAAGTAACGTCCCGGTTTCCAAAGGCCGCGGGTCTTTGGCGGGGTCCAGGGGCAGCGCCCCTGGCCTTCGGCGACCAAGGGGCCGCCGCCCCTTGGAACCCTTAGGCCCCAGACCCCGTTACAGTCGCTTGCGGATGGCGGCGGCGATGTCGTGGGCGGCGTTGAGGGGCTGGTAGGGGCCGGGGGGGAGCGTGCCCTCCGACAGGGTTTCGAAGTGCCGGGCGTGGCCGAGTTCGATCAGGCGGTCCTGCAGCAGGGCTTGGCGGCGCCGGGCCAGTCCGGGCGGCGACAGGATGTAGACCGGCCGTTCGGTGACCGTGGCCTCGCACAGCATCGAGACCGAATCCCCGGTGATCACCGTGGCGTCGCTGAGGGCGAGGAAGCCGAAATACGGGTTCTCCGCCTCGGGGGTCCAGAAATGGCAATAGGCCGGACAGGTGATGGCGTTGGGAAGCGCCGCCACCACATCGGCGGGAGTGCGCCGGCTGGTGGTCAGGAAGATGCCGCCGCCCAAACGGTTCGCGGTCGCCGAGACCTGACGGACCATCTCCAGGGCCAGCGCCACCGGCAGCGGCTTGCGGCCGAAGGCGCCGCCGATCATCACCGCCAGCCGGGGACCGGGAATGCCCGCCAGCCGCTCGCGCCAGGTTTCGGCGGCGGCGGTCAGCTTGGCCGGGGTGACGTGATGGGGCGCGCCGGTGATGGTGAGGATGTTGCCGGCCGGCGGTCGCCGGTCATGGTGAGGCACCGCGATCAGGTCGAACTCGCGCTCATGGTGCGTCGGGTGCATCAGTTGCACCAGAAAGGTCCGGCCGCCACTCTGCTTTTTGACGTAGCGGGCGACCGGCGCGGCCCGGCGGCCGGCGGTGATCAGCAGATCCGGCCAGGGCGGCGTCAGGGTGGCGCGGGTGGCGGCGTCGATCCCGATCAGTGTTGCGCCGCGCAACCTATTATCAAGCACGACGGCCCAGGTGTAGCCGAGCTTTTTCACCTGATAAGGCAGGCCAAGCGCCTCGGCGACGCCCAGGCACTGGCTGGCGTTGCCGGGACGGCCGTCGGGCAGCACCCAGACCAGCGGCGCGCTCATGGCCGCGCCCCCGAAAGCGCCGGGGTCAGCAGGCGGCGCCGCTCGCGCCGGCGCTCTTGAGAAACTGGGCGGTCACCCAGTCCATCGTGTTCCGGTGATTGAGGAACCATGGTCCGATCACGTCATCAATGAAGGTGCGAGCCGGAACGAGGTCGCCGGCCTTGGCCGCCGCCAGCATCGCCCCGACCTCGGCGAGCACGCTGTCATGTTCGCCGTGATGGCAGTGATACGCGAAGAAGCCATGCTTGCGCATCAATTCGTTTTCGCGTTCGAAATGCTCGGTGAGATGCTGGGCCAACCCCTCGAAGGCCGCGACCCAGGCCGGACCGTCCGCGCCCTCGAAGCGGGCCAGGACGTGAAAAAGCTCTTCATGGTCGGCATCCATCACCGCGTTGCCGACCTTGAGTTCGTCGCTCCAAGCCAAGATCATATCCGGTGTCCCTGTTCAGTGGCGGGCGCGGCGCAATCGCAGCCGGCGTCCGCGAGACGGCTGTTGACATCGGGTCCATTCTGCCATCCACTCTCTGGCACGAACCTTGATGCCGATCAAGGCGCGCAGGAGAGTGCGCGCTCCGATCCGGCCTCCGCCAGGATGTGGCGCAGCTATTCACGGAGGTGACGACGGCGATGAACGACAGGACAAACTTCCGCGGACCGCCCGAACGGACGATGGAAACGCTGTTCGCGCGTCTCGCGCTGACGCTGGCGCAGCCTTTGGGCGGACGGCTGATTCAACCGGTGCTCGATCTGATGATGTCGACCCTGGCCCGCCGCCATCCCGACGCCTTCGAGCGCATGGCCGAACTGGGCGAGGCCGACCTGCTGGTCGACCCCGTCGATTTGCCGGCGGCGTTTCTGCTGCATGTCGGCGAGCGTCCGGGCCTGAAGGTCTGCGACCGCGCCACCCAGGCCAATGCGCGGGTGCGCGGCGCCTTCGCCTCGCTGCTCGATCTCTTCGAGGGCCGGATCGATGGCGACGCGCTGTTTTTCTCCCGCGACCTGACCATCGAGGGCGACACCGAACTGGTGGTCGGCATGCGCAACTCGCTGGATGGCGAGGATTTCGACTTGGCCGCCGATTTCGGCGCGCTGTTCGGACCGCTGGCCAACCTGCCGCTGCGCCGGCCATTGACTTCGCTGGCCGGCACCTTAATTGGCCTGCACGAGGTGTTATTGGCGCCGGCCTTGCGGCGCTTGGAACAGGTCGAGCGCCGTCTCGGCCGCTTGGAAGAGGGCAAACGGTAACATCATGGCGTCATTCGAGCTGATTTGTCCGGCCGGCACGCTGGCGGCCCTGCGAGCCGCCGTCGATGCCGGGGCCGACTCGGTGTATGTGGGGTTTCGCGACGAAACCAACGCCCGCAATTTTCCCGGCCTGAATTTCTCGCGCAAGGAGCTGCGCCAGGGTGTCGACTATGCCCACGCGCGGGGCAAACAGGTGTTCGTGGCCATCAACACCTACCCCACCGCCGGCAATGCCGGGGCGTGGCACCGGGCGGTTGACGATGCCGCCGACAACGGCGCCGACGCGGTGATTCTGGCCGATCTCGGCCTGCTCGATTACGCGTCGAAGAGCCGGCCGAAGCTGCGCCTGCATTTGTCGGTTCAGGCCTCCGCCGCCAATCCCGAGGCGATCGGGCTCTATCGCGACGCCTTCGGGGTGCGCCGGGTGGTGCTGCCGCGGGTGCTGACCATCAACGACATCGCCAAGCTGAACGCCGAGATCGACATCGAGACCGAGGTGTTCGTGTTCGGCGGCATGTGCCCGATGGCCGAGGGGCGCTGCTCGCTGTCCTCCTACGCCACCGGCCGCTCGCCCAACCGCAACGGCGTCTGCTCGCCGGCCAGCCACGTCCGCTACGAGACCCGGGGCTCCAAGCTGGTGTCGCGGCTGGGCGCCTTCACCATCAACACCTTCGACGAGGAAGAGCCGGCGGGCTATCCGACCCTGTGCAAGGGCCGGTTCACCACCCACGACAAGGCGAGCTATCTCTTCGAGGAGCCGACCAGCCTCAACGCCCTGCATTTGCTGCCCGATCTCAAGGCGGCGGGGGTCAAGGCGCTGAAGATCGAGGGCCGGCAGCGGGGCAAGGCCTATATCGCCCAGGTGGTGGCCGCGTGCCGCGATGCCCTCGACCGCTTCGATCGCGGACAGAGCTACGACGCCACCGCCCTCGACCGGGTCACCGAAGGCGGCAAGGATACCGCCGGAGCCTATGGCAGGGCGTGGCGATGAGCAACACCAAGACGGAACTCACCCTCGGCCCGGTGCTGTTCAACTGGGCGCCCGAGGTCTGGCGCGATTTCTATTTCCGCATCGCCGACGAGGCGGCCGTCGACTCGGTGGTGATCGGCGAGGTGGTGTGCTCCAAGCGCACGCCGTTCTTCGCCGAGCACATTCCGGCGGTGGTCGAGCGCTTGCAGGCGGGGGGCAAGCAGGTGGTGCTGGGCTCGCCGATTCTGGCCACCACCGTGCGCGAGCGCGACGCCGTGCGCGAGCTGGTGGCCTCGGCCGGCGACTTCCTGATCGAGGCCAACGACATGGGCTGCGTCGCCCAACTCGGCGGCAAGCCTCATTGGGTCGGGCCGTTCGTCAATGTCTATAACGAGGCGACGCTGGCCTGGATGGCGAAACGGGGCGCGACCTCGGTCAGCCTCGCGGGCGAACTGACCGAAAGCGCGATCTCGGCGCTGGCCACGGCGGCGGCGCCGCTCGGGGTCGATCTCGAGGTTCAGGTGTTCGGGCGGCTGCCGCTGGCCATCTCGGTGCGCTGCTACCACGCCCGCGCCCATGGCCTGCACAAGGACAATTGCCGCTATGTTTGTAACGAGGACCCGGACGGCCTGACCGTCGACACCCTCGATGGCGAAGACTTTCTCTCGGTCAACGGCCTGCAAACCCTGTCGCACACCTATGTCGGCCTGACCCACGAAATCGCGACGCTTCAGGCCATGGGCATCCGGCGGTTGCGGCTGTCGCCCCATACCGCCGACATGGTGGCGGTGGCGGCGCTGTTCCGCAGCCTCGCCGACGGCAACCTCGGAGCCGCCGAGGCGCGGGAGAAACTGCTGGCAATCGCCGCGCCGGCCAAGCTGTCCAACGGCTTCTTCCATGATCGCGAAGGGGTGATCGACACCGCCGCGGGGTGAGCCTCACCCGATTGCCCTGGTCGGGTATCCGTCGGGCGGCCGGCCGGCGAACCAAACCCGTCGACCTTAACAGGGGGATGTGGCAATGTCTTGCGACGCTGGGTCCGGTCGGTTACCCATGGCTACGGTTGCGCTTATTCCATGTCGCGATCCATCCGTTCAACGTCATCGGCTGATACCAAATAGGGGAGTGAATATATGCGCAAGTTTTCCATGCTGGGTCTGGTTGCCGCCGGCCTGCTGATTTCCGGTAGTGCGTTCGCCGCTGGTGACGCCGCCAAGGGCGCGACGGTTTTCAATAAGTGCAAGGCTTGCCACAGCGATGTCGCCGGCAAGAATCTGGTCGGCCCGAGCCTGTTCGGCGTCGTCGGCCGCACCGCCGGCACCGAAGCCGGCTACGCCTATTCGGCCGGCGTGAAGGCCCTGGGCTACGCCTGGGACGAAGCCAAGCTCGACGCCTGGCTGACCAGCCCGAAGGCCGTGGTGCCCGGCACCAAGATGACCTTCGCCGGCCTGCCGAATGCCCAGGACCGCGCGGACCTGATCGCCTTCCTCGCGACCAAGAAGTAAGACTTGCGCCGATCATCCGGGGGGCGGTGCTCCCCGGATGTTTCCGCGCGGTGCGACGGGTCGGCGGTGCGTCCGCCGGTCTCGAGTCGACGCCCCCTCCGGCCGCCCAGGCGAGACCTGCCGGCATGATAGACTCCGCGCCACCGCCGCTTGACCTTCAGCCCCTGACCGCCGCCGATGTCATGCGTTTGCGTGGGGTCGGCTTTTTCGTGCCCTTCGGCCGGGAGACGCAGGCGCGCCTGTTCTCCGAGGCGCGGGTGATCACGGCCGGACCGTTCCGAACCCTGTTCGAACAAGAGGAGCCGGCGCGCTTCCTGTGGGTGGTGATCGAGGGCATGGTCGGGCTGGTCGCCGCGATCGGCCCCGGCGAATCCTGCCTCGTGGAACTGGCCGGCCCCGCCCAGGTGATCGGCGAGGCCGGGCTGTTCGACAGCCGGCGCTATCCGGTGGCCGCCCGCGCCGTCACGGACGTGCGGCTGGCCCTGATCCCCGCCACCGCGATTTTGGCTTGCATCGAGAGCGAACCGGCGCTGCGCCGCCACATGCTCGGCTTTCTGTCGGGACGGCTGCACGCGCTGGTCCGGCAGATTTCCCTGCTGAATCTGATGAGCGCGCCCCAGCGTCTGGCCAATTTCCTGCTTGGGCTGACCGGCCGGCGGATCGGCGCCCAGACCGTGACTCTGGCCTGCGACCGGCGGGTGATCGCCGACCTGCTGGGCATGACTCCGGAGAGCCTGTCGCGCTCGCTGCGCCGCTTGCGCGAGCTGGGGGTGCGCAGCCAGGGCAAGCGGACGATCGTGGTCGCCGATCCCGAGTTGCTGCGGCGCTTTTCCGAAGGAGAGCCGGCATGACGGCGCATGCCGGACTTGGCGGGCCGGATTTCGAGGCGGTGCGCCGCATCCCGCTGTTCGAGGGGCTGGCGGAGGACGCCGTGCGGCACTGCACCGCCGAGGTCCGGATCGTCGGCTATGACAGCCGGAGCCTGATCCTCTCGCGCGGCGATACTGGCGATCGCTTCTTCGTGGTGCTGACCGGGCGTGTGCGGCTGTTCGTGCTCAACGCCGACGGCCGGGAAAGTGTCATCGAGCTGATCGAGCCCGGGCGCAGTTTCGCCGAGGGCATGATGTTCGGGACCTGCGTGGCGCCGGTGAATGCCGAGGCCGAGGCCGGAACCCGGCTGGTTCACCTGCCGGCCCGGCCGGTACTGGCGCTGATCGCCGCCGATGCCGCGGTGGCGCGGAGCATGATGGATTCCCTGGCCCGCTGGCAGCGCCACCTAATCGGCCGGGTCGGCGGCTTCAAGGGGCGCTCGCCGGGTCAGCGGCTGGCCGCCGCCCTGCTCGCCCTGACCCCGAGCGAAACCGGCGCCGTCACCGTCAGCCTCGGGGTCACCAAGTCCAGGCTGGCCGGCCACATCGGCATCACGCCCGAGAGCCTGTCCCGGGCCATGGCGCGGCTGCGCGACATCGGCGTGACGAGCCATGGCCAGAGCGTGACCATCGCCGATGTCGCGCTGCTGAGGCGCTACTGTCAGGACCCGGAGCCGGACCGGGCCTGACCTTATGATGCCAGCCCGCAACAGTTCGAAACAAGAAAATCGGGCGCGCCTGCTTTCGGGACATCCGGACGGGTTCTGGCCTTTACTTTCCAGTTGGCTTTGATTCTGATCGGGGGCAGCAGATTTCCTTTTCACAACTGTTCCCGGGTCCCCAGCCCATGCGTCGCACCCCGTCCGTCGCGCCCCATCATTCCTGGATGATCCGAATTGTGCCGCTGCTGGTGTTGCTGTCGCTTCAGTCGGCCACCGCGCAGTCGCTGCCCGCCCAAGTGCCGCTCGCCCTGGTACCGTCCGCTCAAACGCTCCCCGCTCAAACGTCACCCTCCCAGGCGCCACCCGCCCAGGCGCCGCTTGCCCGGACGCTGCCCGCTGAGTCGCTGACCAGCGGGGCGCTGACCGGTGTGACGCTGTCCGGTGTGGTGCCGGAAGCCGCCGAGATCCGGCCCGCGGCGGCGCCCCGGCCCCAGCGCCCGGGGCCGGGCACGCGCCTGTCGCCCCGGCATCCCGCGGTGACCAATCTCGCCAGGATCGACGAGGGCGGGCGCGGTCAGCCGATCGTTCTCACCACCACCAAGGCCCGGCAGATTTCCATGCCGGTGGATGTGCGCGACGTCGTGGTCGCGGATTCCACCGTCGCCGACGTGCTGATCAAGACCCCCCGGCTGGTCTATTTGATTGGCAGCAAGGTCGGCGACACCAACGCCATTTTCCTTGATGCCGCGGGCCGTCAGGTGCTGAAGCTGGAGATTCGAGTCGACCGCGATCTCACCGCCTTGCGCTCGGCCCTGACCCGTCTGGTCCCGACCGCCGACGTCAAGGTCGAGCCGCTGGGCCAGGATCTGGTGGTCAGCGGCGACGTGCCCTCGGCGGCGAGCGCCGATTCCGTGCGCCAGCTGGTCCGGCGCTTCGTCGAGAAGGATGAAAACCTCGTCAACATGCTCAAGGTCACCGGTTCGCAGCAGGTGGTGATCAAGGTCAAGGTCGCCGAGGTGCAGCGCACGGTGACCAAGAAACTCGGCGTCGATTTCCTGACCAGCTACACCAACCGGGCGCTCCTCGGTACCGGCGGAGCCGCTGCGCTCACGGCCAATCCCGGCGTGTTGAGCACGAGCATCGCCGGGACCTTCAGCCAGCCCTTCGCCATCGCGCGCTTTCTTGCCGGCGGCTCCCTGGCCACCATCGAGGCCCTCGAGAAGAACCAGCTGCTCAAGGTGCTGGCCGAACCCAACCTGACCGCGCTGTCCGGAGAGCCCGCCAGCTTTCTGGCCGGTGGCGAGTATCCGGTTCCCGGCGGCGTCGATTCCAGCGGCAACGTTTCGATCACCTTCAAGCCGTTCGGCGTCAGCTTGGCTTTCACGCCGGTCGTGCTGGGCAGTGGCCGGATCAGCCTGCGGATCAGCACCGAGGTCAGCGAGTTGTCGGACGAGGGAGCGGTGGTGCTCCAGGGCTGGTCGATCAAGGCCCTGGCGGTGCGCCGCGCGCAAACCACGGTGGAAATACCCAGCGGCGGCAGCCTGATGCTCGGCGGTCTGTTGCGCAACGATGTCGCCAACGCCGCTCAGGGCGTGCCCGGTCTGAAGGACGTGCCGATTCTCGGCGCGCTGTTCCGCAGCAACGACTTCCTCAGGGGCGAGACGGAAATGGTGGTCATCGCCACACCTTATGTGGTGCGGCCGACCACTCCCGGTGGTGTCACGGCGCCCACCGACGGTTTTGCTCCCGCCAGCGACATCGACATGTATTTCCTGAACGGCCTGTATGCCCGCTACGGTGCCGGCAAGGCGCCGGGAAAAGTCGATCGCACGACCGGCTATATTATACGTTAGGCAAGACGGGCGTTAAGTTGAGGTGGGAGGCGGTCATGAACGGTAAATGCGCGCGGAGGCGGACCCTTTGGGCGGCACTGTCGGTGCTGGCGCTGGCCGCCTGCACCTCGCCCGAGCCCGGCGCTTTTCCGCAGGAGCCGGTGGCCAAGCCTTCGGTGACCCAGGTCACGGCGCGGCTGGCCCTGCCCCTGGCGGGGCGCGGCGCCCTGGCCGCGGCCGATCGTGCCCGGACGGCGGCGTTTCTCGATGCCTACCGCGACGGCGGCCGGGGGCCGCTGCTGGCGGTGCTCACCACGCCCGACCAGGACAGCGCCGGTCAGGTCACCGCCATGCTGCGCGATCTGGCGGTGAAGCGGGGGGTGTCTCCCGACGCTCTGGTGGTTTCGAGCGCGGTCGGGAGTGAGGCCGGCGTCATCCTGCTGTACACCGATTTCGTGGCCAAACCGCCCGGCTGCAAGCCGGAGGTCGTGCTCGGCTTCAATCCGACCCAGGCGCTATCGCCCAATTACGGCTGCTTCATCGCCAACAATCTCGCCTCGATGGTCGCCCATCCCGCCGACCTGCTGGGGCCGGCCCTCGAGACCGCGGCCGATGGCGCCCGCACCAGCCGGACGGTCGATCTCTATCGTCAGGGCAAGGCGACCCAGGCCGACGTCAACCGCAACGACGCCAACTATCTCAGTTCGGTCGGCAGCAGCTCCGGCAAGTAACCGGGACCGGGAAAGATCGCCATGCTCCGCCAGTCCGTTCACGCCTTTCTGTCATCCGCCGACGCCGGGTCCCTGGTGGAACAGGCCTTCGCCGATCGCCGGCTGCTCAAGATGGAGCTGACCCGCCTGCCCGGCGGGCTGGCCGAGGCGCGCGCGCGCTACGGCAGCGAGGGATCGCCGTCGCTGCTGGTGCTGGAGGCCACCGCCCCACCTGCTCGCCTGCTCGCCGAACTGGAGGCGCTGGCCGAGGTCTGCGTCGCCGGCACCAATCTGATCCTGTTGGGCGCCACCAACGATGTCGGGCTGTATCGCGACCTGATCCGGCGGGGCGTCGCGGATTATCTGGTGCTGCCATCGGACCCGGTGCGCCTGATCGAGGCCGTGCTCGAGCTGTACCAGGACCCGACCCAGCGGGTGGCCGGGCAGGTGATCGCCTTCATCGGCGCGCGCGGCGGTTGCGGCTCCTCGACGCTGGCGGCGAACACCGCCTGGCAGCTGTCCCGGCAGGGCAATGCCGATGTCGTGCTGCTCGATCTCGATCTGGCTTTCGGCGGCGCCGATCTCGCGTTCAACCTCGATGCCGTCCATGGCATTCAGGCGGTGCTGGCCGACCCCGAGCGGATCGACGACCAGTTTCTCGGCCGCTTCTCCGCGAAATATGGCGAGCGGCTGCATCTGCTGCCGGGACCGGGCTCGCTGGACAAGGAGGTCCGGATTGCCGGCACCGCCCTGGAGGCGGCCTTGACGGCGCTGCGCCGTCAGGCCCGGTTCATCGTGCTGGATCTGCCGCGCCAGTGGACCGAATGGGTGCGCCAGACCCTGCACACCGCCGATCAGGTGGTGGTCACCGCCGAGCCCGATCTGCTGTCGGTGCGCAACGGCCGGAATCTGATCGACTTTCTGGCGGCGCGGCGTCAGCTCGACCAGCCGCCGCTGCTGGCGCTGAACCGGGTCGGCGGCGGCAGAAAGGGCGAAGTCGGACAGAAGGATTTCGCCGAGACCATCGGCCTGACACCGGCGGTGGTGATCGCCGAGGATGCCCTGACCTTCTCCCAGGCCGCCGCCGCCGGACGGATGATCGAGGAAGTCAACCGCCGCGCCCGGGCGGTCGAAGCGATTCACCTGCTCGGCACCAGGATCGCCGGTGCGCCGGCCAAGGCGGCCAAAGCCGCCACTGTGCCAGCGGTGGGTGCCAAGGGCCTGCTGCACAAATTGCTCGGCAAGGGATGATACGGCATTACCCGGCCTCGTCCTCGATGCGCTCCATGTCATCGTCGGACAGTCCGAGATGGTGGCCGATTTCGTGGATCAGCACGTGGCGCACGATGTCGGCGAGGGTCTCGCCGGTCTCGCACCAGTAATCCAGGATCGGCCGGCGATAGAGCAGAATGACATCGAGACCGTCGCGGACATCGTGAACGCTGCGGTGGGCGAGATCGATGCCGCGATACAGTCCGAGAATGTCGAATTCCGACTCGAGGTCCATGTCCTCCAGCACCTCGTCATCGGGAAAGTCCTCGATGCGCAGGGCCACGCCCCGGATCGGCGCCAGGAACCGGGGCGGCAGCGACAGCAGCGCCCGGTCGGCCAGCACTTCGAGATCGGCCAGGGTCGGCGCGGTGGTGAAACGGGGGGCGATCATGACGTGACGGCTCCCTCGGCGACAACTCTTTGGAAAGCCTCGACGATAGCCGGGTCGAAGCGCTTGCCCGCCTGCGCCGCGATCTCCGCCAGCGCCGCCTCGTGGGTCCAGGCCGGCCGGTGGGGGCGGTCGGAAATCAGGGCGTCGTAGGTGTCGGCCACGGCGACGATGCGGGCGGCCAGCGGAATGTCCTCGCCCCTGAGCCGGTTGGGATAGCCGGTGCCGTCGAAATTCTCGTGGTGGCAGCGGGCGATCTCCGCGCCCAGGGCCAGATAATTCGGCCCCTCGACCGTGGCGCAGGCGCGCTTGAGGATCGCGGCCCCATGCACGGTGTGCTGCCGCATCAGCGACAGTTCGTTTTCGGCGAGCGGGCCGGGTTTCAGCAGAATGCCGTCGGTGACCACGACGTTGCCGACATCATGGAGCATGACGGCGAAACCGAGCAGGCCGAGGAAGGTTTCGTCGATGGTCTCGCGGAATTGCCGCCCGGCGTGAAGCGCCCGGGCGAGGCTCTCGGACAGGTCGGCGAGCCGGCGCGACTCGGCATATCGCACCGGGTCGGCCAGCGCCGCGCTGTCGATATCGATTTGGGCGATATCCGCGAGGTTGGCCAGGGTGGCGACCGTCGCCTGCTGGACCTTCAGCAACTGCTCATAAAGATAGATATTCTCGAAGCCGACGGTGATCTTGTCGCAGAACACTTCGACCAGCTGCTGGTCGAGCGCGCTGAGACTGCGGCCGGAGTTCATGTAAACGACGTTTTCCCGGCCGTTCGGGGTGCTGATGTACATGGCGCAGTGGGTGGACAGGAACAGGTTCTGGCGGACCGCGAAGCAGTGCCAGATTTCTTCCGCGATCTCGGGTTCGACATGGCCGTTCAGCGGTTCGTTGGTGAGCGGCTCATAACGGCCGGTGCCGGCCAGAACATACAGCCGCTCGGGGTCGGTCCGGCGAATGTCGCCGAGCTGAACGCAGAGCAGGGCGTCGGGGCCGCCGCCGACCAGGGCGCTGAGCTGGGTCAGCACGCCGGTGGCGAACAAGCGCATCGACCGGGTTTTCGAGAGCGAACTGGCGGCCTCGATGATCTTTTCCAGGCCACGCCGGTTGGCGTCGATGGTGATCAGATCTTCGTAGGACCGCAGCGCCGCCACGGTGCAGGTGAAGAGCTGCTGGGCCGTGAGCTGGGTCTTCGACTTGTAGTCGTTGATGTCGTACTCGAGAATCACCGCGCGTTCGGGCGCCTGTCCGGGCTGGCCGGTGCGCAGGATGATCCGGACGTGGCGGTTGTTCATGACCTCGCGGATGTGGTGGACCAGCTTGAGCCCGGCATCCTCGGTTTCCATCACCACGTCGAGCAGAATCAGCGCGATGCCCTTTTCCCGCTCCAGAATCTGGATCGCCTCGGCCGCCGAATAGGCGCTGAGCAGCTGCGCCGCCCGCCCCTTGAAGGCGAAATCGGCCAGCACCAGCCGGGTGATCGAGTGAACCTCCGGCTCGTCGTCGACCACCAGCATCTTCCAGCGCTCGGCCGGCACCGCCGGTGTTGCCGGCTCCTCGGGCGCGTCGTCCCCGAACATCAGGTCATCGTCAATGTCGGTCATGCTTCGGCGTCCTGCTGTTCACCCTCTGCCGTCGGGCAGTGGCGGCGGTTCTGCGCTTCTTCGTGGATGGCTTGGCTAAGCTCGGGGTAGCGGACCGCAAGGTCGCGGAAATCGGCGATGTCCAGGATCAGCAATTGCGTGGTGCGGGTGGCGATCACGGTGGCGCTGCGGGGGGCGCCGGAGATCAGGGCCATTTCGCCGAAGAACGTGCCGTTGCCCAGGCGCGGACTGGCATCCGGGAGATGGACCTCGACCCCGCCCTCGACGATGAAAAACATGCAGTCGCCGGCATCGCCCTTGCGCACGACCACCGAGCCGGCACAGACCTCGCGCGCCCGCAGCCGCTGGGCGACCGCCGCGATCACCGTGGCGCCGACGGCGTGGAAGAACGGCACCCGCGCCACCAGATCCCAGGTGCGCAGAAAGGCGCGCCGCCGCATCTCCTGGGAAAAGCCGGTGGCGAGAATGCCGGCCCACAGCGCGAAGACCACGATGCCCGACATCATCACCAGCCCGGCCAGCATGCGCCCGGCGGTGGTGACGGGGGTGACGTCGCCATAGCCGGTGGTGGTCAGGGTGGTGATGGTCCACCACAGCGACATGGCCACGGTGCCGAAGGCCGCCGGCTGGGCGGTGCGCTCGAGCAGATGGGCCAGCACCGCCGCGCACACCAGCGTCACCATGAAGGCGAACAAAACGCCGGCCAGCGGTTCGGCCTCGATCTGAATCACCCGCCACAGCACCGACAGACCCTGGGAGTAGCGGGCGAGCTTGAACACCCACAGCACACCGAAGAGATCGGCATCCTCGGCGGGCAGCCCGCACAGCAGGGCGGCGGGAATCGCCCACGCTCCGAGAAAATCCACCAGACCCCGGCTGGAGCACAACCAGTCGAGCCGCGTGGCGGCGGCGGCCTTCATCTCGTGTCCGAGCTGATCGGGCAGCACCCACAGCCGGATCAGGAACACCAGGATGAAGCCGGCCAGCGGCACATCGACCAGCAGCGGGCGCTCGGCCGCGAAAGCCGGCTCGTCGCCGAGCAGGACCCCGAGCACCCCCCAGACGATCAGCAGCATGTCGAGCCGGCGGACCAGCCGCGACTCCGTGCTCAGGGCCACCGGATCGGTCAGGCGCGCGACTCTGGCGCGCAGCCGGCGATAGCGGCTATCTTGTTCTTCCTGGTCCATGGCCACAGGATAGCGTGTCTGCCCTCCCGCGTGCAAATGGACCTTCTGCGGCGGGCGCGACAGTTGCGGGCGCCGCCGCGAGTCCGCATTTCCAGGGGGCGAGCCGCCGTGTCCACACCGAGCCAGCCAGAGCCAGCCGCCGCGCCGCGCCGCAGTTTTCCGGTTTCCTGGGAGGAGTTGCACCGCAACGCCCGCGCGCTTGCCTGGAGGCTGATCGAGCTTGGTCCGTGGCGCGGCATTGTCGCGGTCACGCGCGGCGGGCTGGTGCCGGCGGCGATCGTCGCCCGTGAACTGGAGATCCGGCTGGTCGACACCATCTGCCTCGCCAGCTACGATCACCAGAGCCAGGGCGAGCCGCGCGTGCTCAAGCCTTTGGACGGCGATGGCGAGGGCTGGCTGATCATCGACGATCTGGTCGATACCGGCCGTACCGCCGCGCTGGTTCGGCATATGCTGCCCAAGGCCCATTTCGCCACCGTTTACGCCAAGCCGGCCGGCCGGCCGTTGGTCGACACCTTCATCACCGAGGTTGGCCAGGATACCTGGATCTACTTTCCCTGGGACATCGAACCCCAGTTCACCGCCCCGATCATCGAGCAGCACCGCCGCCGCTGATACCAGTTCCCGCCGCCGGCGGCGACTCGAGTGCGGCATTGCGCGCCGTCCTGCCATGTCCTAGAAGTGGATCGCTGTTTCCCTGGTGCCGCAAGAGGCGATCATGACTGTCTTCGGGTTGCGGGTTTCGACGCGGCTGGCCTCGCTGCTGGTGGTTCTGACGATGCTGACCGGCCCCGCCGCCGCCGCGCCGGCCGATAAACCGGTCCCGGCGCCGCTGACCGTGACGCCGCTGACCGTGGCGCCGCTGACCGTGGCGCCGGTCCCGGTCCCGGTCGCGCCCGCGCCCACCAAGGTCAAGGTCGGGATTTTCATCACTCAGCTTTACGATCTGGACATGTCCAAGCGCTCGTTCAGCGTCAATTACTGGACATGGTTCCTGCACCCGGATGCCACCTACAAGCCGCTCGACAGTGTCGAAGTCGTCAACGCCAAGACCACCGCGATCCGTTTCCCGCTGGTCACGCCCAAGGACGACGTGCTCTGGGAGGGGGAGAAAACGAAAATCTTTTGGGATCAAGGCAAGTACGCGGTGACGGCGCTCCAGGACTGGGATGTCACCAACTTTCCCTTTGACCGCCAGATTCTACACCTCCAGATGGAGGACGGACAGAACGACGCCACCCAGACTGTTTTCGTCGCCGACACCGAGAACAGCAAGGTCGACGGCTCGGTCTTCGTCCCCGGATGGACCATCGAGTCGTTCAAGGTCAAGGCGCGGGACGCGGTCTACAAGACGACCTACGGCGACCCGACGCTTCAGGGCTCCAGCACTTATTCCCGGCTCACCGCCGCGATCACCGTCAGGCGCGACGGCCTGCGGCTGCTGGGCAGCATGTTCATCGGCTTTTTCGTCGCCTTCGCCCTGACCTGCCTGACCTATTTCCTCGATACGGACTGGATGGCCGGTTCGCGGGTCGGCATGTGCGGCGGCGCGATCTTCGCCTCGGTCGGCAACAAATATGTCGTCGACAACTATCTGCCGCCGGTCTCCACCTTCACCCTGGCCGACGCCATCGAGGTGTCGACCTTCATGGCCATCATCTTCTCGATTCTGGTCGTGGTCGTGGTCAAGGCGATCAAGGAAAAACGGCCGGTCGCCGCCGAATGGCTCAACGGCATCGGATTCGTGATCAACTGCTTCGGCTACTTGACCTTCAACGGCATCATGATCACCCGCGCGGCGATGTGACGACGCCTGAGGGGTAACGATGCCTGAGGGTCCAGGGGGGGTGCCCCTGGACCCGACCAAAGGCCGAGGGCCTTTGGAAACCGTGACGTTCAGCCCTTCGGCGTTTCGCCGGCGCCCTTGCTGATCGAGGCCAACTGCTGTTGCAACTCGTCGACCCGGCGCTGAAGCGCTTCCAGGGGCTTGTCGGGGTCGGCGGGCTTCTCGAGTTCGGCGGGGCGGCTGAGCTGGGAGAAATCGGCGGGACCGAACGGCGTGAACATGCGCATGGCCCGCTCGAACAAAGCGAGGTTATGCTTGCTCAGATCCTCAAAACCGGTGAAAGGAAACATGCCGCCGATAGCGCTCTGGAAGTACTCGCGCATCTGCACCTGATTCTTCGTGAAGGCCTGCATGCTATAATCAAGATAGCTCGGAACCATCCACTGCATGCTGCCGCCATAAAACCCGATCAGCTGACGAAGGAAGCTGATCGGCAGCAGGTTCTGCCCCTTGCCTTCTTCCTCGACGATAATCTGCGTCAGAACCGAGCGGGTGATGTCTTCGCTGGTCTTGGCGTCGTAGACGACGAAATCGACGCCCTCCTTCACCATCTGACAAAGGTGGTCGAGGGTTACGTAGCTGCTGGTCGCCGTGTTGTAGAGTCGTCGGTTGGCATATTTCTTTATGGTGATCGGTGCGGACGACGGTGCAGCTTTTTCGGCCATCGGGGTGCGCTTTCAGTCAGTTGCCTCGACACGAACACGTGCCAACCCTTTAATGACTACGCGATGCCGAGGGTATGTTGCAAGAGCGAAGAAAGGGTCGACAGTGAGGGATTTGCCACGCCCAACCCCCTTTTCGGCTTAGCGGGCTATCATGGGTGCGTCGCGGCATCTATAATAGTAACCATGAGCGACCCGACCGAACCCGAAATACCCTCCATGGAAGCGTTGTCCCGACGCTACCTGGAGCTATGGCAGGATCAGTGGGCAGCGGTGGCCGCAGACCCGGTCACCGCCGAGAACGTGACGCGTTGGTTCCAGATCATGGCCCAGGGGGTGGCGGCATTTTCTCCGTTCGCAGGCTTGACGGGAGGGGCCGGAACCGGTTGGGATACAAAGCCGGCCGCGGCGACACCACATCAGGATCCACCATGGTTTGCCTACCCGCCCTTCACCACCGCCGGACCGGGCGCCCCAGCGGCGCCGGGCGTGACGGCTGGCGGCGAGGGCGGCCATGACCGATCCGCCGCTGCTTCTGCCGCGTCAGGGGCCCCGGCCGCTGGCGCTGCACCTGACCATCGCGCTGACGGTGCTGCTGACCTCGCCCGGCGGCTTGCCCTTCTTGAAGAGCGGCTCGCTGCCCTGGAAACCCCCGCTGCGGGGCCGGGCGCTGGAGATCGGCCGCCTCGCCGATTCCATTGGCGGCGCGACCGGTAGGGAGTTTTCCCGCGCCGTCGACCGCGAGATGCGGCGCCGACTCGATCTGTTCTTCACCGGCGTCGAGCGCTACCGCCACCATCCCTATCGCCGCGACTTGGTCGACCCGCCGGTCCTGTGGGCCGAGGGCAGTACGAGGCTGCTCGATTTCGGCGGCGAGGGCCGGCCGGTGCTGTTCGTGCCCTCGCTGGTCAACCGCGCCTATATCCTCGATCTTTCGGCCCGGCGCAGCCTGCTCCGCTGGCTGGCGACTCAGGGGCTGCGGCCGTTGCTGGTCGATTGGGGCATGCCGGGGGCGCTGGAGCGGCGCTACACCCTCACCGATTACGTCGCCGGCCGACTCGACCGCGCCCTCGACGCCGCGCTCGACGCCGTGGGCGGGCCGATGCCGGCGGTCGGCTACTGCATGGGCGGGATGCTGGCCGCCTCCCTGGCGTTGCGGCGCAAGCGCGACATCGACGGGCTGTGCCTGCTGGCGACGCCGTGGGATTTCAGCGGCGGCGAGGCCGGCAACGCCCGCGCCGCCTCGGCGCTGATCTCGATTTTCGGCCCCGCTCTCGATACCTGGGGCGAAATGCCGGTCGACGTGCTGCAATCGATGTTCGCCCAGGTCGATCCGCTGCTGGCGCTGCGCAAGTTCAGCCAGTTCGGCCGACTCGAAGGTCATTCCAGTCAGGCGGCCAATTTCGTCGCCCTCGAGGACTGGCTCAACGACGGCATTCCCCTGGTGGCGGCGGTGGCGCGGGACTGCATCGCCGGCTGGTACGGCCGCAACGATCCGATGCGCGGCAACTGGCTGATCGCCGGCCAGCCGGTGGAGCCGCGCAACATCCGCCAGCCGACCCTGGCGCTGATTCCCGCCAACGACCGCATCGTGCCGCCGGCCTCGGCGCTGGCGCTGGCCCGGCTGATTCCCGGCGCCGAAATCCAGACGCCCTCGCTCGGCCATATCGGCATGGTGGTGAGCGCCGGCGCCCAGACCGCGGTGTGGGAACCGCTGGCCCGCTGGCTGCGCGAGGGCGGTCAGCAAGCGTGATGTCAGGGCTGCGCTCTCATGACGCATGGAAGCCTCACTAAGACTTGCGCGGCCACGGCCCGCCCCGTAAAGTGCGCGTCTCAAATCGCGGTTTTCCGTCCAAAAAAACCAAGTCAAAACCAAGTCAGTGAGGAGCGTTCCCTAATGACCGATGTCGTCATCGTCGCCGCCACGCGTACCGCCGTTGGCAGCTTTAATGGAGTTTTGAGCGCGGTTCCGTCCTTCAAGCTGGGTGAGGCTGTCATCCGCGAGCTGCTGGTTCGCGGCAAGCTCGACCCCAAGGAAATCGACGAGGTCATTCTCGGCCAGATCCTGACCGCCGGTTGCGGCCAGAACCCGGCCCGCCTCGCCGCCGTCAACGCCGGCCTGCCCATCGAGAGCACCGCGTTCGGCATCAACCAGCTCTGTGGCTCGGGCTTGCGCGCGGTCGCCCTCGGTCTCCAGGCGATCCGCAACGGCGACGCCGACATCATCATCGCCGGCGGCCAGGAGAGCATGAGCCTCGCGCCGCATCTGATCCATCTGCGCAACGGCGTCAAGATGGGCAATGCCGAGATGCACGACCACATGCTGCGCGACGCGCTGTGGGAAGGCTTCAGCAAGCTCGGCTACCACATGGGCAACACCGCCGAGAACGTGGCCAAGAAGTGGGGCATCACCCGCGAGCAGCAGGACGAGCTGGCCTGCCGGTCCCAGAACAACGCCGAAGCGGCGCAGAAGGGCGGCAAGTTCAAGGACGAGATCGTCCCGGTCACCATCAAGGGCCGCAAGGGCGACGTCGTGGTCGATAGCGACGAGTTCCCCAAGCACGGCACCACCCTGGAGTCGCTGGGCAAGGCTCGCGCGGCCTTCGACAAGGACGGCACGGTTACCGCCGGTAATGCCTCGGGCATCAACGACGGCGCCGCCGGCGTGGTGCTGATGAGCGCCGCCAATGCCGCCAAGCGCGGCCTGACCCCGATCGCCCGGGTGGTCAACTGGGCGACCGCCGGCGTCGATCCGCTGATCATGGGCACCGGCCCGATCCCGGCCAGCAAGAAGGTGCTCCAGAAGTCGGGCTGGAAGCACGAAGAGCTGGACCTGATCGAGGCCAACGAGGCGTTCGCCGCCCAGGCCTATGCCGTCAACAAGGAAATGGGCTGGGACCTCAGCAAGGTCAACGTCAATGGCGGCGCCATCGCCCTCGGCCATCCGGTCGGCGCCTCGGGCGCCCGCGTGCTGGTCACCCTGCTCCACGAAATGCAGAAGCGCAATGCCAAGAAGGGCTTGGCCACTCTCTGCATCGGTGGCGGCATGGGCATCGCGCTGACCGTCGAGCGCTAACCGTCTTGTAAGCGTGTCGGAGGGCGGGGCGTCGGCAGCGGCGGCCCGCCCCCTGTTTTTCAGGGTGAACAGCGGATGCGAAGAGAATATCCCAGCCGGCCCTGGGTCGGGGTTGGCGTGGTGGTCTGGCGCGGCAACGAGGTTTTGCTGGTCCGGCGCGGCTCGCAGCCGAATCGCGGCCAATGGGGCCTGCCCGGCGGCGCCCAGGCGGTCGGCGAAACCCTGTTCGAGGCCGCGGTGCGGGAAGTTCAGGAAGAAACCGGCCTTGCCGTCACGCCCACCGTGGTCATCACCGCCTGCGACGGCATCAGCCGCGACGATGATGGCAAGGTTCGCTTTCACTACACCCTGGTCGAGGTCGCCGCGGTCTGCGATTCCGACGCCGAGCCTCAGGCCGGCGACGACGCCCTCGAGGCGCGCTGGGTGGCGCTCGAAGAGGTTCATACCCTGGTCGAGTGGAGCGAGACTCTGCGGGTGGTCATGCTGTCGGCCAAACAGCGGCGATAATCGGGGCGGCGATAATTGGGAATGAGGATGCCCGGCGATGCTCGGACGATGTGAACAGGCACTGAAACTGCTGGTGGTGGCGCTGGTCGCGCTGTCGCTGGCCGCTGGCACCGGCCCGGCCTGGGCGGTGACCGCCGAGATCGCCGCGCTGCCCGATTCCGCCGTCGCGGCGCCGGACACCGGCGCCCAGCACGACCCGGCCAGTGCCGTCGAGCCCTGGAAGATCGGGCTCGGCAAGACCTTCACCTACCGCATCGCCGCCTCGATCGACGCCCTGGTGGTGGGGTATCTCTACACCGGCAGCCTGCTCGGCGGCGGCGGCATCGCCCTGTTCAACGCCGTGGTCTCAAGCACCCTCTATGATCTGCATGAAATGGGCTGGAGCAGTTACGGACCCGATCCGAAAGAGGTCGATCCGGTGCAACTCGGTCTCTGGAAGACGGTCAGCTATCGCTGCATCAGCATCGCCAACGTCCTGGCCACCGGCATGTTCTTCACCGGCAATTTCTGGCTCTCCAGCGGCCTCGCCCTCGGCAACGCCGTGATCGACAGCACCATCTACTTCTTCCACGAACTGGCCTGGAGCTACTGGGGCCCGCCGCTGAAACTCGAACACCAGCCCCCAACCGCCCCGGCGATGGTTCACAAGGAGGGGTGAGGGGGGCGGCTGTCGCCGCCCTATCGGCGAGGTGTCTGGTCAAATTTGATGCCGTGGGCCGTAAGGGATGCTCGGTATTTATTCATGTCGAAGAACGATGCAACGGAAATGTCGGTAGCAAAGGTATCAACAGCTTCTGATGCACCAAACATTCCGATGCCAGAGTCATACCCGCTCGACCGAGCGGCCTGAACGGCCTCGCGATGGAAATCGTCTGGCGAGATGTTCTTTACTCGTCTGAAAAACAGAAACTTTTCACCCTGCAAACCACAAAAATGCATCGGTATGCCGAACACGTCGCAGTACGCCTCAAGAAGGTCAAGAGGCGTCTCTATCTCCAAACCTTCCGGCAGGTCATCCGAGAAAACATGCCAAGCATTTAGAGCGTTGATCTCGCACCCTTGGCGCAGCGCAATTACAAAAACCCACCGATGGAAGCGTTTGTCGGTCAGCCCATTGTAGTGCACAAAAAGAGAAACGGGTGGAGCGGCTCCCATCTCTTTTGTTGAAAAGAGGTGCTGATACATCGTCGGGCGTTTTACAGTTGCCTCAACCTCTTTCAGAGAAAGCCCTCTCCGACCCACATCTCGCTTCAAAAGAGAGCTGTAAGTTACCTTAAATTGAATTGGCGCCAAGCTGCCTCGCGCACCAAGGCGGTTGCGAATTTCTTTCTTGTCGACCCCTTTTAATGCAAGGCTACTATACTCCTGACCGACATGATCAAGAATGCGAACACGCTGATCGGCAGACAAATCGGACAAGTCGGCACGAAAGCGTCGCGCCACCTCGCGAATTAACGAAAGGGCTTCATCGTCATGGGCCGGCAGAGATACCTCACCGGTCAAGGGATCCGGCAACAATGCTCCCATGGCCCGGGCCAAAACATCCATCGCTTCGGATTTTTCGTGGCACTTTAGAGATTCAAGCATGGTCCATCTCGATCACGTCAAACTCGTCGCCCTTGAGATCGGCAATGATGAATTCTTTACCCATTCCGGCTCGCTTGCTCGCCGGGACTGGTTGGATGCGGCCCGCAGCAAGCCCCGCTCTAGGAATAACATATATCAGCGGACGCCAGATTTCTAAACCCCTGTTGTCCAGATCGAAGATAATATCATCGTGTTCCGGCTGCGTTATCTCGCTCGCCTTAAGCCATTGACGAGCCAACTTTTTAAGGCCATTCCGCTGTTCCTTGATCTTGGCATTGTGTTGGTCGGGTCGCTTAACGGCAACAGACAGATCTCGATGAATCTCCGCCGGACTCGACGTTGCCGGAATCAGCGAGCCGCCAGTGTGTCGCCCTTGCTGAGACGGGTCGAATTGTTCACTGCACCAAACATAGTGGACATCGTGCCGATATTCCCGGCAGATGTGGTGTTTGACCCAGACATTGGTGGAGTACAGGCAGAGATTCGTCATGGCCGGCACCATAGCCACCGGACCGAATCGGTGTCAAGCAGCCGCCGCCAGCCGAATCACCACGCAGCGCCCCCGCCCTACACGTTAAACCGGAAGTGGAAGATGTCGCCGTCCTGGACGACGTACTCTTTGCCTTCCTGGCGCATTTTGCCGGCATCTTTGCAGGCTTGTTCGCCGCCGAGTTCGACGAAGGCGTCGTAGGCGATGGTTTCGGCGCGGATGAAGCCGCGTTCGAAGTCGGTGTGGATGGCGCCGGCCGCTTCGGGCGCGCGGGCGTTGCGGCGGACGGTCCAGGCCCGGGCTTCCTTGGGGCCGACGGTGAAGAAGGTGATCAGGTCGAGCAGGCCGTAGCCGGCGCGGATCACGCGGTTGAGGCCGGTTTCGGCCATGCCGAGGGCGGCGAGGAACTCGCGCTTTTCCTCGGGGTCGCTGAGTTGGGCGACCTCGCTCTCGATCGCCGCCGAGATCACCACCGACGCCGCACCTTCCGCCGCCGCCTTGGTCGCGACCTTGGCCGAGAGGCTGTTGCCGCTGGCCGCCGAGGCTTCCTCGACGTTGCAGACGTAGAGCACCGGCTTGGAGGTCAGCAGCTGCAGCGAGCGCCACAGCTCCTTGTCTTCCGGATCGACCTTGACCGTGCGCGCCGGCTTGCCGGCCTGGAGCGCGGCCAGGGCCGGTTCCATCAGCGCGGCCAGGGCCTTGGCGTCCTTGTCGCCGCCCTTGGCCTTCTTTTGCGCGGCGGTCAGGCGGCGCTCCAGCGAGTCGAGATCGGCGAGCATCAGCTCGGTTTCGACGGTTTCGGCGTCGCGCAGCGGATCGATGTCGCCTTCGACATGGGTGACGTCGTCATCCTCGAAGCAGCGCAGCACGTGAAGAATCGCGTCGACCTCGCGGATGTTGGCCAGGAACTGGTTGCCCAGCCCTTCGCCCTTGGAGGCGCCCCGGATCAGCCCGGCGATATCGACGAATTCCAACTGGGTCGGGATGATCTTCGCCGACTTGCCGATGGCGCACACCTTGTCGAGCCGCGGATCCGGCACGCCGACCCGGCCGACATTCGGCTCCTTGGTGCAAAAGGGAAAATTCGCCGCCTCGGCCGCCTGGGTGGCGGTCAGCGCGTTGAAGAGAGTCGATTTGCCGACATTGGGCAGGCCGACGATGCCGCAATTGAAACCCATGGGTCTGGTCTTCGCCTTCGGAGGAACCGCTGGGCCGGGTTATGCCCCGCCCGGAGCCAAAGCGCAAATGGCAAGTACGGCCGCCGCCCGGGCGGAGGTTTGACTCGACGGGTGGGGTGGCATAGACTGCCCGAAGCATTCCCGTGAACATGCCCATGCGAACGATCCTGTAGCGGTCGAGCCCCGGTGACGACAGTGAAGAAGACGTCCGCTGACTCCGTCGGGAGAAGCCGCAAGTGGTCGCCTGGGCGCCATTTTGCACTTTTTTCGTGGTGTTCGGCGCCCTTTGCTTGGTTGGGACGAGCGCGGCTCGGGTTCGTTTCGCTTCTGGTCTTTTGCGGTTTCATCCTGTATTGCGGACCGGCGCTTTGCGAGGTTTCCGTTCAAAGAATTGCCGATACATTGTATTTGCGCGGCCCGGTTGGGCAGGAAATGCTGACTGCCCTCAGTACCCAGGGCATGAGGGGGATCAAAACGATTCATATCGCGTCGGAGGGCGGCAGTATAAATCATGCCATGGTGATCGCGGCATTCGCCAGACGCTCGAACATGACGGTGATCGTTTCCGAATACTGCATCAGCTCTTGCACGATCATTCTTGCTTCCGCGACCAAACGCATCGGCATGCTGAAATCATCTTACCTGATCCATGGCGCGTCGGATGATCCCAGCCCGTCGGGACAATCGATGACCGCCATGCCCTCGCGGACAATTCTTGAGACCAACGAAATGCTGAAAAAACTTTACATCGAGAGGGGGCTCAACGCCAATTTCGTCGAGTGGGCCGTGCACAGCCCGAGAGCTGGCCATGAAAAAATCCTGACCAAGGAAGAGGCCCTGAAGATCGGCCTGCTGACCGACATCAATTGATCCGCGTCCCCTCAGCCCCGCCGCAACAGAAACACCGCCTGTTCGGCGATGAAATTGGCGAAGCCGCCGAAGCCGTGGCCACGCACGCGGTCGAAGCGGTCGAGGATCACGGTGTCTTCGATCACCACCCCGACTTCGCGGCATAGATCCACGAAATCGGTGATGGTGCAGAGGTGGATGTTGGGGGTGTTCCACCATTGATGGCCGAGGCGCTGGGTCACCGGCATCTGGCCCATGAACAGCAGCCAGGCGCGAATCCGCCAGTGGCCGAAATTGGGCAGCGAGACCACGGCGTGTTTGCCGATGCGCACCAGATCCAGCAGCACCTCGCGCGGCGCCCGCATCGCCTGGAGGGTCTGGGACAGGATGACATAATCGAAGGCGTCGCTGGGATAGTCCTTCAGGTCGGTGTCGGCGTCGCCCTGAATCACCGAAAGGCCGTGATTGACGCAGAATTTCACGCCATCCATCGAAAGCTCGATGCCGCGCCCGTCGACGCCCTTGGTGTGAACGAGATGGGCGAGCAGGGCGCCATCGCCGCAGCCGACATCGAGCACCCGCGAGCCGGGCACGATCATGTCGGCGATCAGCTTGAGATCGGTGCGGATGGCGGGCTCGGCGGTCGGCCGGTCGTCCTCGTGCTCGGCAGGGTCGTATTCGGGTCCGAATCTCATCTCAACCCTCGCCGCCGTCGCGGCAATCCCCGGTGGGTGGCGCAGCCGTCGAGGAAGCCGGAGAGCACCTGATGCAGTTCCGGCTCGTCGAGCAGGAAGGCGTCGTGGCCCTTGTCGGTGGTGACCTCGACGAAGCTGACATTGGCGGCCACGGCGTTGAGGCTGTGGACGATCTCCCGCGAGACGGCGGTGGGAAACAGCCAGTCGCTGGAAAAGCTGATGACGCAGAAACGCACCGGAGTCGCCCGGCCGTTATGGAGAAAGGCCCGCGACAGCACGCCGCCATGCTCGCGCGCCAGATCGAAATAATCCATGGCGCGGGTGATGTAGAGGTAGGAATTGGCGTCGAAGCGCTCGACGAAGGCATTGCCCTGATAGCGCAGGTACGACTCGACCTGGAAGTCGGCGCCGAAGCCGTAGGTGAACCCCGCCCGGTCCTGGAGATTGCGCCCGAACTTGCGCTGAAGCGCGGTCTCGGACAGATAGGTGATGTGGGCGGCCATGCGCGCCACCGCCAGCCCGCGTTCGGGGCGCTTGCCCTGGCGAACGTAGTTGCCGCCGCACCAGTCGGGATCGGCCATGATCGCCTGCCGCCCGACCTCGCCAAAGGCGATGTTCTGGGCCGAATGCCGGGGCGCGGCGGCCAGCGGCAGCGCGGCGAACACGGAGTCGGGATAATCCGAGGCCCATTGCAGCACCTGCATGCCGCCCATCGAACCGCCGATGACGGCGAACAGCTGGGAAATCCCGAGATGATCGACCAGCAGCTTCTGGGCGCGCACCATGTCGGCGATGGTGATCACCGGGAAATTGAGGCCGTAGGGCTCGCCGGTGGCGGGGTCGATCTCGCGTGGCCCGGCCGTGCCCATGCAGCCGCCCAGCGCGTTGGCGCAGATCACGAAAAAGCGGTCGGTGTCGATCGGCCGTCCGGGTCCGACCGCGATTTCCCACCAGCCCGGCTTGCCGGTCACCGGGTTGCGGCCGATCACGTACTGATCGCCGGTCAGGGCGTGGCAAATCAGGATGGCGTTGGACTTGTCGGCGTTGAGCGACCCGAACGTGCGGTAGGCAACCGGAAAGCTCCGCAACTGCTCGCCGCAATCGAGGGGCATCGGCCGGCTGGTCGCCAGCATCAGTCGCGGTTCATGCTCGAGATCGGCGCCAACGGTCGCCGTGTCGAGGGCTGGTTGCTCAGTGGGCATGAATTTGGCGGGGTCGCACTCGGAGCTGCACATCAAGGCCGCATAGCTATGAACCAAGCCTTGGAGGTGTCAACGTTTTCTTTGTCTTGGGGGCTTTCTTTGATTTTGACCGCGGCGCCGACAGGCGCTAGACTCTCCCAGCGCCTCTGTCCCGCTTTTTACGCACCGGTTTGCCCGACCATGACACAATCGACCCCTCCCCTCGACGAATTGCGCCAACGGATCGACGGCATCGACGATGCCATTCACGATCTGCTGCTGCAACGCGCCGAGGTGGTCAAGCTGGTCGGCGCCGTCAAGGGCGCGGGGCAGGTGGCGTTGCGGCCGGCGCGCGAGGCCATGATCTTGCGCCGCCTCGCCGGACGCCATTGCGGCGAGATGCCGGCGGCGGTGGTCATGCGCATGTGGCGGGAGCTGATTTCCGGCCTGACCCAGATGCAGGGCCGATTCGGCGTCGTGGTCTTCGCGCCCGACGAACAGAAGCGCGGGTTCTGGGACGTCGCCCGCGATCATTTCGGCAGTTTCACCCCGATGTCCGCGGCCAAAACGCCGGTGGCGGTGGTGCGCGCGGTGGCCGAGGGCACCGCCAGCGTCGGCGTCGTGCCCTTTCCCTTCGAGGACGACACCGATCCTTGGTGGCGCTTCATCAATGGCGACGACGCCAAGACGCCGCGCGTGGTCGCCCGCCTGCCCTTCTTCGGCCGCGGCAACAGCCGGGGCGAGGATCGCGACGCCCTGGTGATCGCGCTGGTGCCCCACGAGCCCACCGGAGACGACGAGTCGCAGTATCTGCTCGACCGTTCGCTGGTGCGCATCGAGCTGGGCGAGGATGTCAGCCGCGCCCGCCTCAAGGACGTGCTGGATAACTGCTACCTGCCGGTGATCAATTTTAGCAGCTGGCTCAGCCGCCCCGGTTCGGCGCCGGTCCATCTGGTCGAGGTGGCGGGCTTCGTCGGCCCCGGCGATTCCCGCCTCGCCGCCTGCGCCGACCGCCTCGCTCCGGTCCCGGTGCGCCTCAATACCCTGGGCGGCTACGCCGTGCCGCTGGGGCTGCGATAAACCTCTCATCGTCGTCAAAAGAAAGCGCGCGCGCGATGCGGTTCCTCGGAATCGCATCGCGCGCTCGGCAAATCCTCACTGTTTCCACGGCATGACCGGGACGGTCGAGACGCTGTTCATCGGTGAGCCATCGATCAGCTTGGTGCTGTAGACCAGATAAACCAGGGTGGCGCGTTTCTTGTCGTACATCCGGATCACCCGGGTCTGCTTGAACAGGATCGAGGTGTTCTCGTTGAAGACGATCTCGTTCTCGGGCAGGCTTTGCGGCAGGGTGATCGGGCCGATCTGACGGCAGGCGATCGAGAATTTCGAGGGGTCGGTGGCGAGGCCGAAGCTGCCGGCGAGACCGCCGGTGCGCGCCTGGCTGAGGTGGCAGGCGACTCCGGGAACCTTGGGATCGTCGAAGGCGTCGACGCAAATCTTGTGATTGGCGCCAATCAACTGCCAGGCGGTGGTGACGCAGCCGACTTCCTCGGCCGCGGCGCTCCGGACATTCAGTGCGAAGACCGCCAGCAGGGCCAGCGCCGCCAATTTGATCCGTGTCATGATCGCGTTCCTTTTCGCTTCGATCGGGTTGAGAGGGGTCACACCGGCAGACGAATGATCACCCTGAGGCCGCCCTGGGGGCTGTCGTCGAGGGTGATTTCGCCGCCATGGGAGCGCACGACGTCGCGGGCGATGGCGAGGCCGAGGCCGGCGCCCCCGGTTTCGGAGTTTCGCGAGGAATCAAGGCGAAAAAAGGGCTTGAACACGTCCTCGCGGGCTTCGGCGGGAATGCCGGGGCCGTCATCGTCGAGCACAATCTCGATGGTCGCCGGATCGCGATGGTGGGCGCGCATCCAGACGCTTTCGGCGTGAAGGCGGCTGTTGGCCAGCAGATTGGTCAGGCAGCGGCGGAAGGCGTTCAGGCGCAGCGGCAGGACCAGCGTGCCCGCAACCTCCAGTTCGACGGTGCCGCCGGCCCGGCGGGCGCTAACCGTCACTTCGCTGAGCAAGCGGCCGAGATCGGCGGGCTCGGCGGGCTCGCTGCCCTCGCCCCGGGCGAAGGCGAGATAGGCTTCGATCATCGCCTCCATTTCGGCGACGTCGCCTTGCAGCTCGATGATGTCCTGGCTTTCGCCCATCATGGCGAAGGCCAGTTTCATGCGGGTGAGCGGCGTGCGCAGATCGTGGCTGACTCCGGCGAGCATCTCGGTGCGCTGCTTCAATTGGCGCTGGATGCGTTCGCGCATCAGCAGGAAGGCGGCGGCGGCCTGCCGAACCTCGTTGGCGCCCTCGGGCCTGAAATCCGGCACGTCGCGGCCCTTGCCGAAGCTGTCGGCGGCGATGGCGAGGCGGCGGATCGAGCGGATCTGGTTGCGCATGAAGGCGATGGCGATGGCGAACAGCACCAGCGCGCTGCCGACCATCCACAAAATGAAGATGTAGGTGGTCGGGCTGAACAGGCGCCGGCCGGGAACCAGCACCTTCAGCACCTCGCCGGGCAATTGGACGCGGATGTCGTACCACTCGCGGGACATGCGGGAATCGATGACATAGGGTCGCTGCACCCGCTCGGCGATCGCCTGACCGAGGGTGCGCTCGACCATGCTGGCCGGTGGCGTGGGGTCGGCGGGCAGGCTGGCGCCGGGCTCGACGGTGATCACCAGATCGGCGAGCCGCTCGGTCTGTTCGAGAATCCGGGCGCGGGCGTGCTGGTCGGGGGCGTGATTGAGGCCGTCGATCACCAGCCCGATTTCCGCCGCCACCGCGAAGCCCAGGCGCCGGGTGACGTTTTCCCAGTGGCGTTCATAAAAGATCCAGGTCGCGACCATCTGGGTCAGGACGACCGGTGTGACCATGATCAGCAGCACCCGGCCGAACAGTGTCCCCGGCAGCAGCCGCTTCAGGCCGAAGCGGCGCTCATAGGCTCCGGTGGCGAACGAACTGGCATATTCCGAATCAGGCATTTCGGACCCCGACGCAACATCCCGGTTTCCAAAGGCCGCCGGCCTTTGGCGGGTCCAGGGCAGCGCCCTGGCCTTCGGCGACCAAGGGACTCCGCCCCTGGACCCCGCTGGGGCCGGCGGCCCCAGACCCCGTTAATCGGGGCGGAGAGTATAACCCTCGCCGCGCACGGTGTGGAGGTAGCGGGGCTGGCGGGGATCGTCCTCGATCTTGCGGCGCAGGCGGGTGACTTGGACGTCGACCGAGCGGGCGTTGCCGTCGACGCCGAGCCGTCCCGTCACTTCCTCGCGGCTGAGCACGGTGCCCGGCGCGGCAGCCAGCACCCGCATCAGGGCGGCTTCGGCGGTGGTCAGGCGCAAAATCTCGGCGCCGGCGCGCAGCTCGTCGCGATCGGGATGGTAGGTCCAGCGCCCGAGACGCAGGGTGCGCGCCGGTTCGGGCATGGCCGGCGGCGGCGCCCGGCGCAAGATCGAATTCAGCCGCAGCACCAGTTCGCGCGGCTCGAAGGGCTTGGCCAGATAGTCGTCGGCGCCCGCCTCGAGGCCGGCGATGCGGTCGTCGGGCTCGTCCCGGGCGGTGAGCAGCAGGATCGGAATTTCGCTGGCCTTGCGCAGCGAGGCGGTCAGTTCCAGCCCGGTTTCGCCCGGCATCATGACGTCGAGGATGATCAAGTCGAAGCACAGGGCGGCGAGCTGCGCCCGCGCCTCGGCGGCATCGCGGGCGGTGGCCACCACAAAGCCGTTGTCGACCAGATATTTGCGCAGCAGTTCGCGCAGCCGGTTATCGTCGTCGACTACCAGAATGTGGGGCAGCCCCTCGGTCGTGTGGGGTGAACCTTCGGTCATGACGGCGCGGCTCCCTCATGTTGACTTGGCCGGGGCGGGATGTTAGCTACCGGAACCTCAACGGATTCAAGGATACTGCCGGCATGGCCATGCTCCCTTACGATGACCGCGACGGTGTGATCTGGGTGAACGGCGTGATGGTGCCGTGGCGCGAGGCCAAGGTTCACGTCCTGACCCATGGCTTGCACTACGGAAGTTGTGTATTCGAAGGAGAGCGGTTTTACAACGGCCGCGTCTTCAAGCTGACCGAGCACAGCGAACGGCTGGTGAAATCGGGCCAGTTGCTGGGCTTCACCATTCCCTACAGCGTCGCCGAGATCGACGAGGCCACCCGCGAGACCGTGGCGGCCATGGGCTTCGCCGATGGCTATGTGCGGCCGGTGGCGTGGCGCGGCAGCGAGCTGATGGGCGTCGCCGCCCAGTTCAACCGCATCAATCTGGCCATCGCGGTCTGGGAGTGGGGCAAATACCTGCCCGACGGCGTGCGGCTCGAGACCTCGCGCTGGCGCCGGCCCTCGCCGGAGTGCGCGCCGGTGGCGGCCAAGGCGGCGGGTCTCTACATGATCTGCACCCTCTCGAAACACAGCGCCGAGCAGAACGGCTGCAACGATTCCCTGATGCTCGATTACCGGGGGCAGGTCGCCGAGGCCACCGGGGCCAACATCTTCCTGATCAAGGACGGGCGCATCCACACTCCGACCCCCGACTGCTTCCTCGACGGCATCACCCGGCGCACCGTGATCGAGCTGGCGCGCAAGCGCGGCATCGAGGTGATCGAACGGGCGATCTGGCCGAAAGACCTCAAGGACTTCTCCGAGGTCTTCCTCACCGGCACCGCCGCCGAGGTGACCCCGGTCGGGCGGATCGACGATCTGGAATACGCCAGCCCCGGCCCGATCACCGCGGCGCTGATGGCCGATTATTCCGCGCTGGTCCGCTCTTGACCGGGCTGGAGGCGCGGGACGAAGGCGGCAGGCCGGTCGAGCTTTCCCCCCAGCTTCTCCTGCACGCCTACGCCAACGGCCTGTTTCCGATGGCGGAGAGCGCGCAGGCTTCGGAGCTGTACTGGTACGATCCGGACTTTCGCGGCATCCTGCCGCTCGACACCTTCCACGTGCCGCGCAAGCTGCGCCGCACCGTTCGTCGCGGCGTGTTCGAGGTCCGGGTCAACTCGGCCTTTCGCACGGTGATGGAGGGCTGCGCCGGGGCCCGGCCAACCACCTGGATCAACCGGGAAATTCTCGATCTCTATTGCCGGTTGCACCGGAACGGCCAAGCCCACAGCGTCGAAACCTGGCAGAATGGCACGCTGGTCGGCGGGCTGTACGGCGTCTCGCTCGGTGGCGCCTTTTTCGGCGAGAGCATGTTCAGCCTGGTCACCGATGCCAGCAAGGTGGCACTGATTCATCTGGTCGCCCGCCTGCGCCGGGGCGGCTTTTCGCTGCTCGACACCCAGTTCGTCACCGATCACCTCAGCCAGTTCGGCGCCATCGAGATTCCCCGCGACGACTACCGCTGGCTGCTCTACGAGGCGACCGAGAGCGACGGCGATTTCGAGGGCGCCGAACCGGGGGCGGAGGATTTCGAGGCGCTGTTCGCCCTGGCACCGGCGGAGTAAGGCGACGCTAGCCCGCCGCCAGCATCTTGATGCCCTGGCGCAGCAGGCCATAGACTTCGGCCAGTCGCAGGATGTCGTTCATCTCCTTCTTGGAGAAGCCGAACTTGATCCGGGTGCCATTGAGGATTTCGCTTTCCCCGAACGCGAACACCTTGTCGGACAGCGAGATCCTGGCCAGCTCGATCATGACCAGGACCCTGGACTCGCGGGTGTTGAAGATTTCCGACAAGGAATTATGGTCGAGCGTGGTGGTTATGTTGACAAGAGAGATGTCCATCTCATCACACAACTCGCGGATGATATCGCGCTCGCCGGATTGAAGGGTCTTGTCGGCGGTCGCAATGTCGCGGACCAGCTTGAGGAAGGTGAACTTCTGTCCAGGGGAAAATTTATACAGCAGCATCGCCTGCCTCAGTTCTGGTAAGGGCCGGGAAGTGCGGCGGCCAAGCGCCGGTCCAGCGTCACGAGTTCTGCGTTCATGGCCAACGCCAGCCAGAGATAGCTGGCGTCATAGGCCGAGAGTTTTTGGGATTCGGCAAGAAGACGAATTTCCGCCGCTCCCTTGTAATCGATCTCAACGATCTCGATCGCCATGGTGCCGAGACAGGCGAAGCCGGCTTCCAGCATGCCGGCCAACTCGGGGGCGCGCCGCAGCTTTTTCAAATAAATGTTGGCGAGTTCGAGATACAGCAGGGATGGTGCCACAAGGTGCCCCTCGGCAAGCTCGATGGCGGCGAATTTTCCCTCGGGCTCCCCGAACAGCAATGCGCCCAGGGCCGAAGCGTCTACGACCTTAACGGCTGTCACGGTCTTCTCGGATTATCGCCACGGACTCGGAGGGGGTCGTGATGCCCAGAGCCTTGACGCGCTCATAGACCTCCATCGGCGTCAGGCGGATTTGCGGCCGGACGGCGCTCTCGAGGATCGACATCACCTCACCTTGCAGCGAGCGGTGGTTGCTCTCGGCACGGCGGCGCAGACGCTCCAGGGTTTCGTCGGGGACGTTCTTGATCGAGAGACTGGCAGGCATGGCCGGCTCCTATATGATACCGTTATGGAACCATAATAGAACCGGTTGCGCCGGATTTCAAGTCGCCGTTCACGCCACCTTGACCTTGGCGCCCCGGCGCACCGGGCGGATCAGGGCCAACTCGGCGTAGCGGGCAAGGTCGGCAAGGCAGGCTTCGGCGGAGAATTTGGCGGTGTCGAGCACCAACTCCGGCGAGGTCGGGGCTTCGTAAGGGGCCGAGACGCCGGTGAACTGGGGGATCAGGCCGGCGCGGGCCTTCTTATAGAGGCCCTTGGCGTCGCGGCCCTCGCAGGTCTCGAGATCGGCGGCGACATGGATCTCGTGGAAGAAGGCGCCGCCGACGTCGCGGGCGATGGCGCGATCGGCGCGGGTCGGTGAGATGAAGGCGGTAACCACGATCATGCCGCTCTCGGCAAAGAGACGCGCCACCTGGGCCACCCGGCGGATGTTCTCGGCCCGGTCTTCAGGCGAGAAACCGAGGTCGGCATTCAGGCCCTGGCGCACGGCGTCGCCATCGAGGGCGCAAATCTGCACGCCCTTGCGGAACAGTTCGCGCTCCAGCCCCATGGCCAGGGTCGACTTGCCCGAGCCGGAGAGCCCGGTCAGCCACAGAATGCCGCCGAGATGGCCGTTGCTGATCGAGCGCTCTTCGGCGGTCAGGGTGTGTTCGGTGGCGATCAGATGATGGTGTGCCGGCAGATCGTCGGTCTTCGGCTGCTGGATGATGCAGCCGCCGACCACGTCGTAGCCATCGACCAGCACCGCGCGGCCGGTACGCGAGAGATCGGCGAAATCATCGACCACCAGGGTCGAGCGGCTGTGCAGCACGACCTCGCCGACGCCGTTGCGCTCGACCCGGTCGCCGCCATGCCCCGACAAGTCCTCGACGTCGATCACCCGCTCGACCGCCTGGACCGTGACATCATGCTCGGCGGTGCCCAACTTGAGGATGTAGGAGCGCCCGACCACCAGCGGTTCGTGGCCGAGCCAGAACAGATTGACCCGGATGGTGTGGGTCTCGACCGGCCGGGCCTCGGCGCGGGCGGCGATGTGGCCGCGTTCGATGAAAATCTGCTGGTCGAGGGTGATGCCCACCGACTGCCCGGCGACGGCGCTGGTGCGCTTCCCGGTTTCGTTCCAGCTCTCGATGGTCAGGATTTTGGCGGTGCGGCCACCGGGAGAAAAGATCAGAGTATCGCCCACCGCCAACCCGCCGCTCTCGATGCGGCCGGCGATGATCCGGCGTTCGTCGAACTTGTAGACGTCCTGGACCGGAAAGCGCAGCGGATGGTCGGTCAGCGATTTCGGCGGTTTGAAGGCGTCGAGGGCCTCGGCGACCGTCGGGCCGGTGTACCAGCCCATGTGCTTGCAGCGCAGCACGATGTTGTTGCCGTGGCGGGCCGAGATCGGCACCACCGCCGAGGGCGTGACGCCGATTTCTTCGAGATAGCCGAGAATGCCCTTGGCCACCTCGTGGTAGCGCGTCTCGGCAAAGTCGCACATGTCCATCTTGTTGATCACCACCGCGACCTGACGGACGCCGAGCAGATGCAACAAATAGGCGTGGCGGCGCGACTGTTCCAGCGCGCCCTCGGTGACGTCGATCACCAGCAGCGCGGCGTCGGCGCTGGCGGCGCCGGTCACCATGTTCTTCAGGAACTCTTTGTGTCCCGGTGCGTCGATGATGACATAGGGCCGGGTCGCGGTCTGGAAGCGCACCTGGGTGGTGTCGATGGTGATGCCCTGGTCGCGCTCGGCCTGAAGCGCGTCCATCACGAACGACCACTCGAAGGGCATGCCGCGGCGGCGGCTCATTTCGCGCATCGCCTCGACCTTGCCCTCGGGCAGGGAGCCGGTGTCGTTGAGCAGGCGGCCGACCAGCGTCGACTTGCCGTGATCGACATGGCCGACGATCACGATCGGCAGGCGGCGCTGGGTCGCGAGGCTCTGGGGGGATATGGCGTTCATCTGGGCATTCTCATATTTTGCTGATGAAGTCCCGCCCAGGCGGGACTTCCGCGCCACGTGGCGCGCGGCCGCAGTCGCGGCCGGATGCCGGCGCCGGCACTGTGTCGTTGGTTTCGCGTGCCGACATCACATATACCCGCCGGCGCGCAGCTTTTCGAAAGCGTCTTCCGAGACCTTGTCCTGGGCGCGGCCGGCGCGCTCCGAGGTGTTGCTGCGCTCCAACTCGGCGATGATCTCGTCGACGGTGCTGGCCTGGCTCTCGATCGGCGCGGTGCAGGGGGCGCAGCCGAGCGAACGGTAGCGGCGGCCATTCTTCGTAAAATAAAGATCGACCAGCGGAATATTCTCGCGCTTGATGTAGCGCCAGACATCCAGTTCGGTCCAATGCAGGATCGGGTGGACGCGCAACGAGGTGCCGGGCGGGAAGGTGGTCTTGAACTGGTCCCAGAATTCCGGCGGCTGGTCGCGGAAGTCCCACTCGGCGTTTTGGGTGCGCGGGCTGAACACCCGCTCCTTGGCCCGGGTGCCGTCCTCGTCGCGGCGGATGCCGGCGAACACGGCGGTGAAGCCGTTGTCGCCGATCAGGGTTTTCAGGCCGTCGGTCTTGAGGGCGGTGCAGCAGGTGATCCGGCCGCGCTCCGGCCCCATGCCGGCATCGAGGGCGGCGCGGTTCTCGCCGACGATCAGGTCGAGCTTCCATTCCTTGGCCATGCGGTCACGGAACTCGATCATCTCGGGAATCTTGTAGTGGGTGTCGACATGGAGCACCGGGAACGGCACATGGCCGAAGAACGCCTTCTTCGCCAGCCAGAGCATGACGTTGCTGTCCTTGCCGATCGACCACAGCATGGCCAGCTTGTCGAGCCGGTTGAAGGCTTCGCGGAAGATGTAGATGCTCTGGTCCTCAAGGGCCGAAAGCTGATCCATGGACCTGATTTCCCTGGTAAAGAGCGTGTGATGCGTGTGTCAGGCGGCGGGGCGGCGGTGAATGCCGCATTCGGTCTTGTCCTTGCCGGCCCAGCGCCCGGCGCGGATGTCGCCCCCCGGCGCCGTCCGCTCGGAGCAGGGCATACAGCCGATGGAGAGGAAGCCATCGGCTTCCAGCGGGTGGGCGGGCAGGCCGCGGCGTTCGAACTCGGTGGTCAGGCGCTCGCGCGGCCAGGCGACCAGCGGGTTGATCTTGATCCAGCTCCGGTCGGCCTCGATCACCGGCAATTCGGTGCGGGTGGCGCCGTGATAGCGCTTGCGGCCGCTGATCCAGGCATCGAAGCCGGCGAGGGCGCGCTCCAGCGGCAGCACCTTGCGGACGTGACAGCAGGCGTCGGGGTCGCGCTGAAACAGCAGGCCATCGGCATCGGCGGCGCGCAACTCCTTGGGATCGGGAGTAATGGTGCGGACATCGGTCAGGCCGAGTTGCGCGATCAGCTGGTCGCGATAGCGCCGGGTTTCGCCGAACAGCGCGCCGGTGTCGATGAACAGCACCGGCACCGAAGGATCGACCTCGGCGGCCAGGGCCAGCAGCACCGCCGACTCGGTGCCGAACGACGAGACCAGCGCCAGCCGGCCGGCGAACTCGTCGCGGATCAGCGGCTCCAGCAGCGCGGCGCCGTCGAGGCCGGCGACCCGCGCCGCCACCCGCTCGGCCCGCGCGCGAACGGCCTCGGGATCATGGGGGGGGGAGGAAGGGGGGCTGTTCATGGTGTGGAAAACATCGTGCAATGCGTCATCCGGTGCCTGACGCTGAGCAAGATAGTCGGCGCGCCGGAATATCGCAACGAATATTGTGCATAACAGCAAATCAACATGCAGCTACTGTGGTTTGTCGGTCGCGCCGCTGCCGAGCCTCACGAACGGCGCGCCATGCGGCTGAGGAACGGCTTGGCGCCCTTGGCTTCCCTGGCGGCGTCCGCGTCCTCTCCCCGCTCGGGCTGGCGGCGCGCCGGGGCTTCAAGCGTCTCCAGATCGAGCAGGTCAAGCTCCATAAGGTCCCGCTGCCGGCGCGCCTTGAGCACGGATTCGTCTTCGCGAACCGGCGGCGGCGGTGGAGGAGGCGGGGGCGGAGGTGGCAGCGGCGGAGCGGGCACGGGCACGGGCATGGGTGGCGGCGGCGGCGCTTCCGGAATGGCGGCTTTGGCTTTCGGCTTGGGGTGGCGAGGCGACTGTCCGCGCCGGAATTCGTCCTTGATCCGCTTGATTCGCTCGGCGCCACGGCTCAGCGGCTGTGCCGGCCTGGGCACGGGAGCGGGAGCCGGCACCACCACCACCACCGGGGCGGGCGCGGGCGGTGGCGGGACGGGCATGGGCGGCGGCGCTGGCGGCGCGACCGGAGCCGGTGGCGGTGCCGGTGTGGGCGCTGGCGGTTGGGCGGGAGCCGGCGTCGGCGTCGGCGTCGGCGTTTCCGCGGCGGCGGGCCGGTCGTAGGGGTTTCGCCAGGGCTTGCCCTTGGGTTTGGTTTCGATCTCGAGTTCGGGCTCCGGCTCGGGAGCGCCGCGCCCGAGGCTGCGGCCGACGCGGGAGAGCGAACTCTTGCGTCGGCCCCGGGGCGCTTCTTCTTCATCGAGCTGGGCGGCGATATGGGCCGGCAGCTCGTCGTCGCCATCCTCGTCCCTGACCCGGCTGGCGGCGGCGGCTGGGGCCACATCCGGCTGCGCGGGGGTGGTCTGGGCTCGGGCGGCCTGAAGCTGCTGGCGCCGGGCCAGCGCCTGCAAGCGGCGGGCATGCAGCACATTCAACCAGGAACGGGTGCTGAGCACGCCATACCCCAGGCTGACGATGCCGGTGAAGACCAGCAGGTAGCCCATCACCGGGACCATGCTGGCGAACATCGGCAGCAGCAGGAACAGCAGACCGAGAATGGTCGATATTCCCGCCGCGAGCAGCAGCGGCTCATGAACCACCAGCGTCACCACCGAGATGACGACACCGGCAGACAGAATGGTGGCGAAGATATCGAACATCGATGGCGATCCGGGCCTTGGTTGCGCCTCTACTGGTTAAATGACCGCCCGGATATAATCAAGGACCGCATCGCCTGTGGCTTCCGAATACGGCAGGGTTTCGAATCCAGGTTAACGGGGAGACCGGCCGGGGTCGGTGCAAGGCATCCGATGCCCCTCCGGTCGCCTTGCGCCCAAGCTTGATTGATTTCTTGTCGGCGACGCCTCTGACGACGCCCCTGTTTTTTGCGCCGAGACCGGACGGCGGGCAGCCAGCAGCCCCTTTCCAGGACTCGCCAGGGTCGTCAAGCGCCGCAACAGCCTCAAGAAGCACACGCAGGTGCGCGTCTTGAGGCGTTAATCTTGTTGCGGCATGGCTGAAATCACGCTAGGGTGCCGGCCGTTGGTGCGGTGCTCCCACGTCGTTGCGTTTCGCCTCGACGCCTGGGAGCGGCTTGTGCCAGCACGCAGGAGAGGTGCCGGAGCGGTCGATCGGGGCGGTCTCGAAAACCGTTGTACCCGCAAGGGTACCGAGGGTTCGAATCCCTCCCTCTCCGCCAGTAACCCTGTAGAATAAAGTCTCATGGTTTAAATGGATAAGAAAAAGCCTCAATAGTCCCAAGGGTTAGCAGGTAAACCTGCGCAGTGTTTTGACCTTCCCGCGCCCCATTCCGGGCTGCTTTTTCTCTCTCTTGGCCCGCTTTCTCTGATACCTGCGCAGTGCCGCAATTCACTGCGCAGGCTGCGCACTATAAATAGATCAAAGACTTAGCTCACTGCGTAGCCTGCGCACTTTTGAAAGCTGAACTGGCAGGCGAAGGCAGCTCATTTCGAATCGGTCGTTAAAATTATTTCGTAAAATCAAGCCATTGGTAAAATGCGCCCACATTCTATGTTGCAGTTTCCCAGTCTCGACAGAATCCGGCCTCGCCACCTCGGGATCGATGCCAGCGGTCGAATCCGGCGATTCCGAAAAAGCCCCGGCACCATACGCCATGATGCCGGGGGACTCGCTGGTGCCCGGAGCTATCACTCCGAGCGCACCTACGGCGAAGTGGCGGCGCCTGACCTTCCCAGCCCCGGTGCTTCACGCAAGGTCGCCCCGCAGTCCCCGCGACTTGTCAAAACGGAGGTGCAGGAAACGATCGAACGCGCGTGGAAACGCCCCCCGGCCGCGACCTTCCGTGACACTGCGCACAAAGGCGCGGTGGGAAGCTGCGCACCGGGGTTTGGTCGTGGTATCGTTCATGTCGGCCAAGATCGGACTCTTTAACGCGGTTGGTCCTGGTTTACCGGGTCG
>CAIOBP010000171.1 GCA_903856295.1 uncultured Rhodospirillales bacterium | reverse complement strand
GCCCGCTCGTCGAGCCGCTCGCCCGGAACCACGGTGGCGATGCCCGGCGGGTAGACCACAAAGAGAGTGGTGGCGACGCGGCCGGCGATGCGATCGAGAGGCAGATAATCGACCTTGTTGCGCACCAACTGGCGCCCGGCGTCGTGGGGTGCCATGACCATGGTCGGCAGATGCTCGGGGCGGAACATCTGGCGCTGGAGCGTGCTGGTGCCGGAATCTCGATAGTAGGCGTGCATCTCGGCGCAAAGGTCGCGCAGGCGCAACCCGGCATAGCGCTTGGGTCGGCGCTTGACGAATTCCGGAATCGCGTCCTCCAGCAGCACGTTGTCGTCGTGCAGGCGCTTGAAGGCGACCAAGCCGCTGAGCAGGGTTCCGGCCTTGCTCGATTCCACGCCCGGCGTCAGCAGGAACAGCATCGAGTTGAGGTCGTTTTTCTCCGGGACGATCTGGTTTTCACGCAAGTATTGGGCAATCACCGGCGCCGGCACGCCGTGGGCTTCGTAGATGCCGGTGCGGCGGTCGAAGCCGGGGGTAAGCAGGGTCAGCTTGTTGGGATCGGTGATGGCGTAGCCGGGCGCGACATGCTGGAAGCCGTGCCAATCGGCCCCCGGCCGCAACTCCCAATAGCGGACGTCGGAGGCCAGCAGATCGGTGGGCACATCCTCCCAGGCGCACAGCTCGGGCTGGTCGGGCGAGAACTGGACGACGTCGGGCACGAACGGGTCGACGAACCAGCGCCGGGCCGGATTGGCCTCCTTCTCCTCGAACTCGCGACGGATGGTCCGGATTTTTTTGCGCAGTTCGATGCCGAGCCGGATGGTGTCGTCCCACAGCACCTCGCCCGAGCGGCCCTTCATCATCTGCGCGCCGACGTCGAGGGAGGCGAACAGCGGGTAGAACGGCGAAGTCGAGGCGTGCTGGAGAAAGGACTCATTGAAGCGGCGATGCTCGACCCGCCGCTCCTGGCCCCGGATGTGGTTGTGCTTGACGTGTATCTGCGATGCCTGGGAGAACGAGGCCAGCTGCTTGTGGGTCGACTGGGTGGAGATGATGCCGGGGTCGTCCGGCCCCAGCCCCTCCAGCCCCATGGCGAAGCGGCCCTTGTACAGCGGGTGGAACTTCAGGAAGCCAGCCCAGGCTTCGTCAAAGAGGATGTAGTCGCAGAGCGGCCCGAGCTTTTCCAGAATGGTGCGGGCGTCGTAGATGGTGCCGTCGTAGGTGCACTGCTCGATCACCGCGACCCGGAACGGCCGCTGGCGTTGCCAAGCCTCGGGGTCGGTGACCAGCGGATTGGCGCGGACTTTCTCCCGGATGCGCGTCTCGTCGAGCGCTTCGTAGTCGATCGGGCCGATCATGCCGTGGGCATTGCGGTCGGTTTCCAGGAAGACCGGGATGCCGCCGCCGAGCAGCAGCGCGCCGTGATGGGCGGCCTTGTGGTTATTGCGGTCGAACAGCACGAGGTCGCCATCGGCGACCAGCGCCGTCAGCACGATCTTGTTGGAAGCCGAGGTGCCGTTGAGCACGAAATAAGTGCGTTCGGCGCCGAATATCTGCGCCGCTTCCTTCTGGGCCTGGAGCGCCGGGCCTTCGTGGACCAGCAGGTCGCCCAGATCCAACACCGAATTATCGATGTCGTCGCGGAACACCGCCTCGCCGAGATGCTCGACGAAGATGCGGCCGATCGGGCTGCGGCGGTAGAAGATGCCGCCATTGTGGCCGGGACAGGTCCAGAGCTGGTTGCCCTCCTCGGCGTAATCGACCAGGGCGCCGAAGAACGGCGTCTTGAGGGTGTCGGCGTATTGCTTGAGCCGGCTGATCAGGTTCTTGGCGATGAACTCGGGTGTTTCTTCACCGAGAAAGACATAGCCGTCGACGTGGTTGAGCACGTCGACCGGAATGTTCTCGAAGCGCTGGCGGCGCACCAGCAGCATGATCGGCGTTTCCAGGCCGCGGCGGCGCACCAACTCGATCAGGGCGGCGGTCTTGCCGTCGAGGCCCTTCTTCGACCAGTCGATGATCATGCAACCGATGGCGGCGTCGGTGCGGATGGCCAGCTCGGCGTCTTCGACCCGGCGCGCCTTGACCACCTGAAACCCGGCGCGCTCGACCTCGGTGGCGATCTGCTGCAAACGCAACCCCTCGAGGTCGTTGACGTCGAAGGCCGGGGCGCAAATCAGAAAGGTGAAGTGCCGGAAGAAATCCATGCCGATGCCATCCTCGTCGTGCCGCGCCCCGGCGGAAACCCCACCGTAGCTTGCCCACCCATATAGTGTTTCAATGACGTTCGTGTGAATGTTCCGCCCGTCAATCGCCGCAGGTGCCAGCGACGTCTTCCGGGGTAAGCAGCCGCTGCATCAAAACGCTGTCCGTCCAGTGGCCGAACTTGAACCCCACCGCCCGCAGCACTCCGGACCGTTCGAAGCCGAAGGCGGTGTGGAGTGCCAGCGACGGCTGGTTTGAGCTGTCGACCACCGCGATCATCTGGTGAAAGCCGGCATCGTGACATTCGCGGATCAGGGCCGGCAGCAGTCGCCCGCCGATGCCCAGCCTGAGATAGTCCTTGTGGACATAAATCGAGTGCTCGATCGTATAGCGGTAAGCCGGCTGCTTGCGAAACGGCGCGGCATAGGCATAGCCGACCACCGCTCCCTCGCATTCGGCGACCATGTGCGGCATCTTTCGTTTCAGCATCACCTTGCGGCGGCGCTTGATCTCCCGGAGATGCAGCGGTTCCGGTTTGAAATCGCCGATGCCGTGCTGAATATGATGGCTGTAGATGTCCAGCATCATCGGCACGTCGGCATCCGTCGACGGGCGCAGGACGATCGTCATCGAACAGTCGGACATGGCCCCGTTCCCGGACCGGCGCGGGCGTCAGTACATACCCACGCGCTTGTGCAGGCCGAGGGCGCGATCGATCGTCCACAGGGCGTCGGTCATGGTCAGCGCGCCATTCTGCTGGCGCAACGCCGCGGCGGCGGCGAGGCGACCGTCGCGCTGATAGGCGTTGCGCACACGCACGAGAATCTCGCCCCCCAGCGAAAACGGGACGCTGCCGGTGGAGGCTACAACGGCGTCGGATCGGGCGGTGGAGGTGACGGATTTGGCAGTCGGCAAAGTGGTCATGGCAGCCATCGGCAAGAGGAAACCGCTGAACTGTATGAAGGGCGCCGATGACAGCTTGTTGGATGATCCGTGACGTTTTATTTGCACGCGCTCGTGTCGCCACTCAGGCAGCCATCGTCCACTGGGAATGAGGGCGGCGGGCCAACTGGGAGTTGCTGTAGCGCGCATCCCAGGTGACTTCGCGGGAGACCCAATGGGGCACGACGATCGCTTGATCCGGGTCGTCGATTTCAACCTCGGCCAGGATCAACCCAGCGTTCAGATCGGCAAAAACGTCGATTTCCCAAATCAGACCGCCGACCTCGACTTCGTAGCGGGTTTTCCGGACCTTCATGTGCGGAGGAATCCGGTTAAGCAAGGCCCGCGCAGCATTGAGGGAGACCGGCGTTTCATGTTCGAAGCGGGAGCAACCGCAGCGCGGCCCCTTGATCGTCACCACCCCGGTGCCGTCCGCGATGCGGACACGGACAGTGGTCCGTCCATCGGCCCGAAGGTAGCCTTGCTCGATATCGGTGCCGTCGCGGCACCACGACAAGGCGACAGGCGATACCAGAAACCGACGCTCGATCTCGATGTGCATGACATGGGCTCGCCGAATTACACGGACCCATCGATCCTACGGTGACTGCCCCAGCGCGGTAGGCCGTGCAAGTTTTTTTCTGTAAATTCGCGCAGAAGACGACTTGATTCGAGGCGGGTAGTTACGCCGCCAGATTTATGTATATCTTACCAGTCATCCAGTCCTCATCGACCTCTGCGAGCAATGCTGAAACCAAGCG
>CAIOBP010000170.1 GCA_903856295.1 uncultured Rhodospirillales bacterium | reverse complement strand
TCCCGGCCGGTGTCACCCTCGCGCAAAACAGCCGAGGCGACCTATCCAACAAACGAAACCGCGCCCGCCAGGGCCTGACTCTGGTCGGGGCTCCGCCCCTCCCGACGGCAGGCCCTGGCGGGCGCGGTCATCACCAAAGCCGACTTTTTCGCTGAGACCGCCGAATAGGTGCGGATTCAGGCCGCCGCCAACAAGCCATAGGGATGCGGGAGCCGGCGGATCGCGCGGGCGGCGCTCAGCCCATCCATTTCGGGCATTTCGATATCCATCAGGATGATATCGAAACCATTGCCCAATTCCGCCTCGATCGCCTCCCGGCCGTTGCACACGACCGCGACGGTATGCCCCGCCCGCCGCAGAAACGTCGCGGTAACCATATGGTTGACCGGGCTGTCGTCCGCGACCAGAATACGGAGACACCGACCCGGCGGCAGGCCCAACGCCGTATCCGCCAGAACCGCGGCCCCGCTCTCTCCCTCACGACCGGTCATAAGCCGCCGCCTTTTGGATGGACGTCAAAACCCCGCTCCGGCTGGGCCTCATGCGAAATGAATCGTGCCGTATCTCTTGGCCGAGAAGCTCTTCTCCAAAGCCTCTTTGATACAGCTGTTTTCCATGTGAATGTAAACCGGCTTGCCGACATGGGAAAAATAGGTGCTGAGCATGAGCACCTGCTCAAGCGCGCACTCATTCATGATATGACCATCAAAAAATGCCAAGTTTTCGAATCGCAGCAAGGCAACGTCGTAACGGATATTTTCAGCCACATTGGTAATGAGATCGCGGACAAAGCCATGTTCCGGGGTTAAGACGCCGGACAGGTCAAGCTCGAGCGTAATGATGCCCCGGGTGCTGGTCACCGATACCTTGCATGTCATCAACCCTCCGGCAAAGGCGAGAAACAGCGGCTCGCCGACGTCCTCCGGGCCATAGGGGCTCTGTGAAACCGATGACAACGAGTTATTGGCCATTAGGCGTGCCCCGCATCGCGCTGTGCCCGTTACAGTTCTGTCTGATATTCACGTGTGGCTGATCTCAGTTCCAGCTTCGGCCGCGAATATCGGCAAGCGTTTCCTGGTAAATCGACTCCATGTCATCGACGATCCGCGACACCTTTTCGGCCTCGATGTTCTTTCCCAAGAATTTGGCGAACCGGGCCACCCGTTGCGCGCCGACGATACTGGCATCGCCCCTGAGGCGCTGGGCCAATGTCTTGACCGCTTCAAAGTCTCCCCTGTTCAGGGCCACTTTCACCGCGTTGACCTCCGGGGCCAGCGCACAACAGACATTGCTGAGCAGATCGCGATAACTGTCCTCGCCGAGGCATTCCCGGAGCGAACTCAGCTGGCCGTCGTCGAACAGGCCGAGATCGTGCCAGTTGCCGCCCTCGCCGTCCTTTGCCGCCGATGCCGACTGCAACCGGTCGATGTCCTCGGTGCTGGGCGTGCAGGCCGGCGCCAACATCACCCGGCCGATTTCCGACATCATCGACTCGCTGGTGAACGGCTTGACGATGTAGCCGTTCATGCCGGCGGACAGGTATTCGACCAGTTGCTCCTGCATCGAATTGACAGTCAGGGCCACGATCGGGACTTCGGATCGCGGCGACGGCAGCGCCCGAATGCTCCTGGTGGCGCTGACCCCGTCCATCTCGGGCATCTGAATATCCATCAGAATCAGGTCGAAGCGCCGGTCCCGCAGGCCGTGCAAGTTTTTTTCTGTAAATTCGCGCAGAAGACGACTTGATTCGAGGCGGGTAGTTACGCCGCCAGATTTATGTATATCTTACCAGTCATCCAGTCCTCATCGACCTCTGCGAGCAATGCTGAAACCAAGCG
>CAIOBP010000169.1 GCA_903856295.1 uncultured Rhodospirillales bacterium | reverse complement strand
CCGACGGCAAGGTGCGGGCGATGCTCGACGATGGCCGCATTCTCGCCCTGCCCGCCGAGCGGGTGGCCAAGTTCCTCGCCACCCTCGAGGAGATGATCACCAACGGCCGGGTGACAAAGGACGGCAAGCTGTCGATGCCCTCGGCCGATGTCCCGACCCTGGTCGATCTCGAATCCATCGTCGGCACCCGCTGGCATGGCGGCGATCGCCTGCGCGATTTGGGCCGGCGTTTGCGCACCGCCAGCGTGCCGGCCAAGGTCGAGCCGCCGCCGGGCTTCCGCGCCTCGCTGCGTCCCTATCAGCGCGACGGCCTCGACTGGCTGCAATTCCTGCGCGCCAATGAGATGGGCGGGATTCTCGCCGACGACATGGGGCTGGGCAAGACCGCCCAAACCCTGGCCCACATCGCGGTGGAAAATCACGAAGGCCGGCTGAAGAAGCCGTGCCTGATCGTGGTGCCGACCAGCTTGGTGCCCAACTGGGTCGCCGAGGCCGGGCGCTTCACACCGGAATTGTCGGTGCTGGTGTTCCATGGCCTGGACCGCCACAGCCGGCGCTCCGAGGTCTCGAAGGCCAATCTGGTGATCACCACCTACGCGATTCTGGCCCGCGACGTCGATTTCCTCGCCGCCCTCGAGTTCCACATGATCGTGCTCGACGAGGCCCAGGCGATCAAGAATCCGCTGGCCAAATCGACCCGCGCCGCCTGCAAGCTCAAGGCGCGGCACCGCTTGTGCCTGTCGGGCACGCCGATCGAGAACCACCTCGGCGAGGTCTGGTCGCAGTTCGCCTTCCTGATGCCCGGCGTGCTCTCGGACCACAAGACTTTCACCGCCCGCTACCGCACGCCGATCGAGAAGCGCGGCGACGAGGATAAGCGCAAGCAGCTGGCCAAGCGCCTGCGCCCGTTCGTGCTGCGCCGGACCAAGGCGGCGGTGGCCACCGATCTGCCGCCCAAGACCCTGATCGTCAACCGGGTCGAACTGGCCTCGGACCAGCGCGATCTCTATGAGACGATTCGCCTGTCGATGCATCAGAAGGTGCGCGAGGAGATCGCCCGCATCGGTCTGGCCCGCTCCAAGATTCTGATCCTCGACGCCCTGCTCAAGCTGCGTCAGGCCTGCTGCGATCCCCGGCTGGTCAAGCTCGAGTCGGCGCGCAAGGTCACCGGCAGCGGCAAGCTCGAGCTGCTGGTCAACATGGTGCCGAGCATGATCGAGGAAGGGCGGCGGATTCTGCTGTTCTCTCAGTTTACCTCGATGCTCGACCTGATCAAGGAGGCGCTGAAGCCGACCGGCATCCAGTATGTCGAGTTGCGCGGCAGCACCGCCGATCGCGCGACCCCGGTCGAGCGCTTCCAGGCCTGCGAGGTGCCGCTGTTCCTGATCAGCCTCAAGGCCGGCGGCCGCGGTCTCAACCTGACCGCCGCCGACACCGTGATTCACTATGATCCGTGGTGGAATCCGGCGGTGGAAAATCAGGCCACCGACCGCGCCCACCGCATCGGCCAGGACAAGGCGGTGTTCGTCTACAAGCTGATCGCCTCGGGCACCGTCGAGGAGCGCATCCTGGAGCTTCAGGAGCGCAAGGGCTCGCTGGCCGACGCCATGCTCGACGAAGGCTCGTGGGCCGGTTCGCTGACCGCCGACGATCTCGACTTCCTGTTCGACGCTCCGACGGGCTGAGCGGCCGGTCAGGCGTCGTCGGGGGAATTGAATAAAAGGAATGTTTTCCTGTCATCGCTGCCGCGCCCGGGCTTGAGTGGCGCGCTCATGGCCGCATGAGCCGGACAAGCTCCGGCCGGGACAGCTGTTCTATGAGAAAATAACCCCACAACCAAATGCCTTCAAAGTGTAAGGTTCCTGTGTTGATTTACAACCACGTCATCTGATAGAAGCAGGTAAGCTATTTACCAGGCGGCGTAATGCCCCATGTCATTTCCAGTACTGCTGTGGCTTTATTTCTGAGGGATGAGCCCGGTGGGACTGCGGTGATCATTGGTACGTTATCCGCACTGTTTAGAATTCTTCTATATAAGGGGCGCGTGGACATGGCTGTTGATAACAAGATGTCGGGAATTGAAGACCGTATTCGCTTTTTGAAGATCGATGAGCAGACCAAGGTGGCGCTCCGGGAGTTCAGCCAAGTCTTGAGTCCGAAGATCGATCAAATTCTTGATGAATTTTATAGTTATTTGCGCTCCGTTCCGGCGACGTCCAGCTTTCTCAGCAGCCCGGAGCGGGTCTCGCGCGCTCGTTCCTTGCAGAAGGCTCACTGGCTGAAGAATGTCTTCACCGGCACCTTCGATGCCGGTTACATGGCTCAGGTTCAGTCCATCGGGGAAACCCACCAGCGGATTGGTCTGGAGCCGAGCTGGTACACCGGCGCCTATTGCTTCACGCTCAACAAGCTGGTCGATCTGGCCATCGCCACCTATCGCCGGAAGCCCGAGCGGCTGGCCCAGATTCTCCAGGCGATCAACCGCGCGGTCTTCCTCGACATGGAACTCGCGACCTCGGTGTATATCGAGGTCAACACCCAGGCGGTGATCAAGCGCGAGTTGGGCGGCACCGCCGACCGCTTCGAGCGCGACGTCAAGAGCATTGTCGGCAGCCTGGGCGTCGCCACCGATCAGCTTGAGGAGTCGGCCAAGCGGATGGCCGACTCCTCCGACGAGACCAGCCGGGAAGCGACGGCGGTGGCTTCGGCTGCCGAGGAGGCGACCGTCAACATCCAGACCGTCGCCGCCGCCGAGGAGCTGTCGTCCTCGATCAGCGAAATCAGCCGTCAGGTCGCCCATTCGGCCGGCATCACCAGCGCTGCCCAGGAAGAGGCGGGGCGGACCAACAAGAAGGTCCAGGAACTGGCCGTGGCGGCCAAGAAGATCGGCGAGGTGGTCAAGCTGATCAACTCCATCGCCTCCCAGACCAACCTGCTGGCGCTCAACGCCACCATCGAGGCGGCGCGGGCGGGCGAGGCCGGGCGCGGCTTCGCGGTGGTGGCCAACGAGGTCAAGAGTCTGGCCAATCAGACCGCCAAGGCCACCGAGGAAATCGACGCCCAGATCAGCGCCGTGCAAGCCGCGACTCAGGAGGCGGTGACCGCGATCAAGGGCATTTCCGCGACCATCGACCAGATCAATTCCATCGCCTCGACGATCTCGGCCGCGGTCGAGGAGCAGGGCTGCGCGACCAGCGAAATCGCCCGCAACGTTCAGCAGGCGTCGATCGGCACCCGCGAGGTCACCACCACCATCGTCCGGGTCAACCAGACCGCCGAGGCCAATCACCGCGAGGCGGAAAAGGTTCTCGAGGCGGCTTCCGGCTTGGCGCGCCAGTCGCGGTCGCTGGGGACCGGGGTCGACCAGTTCCTGTCCCGGGTCCGCTCCTGTTGATCCCGCGGGGCGGTTTCGCGTTGAAAGAGTGGGGCGCGGGCTCGCGTTCCCCCTGACGGTGCGGCGGTTTTCTGCTATGCTGCGGGCTTGACGGAGGATCAGGACCCGGTGACCATGAGCGAGCAACAGGCGACGCGGCAGAAACTGTCGGGTTTGCGGCAAGAGCATCGGGATCTCGACGACGTGATCAACCGGATCGCCGAGGAGGCTCCCTACGACCAGTTGCAGATGCAGCGCTTGAAAAAACGCAAGCTGGCGCTTAAGGACCAGATCATTCGGCTGGAAAGCCAGCTGCTGCCCGACATCATCGCGTAAGACCACGAGACAACCGCCCGTGTCCGCACCCGACAGCCTTTCCGCCGCCCCGGTCCGTCCGGCTCTCGTGGGCATCATCATGGGCAGCCAGTCCGACTGGGCGACCATGGGTCATGCCGCCGAAACCCTGAGCGCCCTCGGCGTGCCGTTCGAGACCCGGATCGTCTCGGCCCACCGCACGCCCCAGCGGCTCTACGACTATGCCGGCTCGGCGCGGGGCCGGGGGCTGCAGGTGATCATCGCCGGCGCCGGCGGCGCCGCCCACCTGCCGGGCATGGCCGCCGCCCTGACGCCGCTGCCGGTGTTCGGGGTGCCGGTGGAAAGCCACGCCCTCAAGGGCATGGACAGTCTGCTCTCGATCGTTCAGATGCCGGCCGGGATTCCGGTGGGCACTCTGGCCATCGGCAAGGCCGGCGCCATCAACGCCGCGCTGCTGGCGGCGGCGGTGATCGGCTTGCAGGAGCCGGCGGTGGCCGAGGCCCTCGATGCCTGGAGAGCGCGCCAGAGCGCCGCGGTGGCGTTGGTTCCCGAGACCCCGGCCCCCTGAGCCCATGTCCGTCCTCACCCTTCCGCCAGGGGCGACCCTGGGCATGCTTGGCGGTGGCCAGCTTGGCCGCATGACCGCTTTGGCCGCGGCTCGCCTCGGCTACCGCACCCATGTTTACACCCCCGAGCCCGACAGTCCGTGCGCCGAGGTCAGCGCCGCGGCCACCGTTGCCGATTTCGCCGACGCCGCCGCGCTCGCCGCCTTTGCCGCCTCGGTCGACGTCGTGACCCTGGAGTGGGAGAACGTGCCGCCCGAGACGGTGGCGGCGCTGGAGCGGATGGTGCCGGTGCGGCCGGGGGCCGCCGTGCTGGCGGTGACCCGCGACCGGATTCGCGAGAAGAGTTTCGTCAACGGCCTGGGCATCGCCACCGCGCCCTGGCGCCCGGCCCATTCCGCCGCCGACGTTGCCGTCGCCATCGCCGAGCTGGGGCGGCCGGCGGTGCTGAAGGTCGCCCGGCTGGGCTATGACGGCAAGGGACAGGTTCGGCTGGGCGCCGAGTCCGCTCCCGAGTCCGCGTGGCATGAGTTGGCCGGGGGGCACGCGCTCGACGCCGTGGTCGAGGGGTTCATCGATTTCGCCTGCGAAATTTCGGTGATCGTCGCCCGGGCCGCCGATGGCACCCTGCGCAGCTATCCCGCGGTGGAGAATCAGCACGAGCACCACATTCTCTCCCGCACCATCGTGCCGGCCCGGATCGCGCCCGAGGTCGCCGCCGAGGCCGAGCTGATCGCCTGCCGGATCACCGAGGCGCTGGCGGTGGTCGGGCTGCTGGCGGTCGAGATGTTCGTGACCCGCGACGGCCGGGTGCTGGTCAACGAACTGGCGCCCCGGCCGCACAATTCCGGCCACTGGACCATGGATGCCTGTGCCACCAGCCAGTTCGAGCAGTTGGTGCGGGCGGTGTGCGGCCTGCCCCTCGGCGCCACCGGCCGGCTGTGCGACGCCGTGATGGACAACCTGATCGGCGGCGATGTCGAGCGCTGGCCGGAACTGGTCGCCGCGCCCAACGCCCGCCTGCATCTCTATGGCAAACGTCAGGTTCGTCCCGGCCGCAAGATGGGGCACGTGACCTGGATCGCCGCCACCCCCGATTCCGAGCCCGCGCGATGACCCCGATGAGCGACGACAAGGCTTATACCGACGCGCTGTTGCGCAGGATTTTCCGCGAGGTCCGGCTGATCGCCCTGGTCGGCGCCAGCCCGGACCCGACTCGCGACAGCCACATCGTCATGCGCTACCTTCAGAGCAAGGGCTACCGGGTGGTGCCGGTCAATCCCAAGGCCGCCGGCCAGACCCTTCTCGGCGAGACCGTGCTGCCCGACCTGTCGTCTCTGACCGAGACGCCGGACATGGTCGATATCTTCCGCACCTCCGAGGCCGCCGGGCCGCTGACCGAGCAGGCCGCCGCCCTTGGCGCCAAGGTGGTGTGGATGCAGCTCGGGGTGCGCAATCCCGGAGCCGCCGCCCGCGCCGAGGCCGGGGGCGCGATCGTGATCATGGACCGCTGCCCCAAGATCGAGTACGCGCGGCTGTTCGGCGAGCATCATTGAGTCGCCGCATTGAGTCGCCGCGCCGGCCGGAATTGGGCTATAATGGGCGGCATCCGGTGCTGGTGGTGAGGGGGAAAATGCGCGCTATCGCCTTGAGTCTCCGCCTTGTTCTCCTTTGCCTCCTCGGGGGCGGGCCGGTGACGATCGCACAGGCCCAGGACATGACGCCCCAGGTCCAGACCCTGGCCCTGCAATGCACCGCCAAGACCGGCGAGAGCGTGCAGCTCGAGGGCGGAGTGCTGATCACCTATTTCTCGGTCGGCAGCGTCTGGACTCTGACCATCGACATGGACAATTCCATGGCCAGCGTCGATTTGCGCGCCGACCGGAGGGGGACGCAGATCACGTTCTCGGAAAAATACCGCATGACCATCAACAGCGACTATTACACCCTGCTGTCGGCGGAAATCAGGACCGGGGCGTTGAGCAACGGCGTCTACAATGTTCACGATATCGAGCTGACCATCGACCGCCACACCGGCCGCTACCAGCGGGTGCTCAGGTTGCAGAACCTGAATGCCGCCACCGGAACTTACAGTTATCATGTCGAGACCGGGGAGTGCATCGTGAAGCCGGCGGCGCCCAGCGGCGCGGCGGCGGTGAAGTTCTGAGGGCGCGCACCCTCTTTCGCGCCGCTCCCGCCCTTGCTATGGTGGTGCCGGAACGGCCAGCATGGGACGTGGGCGGCCAACACGGGACGTGGGCGGAAAAGAATGTCGTATATTCAGGGCGAGACCGGCGATTGGGAAATTGTGATCGGGCTGGAGGTTCATGCTCAGGTCACCTCGAAGGCCAAGCTGTTCAGCGGTGCCGCCACCGAGTTCGGGGCCGAGCCCAACAGTCAGGTCAGTTTCGTCGATGCCGGCTTTCCGGGAATGCTGCCGGTGATCAACGACTATTGTGTCGAGCAGGCGGTGCGTACGGGCCTGGGGCTGCGTGCCGAGATCAACAATTTCTCGGTGTTCGACCGCAAGAATTACTTCTACGCCGATTTGCCTTGCGGCTATCAGATCAGCCAGTATTTGCAGCCGATCGTCGGCAAGGGCGAGATCGTGCTGGATCTGGCCGATGGTGCCTCGCGCACCGTCGGCATCACCCGGCTGCATCTGGAGATGGATGCCGGCAAGAGCATGCACGACCAGCATCCGAGTAAGACCTACGTCGATCTCAACCGCTCCGGCGTGGCGCTGATGGAGATCGTGTCCGAGCCCGACATGCGGACTTCGGAAGAGGCCGGCGCCTACCTGCGCAAGCTGCGCACGATTCTGCGCTATCTCGGCAGTTGCGACGGCAACATGGAGGAAGGCTCCATGCGCTGCGATTGCAACGTGTCGGTGCGCAAGCCCGGGGCGCCCTTCGGCACCCGCACCGAGACCAAGAACGTCAACTCGATCAAATTCGTGATGGCGGCGATCGAGTATGAGGCGCGCCGGCAGATCGAGATTCTGGAGGAGGGCGGCAGCATCAAGCAGGAGACCCGGCTGTGGGACACCACCAAGGGCCTGACCCGCGCGATGCGCTCCAAGGAAGAGGCCCACGATTACCGCTATTTCCCCGATCCCGACCTGCTGCCGCTGGTGCTGGACCCGGCCTGGGTGGAGCGGATCAAGCAGACCCTGCCCGAACTGCCCGACGACAAGAAGCAGCGTTTCATCACCGACTACAAGCTTTCGCCCTACGATGCCGGGGTGCTGGTCGCCGAGCAGGCCAAGGCCGAGTTCTATGAGCGGGTGGCCAAGGGCCGCGACCCCAAACTGGCGTCCAACTGGGTGACCGGCGATTTCTTCGGCGCCCTCAACAAGGCCGGTAAGGAAATAGGCTCCAGCCCGGTGTCCGCCGAGGCGCTGGGCGGGCTGATCGACCTGATCGCCGACAACACCATTTCCGGCCGCATCGCCAAGGACGTGTTCGAGGAGATGTTCGCCTCCGGCAAATCGGCGGCGGCGATCGTCGAGGAGAAGGGGCTGCGTCAGGTCACCGACACCGGGGCCATCGACGCCGCCATCGAGGCGGTGATGGCCAAGAACCCCGACAAGGTCGCCGAGTTCCGGGGCGGCAAGGACAAGCTGTTCGGCTTCTTCGTCGGTCAGGTGATGAAGGCGACGGCGGGCAAGGCCAATCCGGCGCTGGTCAACGAAATTTTGAAAAAGAAGCTGGGGTAGGGAACAGATTCGCGCCGCGCCGCGTTCGTCAGGATATCAACAGTCCTGGAGGGCGTGGCGATGGTCATGATGAAGTCGGTTTCGTATGGGCCGGTGATGGTGGCCGCGTCGATGGCGGTTTTGGCGGGCTTGGCGGGATGCGTCGAGCCGGTCTATCCGGGGCATCACCGGGAGGTCGTCTCCCGGGGCTACCCGGTCTATTCCGGCGTGGCGGAATACCGGGCTCCGGGTGTGGTTGAGCGGCCGGAGCGGTCCGAGCGCCCGGAGCGGGAGCACCATCGGGGAGACGGCGAGGAACATCACCATTACCAGCATCAATGGCAGTGATGCCTACCGGCATCAGCGGCAAATGATGCCGGGCGAAGTCTTCGGGGGGCAGGGTGGAGTTCATCACCGATTTCGGGGACAGCGCCGTCATCTTGCCGTTGTCCGCGGCAGTCATGCTCTGCCTTGTCTGGGGGCGCTGGTTCAGCGCTGCGCTCAGGTGGGGGCTGGCGGTGGGCGGCTGCGGCATCGTGATGGTGGCGCTGAAAATCGGGTTTCTCGCCTGTGCCGCCCAGTCCTTTCAGGGGCTGCTGCACAGTCCCAGCGGCCACGCCGCGATGAGCGCCACGGTGTATGGCGCCCTGGCCGGTCTGGTCGCCGCCCGCTGCCGCCGGGAGTGGGTGGTTCTGCCTTACGCCGTGGCGCATTTGCTGATCATGGCCATCGCGTTGTCACGGATCGCCGTGTTGGCGCACTCGCCCCTCGAGGTGATGGTCGGGCTTGGCGTCGGCACGCTGTTCGCCACCGCTTTCACCATCGGTCTGGGGCCGCCGCCATCCTCGGCGCCGTCCCTGTTCGAGATGGGGGTCGGGGTGGCCACGGTGCTGACCGTGACCCACGGGGCGCGCTTGCAGATCGAGGCTATCCTGATGTCGCTGGCGTTCGGGGCGCGCGCGACGCTCTGTCCGTGAGGGAGACCGGCACACGGGCATGAGAGCGCAGGTGTTGCCCGACGGCAACGTCATGAGGTGATTTCTTAAAACTTTGTGGGCTCGCCTTGATTCTTCAGGGAATCTGTTGAGCTACGATTGCGCCAGCCGACGTCAACGCCGCTTTGGGGTTGTGATCCGATGTGCGCCATGGGACTGAATCTGGTTGAGTGGAGCGACGATATGTCCGTCGATGGCCGCGCCATCGACGAGTCGCGAAAGCGGCTGCTTTCACTGATAAACCGGATGTACGACGTAATGAACAATGGGTGCGACACCGACACCCTGCAGAATATCCTGTGCGATCTCGCCGATTATGCCGGATACGGATTTCTGGAAGAAGAAAAACTCATGAGCGTATCGCGCTTCCCGGAGCGGGATGAGCACATCACCGAGCATTGGGCGTTCATCAATTCCCTGACGGTCTGTATCGCGGATTTTGAGAAGGGCTCCCTGGTCGTGAGCGACACCTTGAGGTTTCTCATTCGCTGGGTCGCTTCTCATGTCAGGAAAAGCGATGTGGCATTCGGGCGCCACCTTGGGCCGGGCGTCCGGCGCCTTGATGAGCGAAGCCGGGTGGCTCGGGCGCTCGTCGCCTGATTGTGCCGGGCGCGTGTCAAGGCGGCGTGGCGGTATCTTTGCGTGTGAAGGTTGATTATTTCCCGTCTGGGGTTTAGAGTTATGACGACTGAAGTGGAAGGGCTTGCGCGGGTGCGTCCTCCCTCCCTTTTCCGGTCGTTTTTCCAGGTCGGATGATCTGCCATGTTTTTGGGAGAGGCGAGCATGTCCAAGGAATTGACGACGCGGGAACTGGCGGCTTATCCGTTTCTGGAGGCTGCGGTGCGGATCGACACGGCCAAGCAGAATCCGGATAACAAGGAAATGCTGGCCCTGGTCCTCGACGATAATGTGGCGCTGTGGGTGTATTTCAAGCACCTGCTGCTGAATTCCACCGAAGGGGTGACCGAGGAGACCCGGGATCACTTCATCGAGATCAGCGAATTCATGATCAAGGCGGCCAGACGGCTGCTTCATGAAATCGATATGGAGTTGATGGACTGGCTGGTGACCATCAACCTCAACACCTCGGAGCGTATGCTTCAGGCTCAGGACGGTCCGCCGGTCCTGCACTCCTGAACAACCGGTTTCCAAAGGCCGTCGGCCGTTGGCGGGGTCCAGGGGCGGCGCCCCTGGCCTTCGGCGACCAGGGCTTTGCCCTGAACCCCACTGGGGCCGGCGGCCCCAGACCCCGTTTCGTTCAGTATTGTTCGTCGGTCAGGGCCATGACCGTGCCTGAGCCTTTGGTGATCGGCACCAGCAGGCCGGCGGCCTGGGGCAGGATTTGTTCGGCGTAGAAGCGGGCGGTGATGATCTTGCCGGTCAGGAAATCGACGTCGGCACCGCGCTGGCGCAGATCGTCGTTGGCGGCGATGGCGGCGCGGGCGAGCAGGGCGCCGCCGGTGACCAGACCGAATATCCGCAGGTAATTGGCGGCGCCGGCGGCGGCGGCCACCGGATCGGGCTTGAGGGTCTCCAGCATCCACAGGGTCGCCTGTTCCAGCACGATGCAGCCGGTGAACAGGGCGTCGGAGATCGCTTTCAGGTCGTCGCCGGGGCGGGCGGCGGTTTCGGCGGCTACCGTCTTCATTTCCTGGATGAAGGCGAGGGCGGCGGCGCCCTGGTCGCGTCCGAGCTTGCGGAACACCAGATCGTTGGCCTGGATGCCGTTGGTGCCTTCGTAGATCGGGGCGATGCGGGCGTCGCGCAGATGCTGGGCGGCGCCGGTCTCCTCGATGAAGCCCATGCCGCCATGGACCTGAATGCCGAGTGAGGCCACCTCGCAGCCGAGATCGGTGCACCACGCCTTGACCACCGGGGTCAGCAGTTCGATTCGCAACTGGGCGGCGGCGCGCTCTCCGGCCTCGGGATGGGCCTTGGCGATGTCGCGGGCGGCGGCGGTTTCGTAGCACAGCAGGCGCGCCGCCTCGATCTGGGACTTCATGGTCAGCAGCATGCGCCGGACGTCGGGGTGGTTGATGATCGCCACCGAGGGGCCGCGCGGGTTGCGCAAATCCTTGCTCTGAATCCGGGTCTTGGCATACTCGCGGGCCTGCTGATAGGCGCGCTCGGCGATGGCCAGTCCCTGGAGGCCCACCGACTGCCGGGCGTTGTTCATCATCGAGAACATGTATTCCAAGCCCCGGCCGGGCTCGCCGATCAGAGATCCGACGGCGCCGCCCTGGTCGCCATAGCTGAGCACGGCGGTCGGGCTGGCCATGATGCCGAGCTTGTGCTCGAGGCCGGTGCACAGCAGGTCGTTGCGGGCGCCGAGCGAGCCGTCGGCCTTGACCAGGAACTTGGGCGCGATGAACAGCGAGATGCCCTTGGAGCCGGCCGGGGCGTCGGGCAACCGGGCCAGCACCAGATGAATGATGTTCTCGGCCTGATCATGCTCGCCGTAGGTGATGAAAATCTTGGTGCCGCTGATCAGGTAGTGGTCGCCATTGGGCATCGCCTTGGTGCGCACCGCGCCGAGATCGGAGCCGGCCGAGGGTTCGGTCAGGTCCATGGTGCCGGTCCACTCGCCGGAAATCAGCTTGGCGAGGTAGGTTGCCTTCTGCTCGGGGCTGCCGTGCTCGGTCAGCAGTTCGACCGCGCCCTGATTGAGCATCGGACACAGGCCGAAGGCCATGTTGGCCGACTGCCACATCTCCTGCACCGCGAAGGCCAGCGCCCAGGGCAGGCCCTGGCCGCCATACTCGGGCTCGAAGGGCACGCCGTTCCAGCCGGCCTCGACATACTGCTTGTAGGCGGCGCGGAAGCTCTCGGGCTGGGTGACCACGCCATTGGCGAGCTTGGAGCCCAGCCGGTCGCCTTCGGCGTTGATCGGCGCCAGCACCCCGGCCGCGAACTTCCCGGCTTCCTCGAGCACGCTGTCGACCAGATCGGGAGTGGCGTCCTCATAGCCGGGCAGGGCGGCGATGCGGTCGAGGCCGATCACCCGGTTGAGGACGAAACGCATGTCGGCGACGGGAGCGGAATAGGTCATGGCGCGCAAGAGCCTTGTGTCGGGATAGGGCGGGAAACCGGCGGGCGCGACTCAAGCAACTCCCCGCCCCGAGCGCAAGAGGCGCATCGGAGCGCGGGGAGCGGGGCAGGAATGCCGAAAGCCGTGTCGGAGCGGCAGGCGCTATTCGTGTTCGCGCTGATTGCGGTCGGCGAGCAGGCTGGCCTTCTGCAATTCCTCGAAGGTCTCGCGGGCCTGCTTGAGGTCGCCGAGGGTGGTGGTGGGCTCGTATGGCCCCTTGGTGCCGATGGCCTCGCGCGCGAATTTCCAGGCGACGTCGAGATAATGATTCTTGGCGACCTGTTCTGCCCGGGCGATGTCGAAGGCCCGTTCCACCGCGTTGATCATGATGCAGCCTCGTCTTGAATTTCGAGCGTTTATGCGTTCCGTCGTCGTCCGTCTGTTGGACCTTGAAATCGGATCGGCCGTCCAGCGGGTGCGTCTCGGGCCATACCTAGCATGGGCGAGGCGGTTTGGCGATGATTCGCGGAGGCCGGACTTTCGATCCTGGCGACAATCTCGTACCATCCGCCCCGAACCATCCGCGAAAAAAACTGGCCGCAAAAAATCCGGCCGTGTTCGACGCGGCTCCACGGGGAAACGCCAGAACGGGAAACGCCGCGATGAAGACGCCTCGGTTTGGCTTCACCACCCGCCTGACCATTGGCCTGATCGTGCTCGCGCTGGCGATGCTGATCATCGGCGTCGCCTCGACGATGTCGAGCGCCAAATTCCGCTCCGCCGTCGATGTCAACTCGCTCCATCTGGCGATGCTCGAGGCGGCTGCCGATGCCGGCCGGATCTCGGTGGAACTGATGGCGGGAGAGCCGTCGCTGGTCGCGGCCGCCGGTACGCGGCGTCTGGCGGTGCTGGTCGCCGCTTTATGTCCGGCGGGACAGGCGCCGCCCGGCTGTTCCGAACTCGATTCGGCGGTGACCGCGCTGATCGCCGGGAGCGGCGGCGAGGAGCCGGCTCAGAGTCGGGCGGCGGCCTTGGGCCTCGCCCGGGCCCTCGATTTGCGCATCAAGGCCGAGCGCGCGGCGCTGGATATCGACAGCCGGACGGTGACCCTGGCGGCGGCGGCCCATGGCAATCTGCTGATGGCGCTGGCGCTGGTGGCGACGGCCGGGGTGCTGGTGGTCGGCTTTTATATCCGGCGGACCATCGGGCGGCGGCTCGACGATTTGCGCGAGGGGCTGCGGGCGCTGGTGGCCGGCCGGGAGGCGACGCTGCCCGCCGGTGCCGACGAGGTGGCCGAGATGGCGGCGTCGGTCGAGTATTTCATCGCCGAGCTGCGCCAGCGCGAGAACGAACTTCGGAGCAGCGAGGCGCGTTTCCGGGGCCTGATCGAAGGGTCGATCCAGGGGGTGCTGATTCACCGCAACTTTGTGCCGCTGTTCGTCAACGAGGCGTACGGCCGCATCTTCGGGTTCGAGAAGATCGGCGACCTGATGGCGCAGTCCAGCCTCGAATGCCTGATGACTCTCGAAGAGGCTCCGCGCGCCTGGCGCCATTACTTCAAGATGATGGCTGGCGAGGGGCGGCAGGAGCTGCGCCGGATCGGCCGTTTGCGCCGCGACGGCACGCCGGTCTGGTGCGAGGTGATCGAGCGCGTGATCGACTGGATGGGTGAGCCGGCCCTCCAGGTCACGGTGGTCGATATCAGCGAGCGGGTGCGCGCCGAGGCCGAGGCCGAGGAGACCTCGCTGCAGCTCCAGGCGGCGTTCGAGGCCATGCCCAACGGCATCTGCCTGTTCGACACTGATCTGCGGGTGGTGATCTTCAACGAGCGCTACCGTCAGCTGTGGGATTATCCCGACAGCCTGATGGCCGCGAGGCCCCGGCTTGAGGATCTCATCCGCCACTCGTCCGCCGTCGGCGATCTCGGCTGGCGTTCGGCCGAGCAGCTGATCTTCGAGATCGACACCTTCATTTCGGCCCGGCTGCCGCTGGTCGGCGAAACCCGACTCGGCAATGGCCGTTACCTGGAGTTCCGCGGCAACAGCCGGCAGGAAGGCGGCTTCCTCTTCACCTGCACCGATATCACCGAGCGCAAGGCCGCCGAGGAAACCCTGCTCAAGGCCAAGGAGTTGGCCGAGGAGGCGGTGAAGTCGAAATCGACCTTCCTCGCCACCATGAGCCACGAAATCCGCACGCCGATGAACGGTGTGCTCGGCATGCTGGAGGTGCTGGAGCGCACGCCGCTGGAAAGCGAGCAGCGCCGGTTCGTGGCGGTGATTCGCGAATCGGCCCAGGCGCTGCTGATCATCATCAACGACATTCTCGATTTCTCCAAGATCGAGGCCGGGCGGCTGGAGATCGAGCGGGTGCCGATGTCGCTGCGCGCGGTGGTCGAGGGGGTGGCGGATCTGCTGTCGACCCGCGCCCGGGAAAAGCTGCTGGACCTGATCGTCGATGTCGATCCGGATCTGCCCGATACCCGGATCGGCGACCCGGTGCGGCTGCGGCAGATTCTGCTCAATCTGGTCGGCAACTCGCTGAAATTCACCGAGCGCGGCCATGTCGCGGTGATGGTTTCGGCCGGGCGGGTCTTGCCGCCCGAGGATGGGACCTCGGTTCACTTCGAGGTGGTGGACACCGGCATCGGCCTGCCCGAGGAGCTTCAGTCCAAGCTGTTCGAACCCTTCAGTCAGGCCGACGCCTCGACCACCCGGCGCTTCGGCGGCAGCGGTCTGGGGCTGTCGATCTGCCGGCGGCTGGTCGATATGGTCGGCGGTGAGATCGGCGCGCGCGGCGCCCTCGGCTACGGTTCGACCTTCTGGTTCGAGGTGCCGCTGGCGGTGGACGAGGCCGCCGCCGCCCAGCCGGTCGTCGGGACGCCGGATCTCTCGGGGCTGGATGTGCTGGTGATCGACGACGCGCCCGCCGCCTGCCGGGCGTTCGAGCGCATTCTCGGCCGGGCCGGGGCGCGGGTGACGGCGCTGTCCGACAGCGGCGGCGCGCTGGACGTGCTCAGCCGGGCGGCGGACGGCCAGCAGCCTTTCGCCGTGCTGGTCACCGATCATGAGCCGGGCCGGCTCGAGGGGCTGGAGCTGGTGAGCGCGGTGCGCTCGCTGCCGGCGTATCGCAAGCTCGGGGTGGTGGTGACCACCCATATCGAGGAAATCGGGCTGACCACCGCCGAAGGGCTGGACATCGCCGAGGTGCTGTACAAACCGGTCCGGCGCGATGTCCTCGAACGGGCGGTGGCGCGGGCGGCGGGGCGCCTGCCGGCCGAACTCGGCGGACCGGCCCAGGCGGTGGCCGAGGCGGTGGTGCCGCCGGGGCGCGACGAGGCCCAGGCGGCCGGCGCCCTGATCCTGATCGCCGAGGACAATCCGACCAATCAGATCGTGATCCGCCAGCAGTTTTTGCGCCTCGGCTTCGCCGCCGATCTGGTCGAGGATGGCGAGGCGGCGTGGGATGCGTTGCAGACCGGCGGCTATGGTCTGCTGGTCACCGATTGTTTCATGCCCCGGCTCGATGGTTACGCCCTGACCCGGCGGATTCGCGGGGCGGAAAGTCTCTCGGGCGAGCACCTGCCGGTCGTCGCCCTGACCGCGGCGGCGCTGTCCGGAGAGGCCGAGAAGTGTTACGCCGCCGGCATGGACGACTATCTGGCCAAGCCGGTGGAAATGGCCGCCCTCGAGGCGATGGTCAAGCGCTGGCTGCCGGGGGCGTTGACTCTGCGCCGTCCGGCGGCCGGGCGGGGGCGCGAGGTGCCGGTGGCGGCCGTGGTCGAGGCGGTTCCGGCAGTCGCCGTCGCCGTGCCGCCGGTTCCGGTCCAGGTTGCCGCTCCGGCCGCCGTTACCGTTCCCGCGGTTGCCGCGGTGCCGCAGGTGCTGGATGTGGCGTTCGTGGTCGGGCTGTTCGGCGACAAGGAAGCCGCGCGGCCGATGATGGATTATTTCCTCGAAACCACCGGGCCGACCCTGGAGCAACTGGCGGCCAATCTGGAGCGCGGCAGTGTTGAGGACTCACGCTTTGCCGCCCACTCGATCGCCGGAGCCGCCCGCACCGCCGGAGCGGGAGAACTGGCGGCGGTGGCGTCGCGGATGGAGGCGGTGGTGATGGACAGCGGCATCGACGCCGCGCGCCCGCTGCTGCCCGAAGTCCGCGAAGCCTTCGGCCGGGTCGCCGAAGCGGTATGGCTGGAATTGTAAAAGTCCCGGGGTCTGGGGCCTCGCGGCCCCAGTGGGGGCCAGGGGCGAAGCCCCTTGGTCGCCGAAGGCCAGGGCGCTGCCCTGGACCCGCCAAAGGCCGGGGGCCTTTGGAAACCGGGACTTAATGGCTCTCCGCCTGCTTGAGCACGCGGGCGATGGCCTCGCGGTCGTGGATGGCCGCGCCCGGGTCGGCGGCTTCGAAGAAGAAGTGTTTGTACAGGCCGGTGCGCCCGAATTCGAACAGGAAGGCGATGTGGCGTTCGATGCCGGCGCTCGAGGTGCAGGCCACGGTCACCGAGCGGAAGCTGCCGCGCGGCAGGTTGGCGGATTCGCCCTCGGTGACGCTGAAGCCCTGGGAGCAGCGTTGTTCCCGCAACTGGTTGAGGGCGTTGCCGCTCAGATTGGACAGGCCCTGGCCGGGCTCGGTGCGGAACTCCGCCATGCCGGCGACGACGGTGTCGGTTTTCCAGACGAAATCCGCCGGTCCCAGCCCCTGGGGTACCGCCGCAGCGGGCATCAGCCCGATGGTCTTGAACCCGGCTTCCGCGAGCAGGCGCTTCAGCGCCGGGGGAAGTTGCAGGGGCGTGCTGGCGACGCTGCCGAGCGGCGCGGCCGGTTGGCTGTCGGCCCGTTCGGAGCAGTCCTTGAGCCCGGCCATCGCCTTGCCGGTGCCCGAGAGCTGGTAGCCGATGGCATCGTGAGGGCCGTTGATCTTCAGGCTGCCATCGCGGCTCAGGGCCTGGAACAGGGGCTCGTCGGCGCCGTTGGCGACCACCAGCATGTTGGGGTCGGCGGCCACCGCCTGTCGCTGGCGCTTGAAGTCGCCGCCGAGCACCAGCGTCACCGGCCACGAGGCGCCACGGGTCAGATGGGCGGCGGACATGGCGATGCCGATGTTGAGTTCTCCCTGCCGGCTGCGGGCGATCACCAGCGACTGGCCGTTGTCGAACCGCCCCTCGGCGATGCAATAGGCGAAGGCGCCGTCCTTGGTCACCACCGGTCCGACTCGCCAGTCTCCGATCAGGGCCGCGAGTTCGCCCGACCCATCGCTCTCGGAGCGGGCGAGGGCGGGCGAGGGCGGGAGCAGGAACTGCGCTCCGATCGCCGCGGCAAGAAGGTAGGGCGAGGTCTTGATCATGGCTTGGTCCGGCAGGCGCGGCGGCGGGGAGGGCAAGATAACCCCGCCGGCGTTCCGGCGCCAGCGCGGAGGCCGGGGGCCGTCGATGGCCCAAGTGTCGTGACTGGTGCGGGGGCAGGGCTCCACACCTTATGATTTTATCGACGGATGCGACAATTGGTCTGAGCTTCCATCGCTCCGGGAGCGGCATCTGTCATGAAGATGTCAAGATCGGCGCTGGTTTTCTGCTCAGTAGGTGTGCATAATTGGTTACAACGCGGAAATTGATTTGCGGGCACGGCGGAGTAACGCGCCGGCCCTGGAGGAAGCGGTTATGGATACTGTCACATTGGGGGGGCCGGCGAAGAGCGGCGTCTGCGCGGCGTCTCCGGTGGGGGGCAAGAAGGCTCCGGTTGCGGGGGGCAGAGGGGGGCACGAAGCGGTGGCGGTGGAGTATGACGCCAATTTATGGCGCCTCGACCGGAACACGCAGGCCCTGCTGGCCGGGATATGGCCACGTTTGGCCCCCGAGGTCGACGCGATCCTCGACGAGTTCTATGCGTTCATGGCGCGCTTTCCCGAGAATGCGCCGCATTTCGCCGATCAGGGCAAGGTCGATTGTCTGAAGCTGCTGCAGAAGGAACATTTGCAGGTCTTTTTCAAGGGCGTTGTCGACTCGGATTTCTTGCAGCGGGTGCATAATATCGGGCTGGCTCATGCGCGGGTGTCGTTGCCGCCGCGCTTCGTGTTCGCCGGCTATGCCTTTTTGATGGAGCGGGTCGCGCGCACGGTGCTGCAGAACACCCGGCGCCCGGCCGACGCGCTGGCTCAGATCGGCGCCCTGATTCGCGGTCTGATGCTGGAAGTGTATATTTCCTCCGAGGTCTATACCCAGACCAGCCATGGCGAGAAGATGCTCAACGCCATGCAGGGCTTGGCCGAGAGCTTCGAGAACGAACTGGATCAGGCGGTCGAGTTCGTCCGGCGCAGCGCCGACAGCATGGGGGGCGCGGCCGACATTGTGCTGGACGCCAGCAATCGGGTTTCCGGTGACAGCGAGGGCGCCACCGAGGCCTCGAACCAGGCGAGCAGCAACGCCCAGACCATCGCCGCCGCCGCCGAGGAACTGTCGGCCTCGATCGCCGAGATTTCCCGGCAGGTCGAGCATTCGACGCTGGCGGCCAATGAGGCGGCCATCCAATCCCAAGGGGCGAAGGGCTTCGCCGAGAAACTGGCGTCGGTTTCGGAGCGTATCGGCTCGATCGTCAAGCTGATCGAGCGGATTTCCAAGGAAACCCGCCTGCTGGCCCTCAACGCCAATATCGAGGCGGCCCGGGCGGGCGATGCCGGACGCGGGTTCGCCGTGGTGGCCAACGAGGTCAAGAACCTCGCCGATCAGACCAACCGCGCCACCGGAGAAATCCGTAGTGAAATCGAGGCGATGCAGGCGGTGATCCGCAGCACCGTGATCGCGATCACCGATGTCGCCGGCAAGGTCGAGGTGGCCACCGGCAATATCTCGGGCATCGCCGGCGCGGTCACCGAGCAGGAAGCGGTGACCCGCGAGATCGCCCAAAGCGCCGGCATGACCGCCGCCAGCATCCACGCTGTGCACGAGCGGATCAGCAGCGTCGCCGCCGCCGCCGCCGCCAGCAGCGGCGAGACCGTGAAGCTGCAGCAAGAAACCAAGGGTATGGTCGATCAGGTGATCGGGATCAAGCGCCGGGTGATCGCGACGTTGCGCAATTCGCAGTTTGCCGATCGCCGCAGCGAGGGCCGGCAGGCGGTGGACGTGCCGGTCACGTGCACCGTCGCCGGCAAGACCTCGGCCTGCCGCACCGACAATCTCTCGATGGGCGGCGTGCAGTTGCGGGCGCCCGATCTGGCCGTCACCGTGACCGGCGAGCGGACGCCGGTCACGCTCGACATCTCCGGGATCGGCAAGTTTCAGGGGGTGATCGTCAGCGCCGAACAGGGGGCGTTGCATGTCCAGTTCCAGAATATCGATCATGATACCGAGCGCAAGCTCGGCGATATTGTCGACAAGGCCCGGCGCGAAGACGCCGAAATGGTGGCGCTGGCCAAGGAGATCGCCACCCATATCGGACAGGCATTCGAGCAGGCGATCGATCGCAAGGAGATCACCTGGGAGCATTTGTGGGATGTCGATTACCGGCTGATCAAGGGCAGCGATCCGGTCCAGTATACCACCAAGTTCCTGGCCTTTTGCGATCAGGTTCTGCCCGGTATTCAAGAGCCGGTCTTGCAGAAAAACCCGAACATCACCTTCAACGCCGCCGTCGATCGCAACGGCTATTTGCCGACTCACAATATGAAATACTCTCAGCCCCAAAGGCCGGGCGAGAAGGAGTGGAATACCGGCAATTGCCGCAATCGCCGCATCTTCGACGATCGCACCGGTCTTTCGGCGGCGCGCAGCCGCTTGCCGGTGCTGGTCCAGACCTATCGCCGGGACATGGGCGGCGGCCAGTTCATGAGCATGAAGGATATTTCGGCGCCGATCCTGGTGCACGGCCAGCATTGGGGCGGCTACCGCATCGGCTGCAAGTTCTAAAGCCGCGGTTTCCAAAGGCCCCCGGCCTTGGGCGGGGTCCAGGGGCGGCGCCCCTGGTGCTCTCGAAGCTATGACCGGCGCAGGATATACAGTCCCGAGCCGACGACCAGCGCGCCGCCGGCGATCACGGCGGCGTCCGGTTGTTCGCCGAACACCGTGAAGCCGATCAGCGTGCCCCAGATCATTTGGCTGTACTGGAACGGCGCCAGCACCGCTGCCGGGGTGCGCCGGAAGGCCGAGAACAGGCCGAGCATGGCGCAGCCCATGGCGAGACCGGCGAAGGCGAAGGCGGTCAGGTCGGCGAGGGCCGGCAGTGTCAACCCCGGTTGGGCGAGGGCGAGGCCGCCGGAGCCGGCGATCATTACCAGACTGCCGTAAACGCCGAAGGTCACCGCCCGTTCCGATTCTCCCATCCGCCGGACCAGCAGCACCGCGAGCGCATAGAACAACGAGGCGCCGAGCGCGCCGAGGGTGCCGACTCCGGCGAGTCCGGAGCCCGGGCGCACCATCACCACCACTCCGGCGAAACCGGTCAGCACCGCCAGCCAGCGCGGCAGGTCGACCCGTTCACCGGTCAGGGGCGCCGAGAAGGCGGTGATGAACAGCGGTGCCGTGAAGACCACGGCGTAGAAATCGGCCAGTTTCATGTGGCCGAGGGCATAATAGCCGGCGAGCGAACTCAGCAGCGAGAGGCTGCCGCGCAGCAGATGGAGTTTCAGCTTGCCGGTGGCCAGCGCCGCGACGCCGCCGCCGATGGCGGTGGCCACCGCCATCGGGATCAAGGAAAACAGCGCCGTCAGGACGAGTTCTTCGGCGACCGGGTAGGTGCCGCTCGCCCATTTGATGGCGCTGTCGCAAGCCGATGCCGCCAGATAGCCGAGCAAGGCGAAGCCGATACCGGCGGCGTGCTTCATCGGATTGGGGGGCGCCGGTCAGTTTCAGAACGGGATTTCGTCGTCGATGTCGTCGCGCGGGCGGGAGGCCGCCGGGGCGCTCCGGCCGCCGCCGCCGTAGCCACCGCCGCTCGGGGCGCCGCCGCCACCGCCATAGCCGCCACCACCGCCGCCACTCGGGGCGCCGCCGTACTCGTCGCCGCCGCCGCCGCCGCTGCCACCACCACCGTAGCCACCACCACCGCCGCCTTCGCCGCGGCCGTCGAGCAGGGTGATTTCACCCCGGAACTGCTTGATCACCACTTCGGTGGAGTATTTCTCCTGGCCGCCCTGATCGGTCCATTTGCGGGTTTCAAGGGCGCCTTCGATGTAGAGCTTCGAGCCCTTCTTGATGAAGCGTTCGACCACGCCGACCAGATTGTCGTTGAACACCACCACCCGGTGCCACTCGGTCTTTTCCCGCTTTTCACCGCTGTTGCGGTCCTTCCAGCTTTCGGAGGTGGCGAGGGAGAAGTTGGCCACCCGGCCGCCGTTCTGAAGACTGCGGATTTCCGGATCCTTGCCGACGTTGCCGATGAGGATGACCTTGTTGACGCTGCCTGCCATGGTTCGCGGGTCCTTTCCGGGTTTTTGCTGCGGAGATGCGGTCGCCATCCTTTAGCCCATGGCGACAGGGGATGCCAGCGTTCCGGTGCGCGCTTCGGCGTGGGGCTGCGGCGGATTGTCGCAATGGCGGCGCCTCTCTTGGGGCTGATTTGCCGGGAGGTCTTAAGGTACAGTCAAGAGTTGAGAGCTATCATGGCGTAGCAGTTCAGGGGCGGTTCAGAGAATGGGGCGAGCGAGGCTAAGGTTAAGATAATAATAATTATAATAAGTTGGGCGAGGAGGCGTCGATGGCATTCCTTGATCGTGATGAGAAGGCGTTATCCGGGCGTCCGCGGCCCCGGATGGGCGCGGCCGGCTGGGCTCATCCGCAGGACTCCGAATTTCATCATCTTGAAGTCCACTTTCATAGCCGGATCGAGCAGCAGATGATCGTCGATGGCCGTTTCCCGCCGCTCGATTTCGAGCTGGATTGCCACCAGAGCACCGTGCGCCACCGTCACGAGTGTGTCGTGTAGGCTGGCCGCGACGATTCCGTTCCGCCGTGATCCACGCTAAGCTGGGCCACGCTAAGCTGGGCCGCTGGTCGCTCCGGGTGTTTCGATGCAAGTCTACCTGCCCATTGCCGAGATGTCGGTCAATGCCCTGGTGATCGTGGGTATGGGGTGGGTGGCGGGCGTGCTCTCGGGGCTGTTCGGCGTCGGCGGCGGCTTTCTGCTGACGCCGCTGCTGATATTCATCGGCGTGCCGCCGGCGGTGGCGGTGGGCACTCAGGCCAATCAGTTGATCGCCGCCAGCGTTTCGGGTGTGCTCGGCCATTGGCGGCGGGGCGCCGTCGACGTCAAGATGGCGCTGGTGATGCAACTGGGCAGCGCCTTCGGCATCGCGTTCGGCATCGTGCTGTTCGGCATTTTGCAGCGCCTCGGTCAAATCGATCTGGTGATTTCGCTGCTGTACGTCGGCTTGCTCGGCTTCGTCGGGCTGTCGATGCTGGCGGAAAGCGTGCTGGCGCTGATTCGCGGTCATCCCGCCCAGTTGACGCGGCGGAGCGCGCGCGGCTGGTTGCAGCGGCTGCCCTTTCAAATGCGCTTTCCCCGCTCGAAGCTGTATGTCAGCGCCCTGCTGCCGCTGGCCATCGGGATGGCCGGCGGGGTGATGGTGGCGGTGATGGGGATCGGCGGCGGCTTTCTGATGGTGCCGGCGATGCTCTACATTCTGCGCATGCCGGTGGCGCTGGTCGCCGGAACCTCGCTGTTCCAGATCATCGCCAGCACCGCCATCGTGACGCTGTTGCAGGCGTCGCTCAACCATACCGTCGACGTCATGCTGGCGCTGTTGCTGCTGGCCGGCGGGGTGGTCGGCGCCCAGGCCGGCACCCGTCTCGGCACCAGGCTGCGCGGCGAGACGGCGCGGGCGCTGCTGGCGCTGCTGGTGGTGCTGGTGGCGCTGGGCCTGGCCTGGCAACTGATTCAGGTGCCGGTCGAGCCCTATTCCCTGGTCACCGAGGTGGCGCGGTGAGCGCCGGGGCCGGACGCCACGGTCGCTTCGCGCGGGTGCTGGCGCTGCTGGCGGCCGGGCTGTTCGGCGCCGCTGGCACGGTGCTCTGGAGCGGCGTGGCCGGCGCTCAGGTGCTGGTCGCCGATCTTTCGAGCCATCTCATCGCCATCACCACCGGGTTCACCGGGACCGAGGTCGTGCTGTTCGGCGCCGTCGACGGACCGGGCGAGGTCGCGGTGGTGGTGCTGGGGCCGAAGGCGCGGGTGACCGTTCGGCGCAAGGAGCCGGTGGCCGGCATCTGGATGAACAACCGCTCGGTGGTGTTCGATCAGGTGCCGGGGTTTTACGCCCTGGCCACCAGCCGGCCGGTCGATGGCTTGGCGCCCGAGCCGGTGCTGACCCGCCACGGCATCGGCGTCGACCGGCTGGCGCTGAATCCGCTGGGCGGGCGGACGCTCGCGCCGGCCGAACTAGCGCCGTTTCGCGAGGCGCTGGTGCGGGCGCGGCTGGAGGCCGGGCTCTATGCCGGCAGCGGCGGGCAGGTGACGTTTCTGGGCAAGCGGTTGTTTCGCACCAACATCCTGTTTCCGGCCAGCGTGGCCACCGGCACCTACAGCGTCAGCGTCTTCCTGCTGCGCGACGGCGACGTGGTGAGCGCCCAAACCACGCCGCTGGTGGTCAGCAAGACCGGTCTCAGCGCTGAAATCTCCGAATTCGCCCAGCGCTGGCCGTTGTGGTACGGGCTGGCGGCGGTTTTCGGCGCCTTTGCCATCGGCTGGGGCGCCGGCACACTTCTGGGGAGGTCGACATGACCGAAATTCCACCGTCGCCGGTGCGCATTTTCCTGGTGGTGGTCGATGACAGCTCCGAATTCTCGGTGGCGCTTGCTTATGCCTGCCGCCGGGCCGGCAAGGTCGGCGGGCGGGTGGCGCTGCTGTACGTCCTGGAGCCGATCGAGTTCCAGAACTGGCGGGCCATCGAGGAGCTGATGCGCGAGGAGCGCCGTCTCGACGGCGAGCAGGTGCTTCAGCGTCACGCCAAGGAGGTGTTCCGGCTGTCGGGCACGGCGCCGGTGTTCTATTTGCGCGAGGGCGAGCGTCAGGAGGAACTGTTCAAGCTGCTCGACGAGGACCGTTCGATCACCGTGCTGGTGCTGGCCGCCGGCAGTGGTCCCGAGGGGCCGGGGCCGTTGCTCTCCCACTTCGCGGCCTCGGGTTATAGCCGCCTGCGGATTCCCCTTACGGTAATTCCCGGAACTCTGACCGAGGAGGAAATCGAGGCGGTGAGTTGATATGCAACAAAATTGTGCCGGACTTGTTGCGTTGCCGCGAGAAATTCGGCAGCTTGTTATCCGAACGGGCCGGAGCTGAGCAGGAACGCGCCCGTGCTCGCGACCATGTGAGGAAATGTTCGGCATGAAAGTCGCCATACCCAAGGAACGGCGCGCGCAGGAGCGCCGCGTCGCGGCCTCTCCGGAGACCGTCAAGAAACTCAAGGGGCTGGGCCTGGATGTGATCGTCGAGAGCGGTGCCGGGGCGGGCGCGTCCTACCCGGATCAGCTCTATGCCGACGCCGGGGCGGTGATCGGGCACGACCCCAAAGCCTTGCTTGGCGATGCCGACATCGTGCTGAAGGTCCAGCGGCCGCTGATCGGCGGCGAGGGTGAGCTTGATGAACTGGCTCTGCTCAAGCCGGGGGCGCTGCTGATCGGCATCCTGTCGCCCTATGGCGAGCCCGAGTCCCTGAAGGCCTATGCCCAGGCCGGTGTCACGGCCTTCGCCATGGAGCTGGTGCCGCGCATCACCCGTGCCCAGTCGATGGATGTGCTGTCCAGCCAGTCCAATCTCGCGGGCTACCGGGCGGTGCTCGATGCCGCCCACGAGTTCGGCCGGGCCTTTCCGATGATGATGACCGCCGCCGGCACCGTGCCGCCGGCCCGCTGTCTGGTCATGGGGGTCGGGGTTGCCGGTTTGCAGGCGATCGCCACCGCGCGACGGCTGGGCGCCATCGTCAGCGCCACCGACGTGCGGCCGGCGGTCAAGGAGCAGGTGCAGTCCCTGGGCGCCACCTTCGTCGCGGTCGAAGACGAGGAGTTCAAGCAGGCCGAGACCGCCGGCGGTTACGCCAAGGAAATGAGCGCCGAGTACAAGGCCAAGCAGGCGGCGCTGATCGCCGAGACCATCAAGAAGCAGGACATCGTGATCACCACCGCGCTGATTCCGGGCCGCAAGGCGCCGGTTCTGGTCAGCGCCGAGATGGTGGCTTCGATGAAGCCGGGCGCGGTGATCGTCGATCTCGCGGTCGAGCAGGGCGGCAATGTCGACGGCGCCAAGAAGGGCGAGGTCGTGATCACCGCCAACGGCGTCAAGATCGTCGGCCATCTCAATGTGCCGAGCCGGATCGCGGTCGACGCCTCGGCGCTCTACGCCCGCAACCTGTTCCATCTGCTGCAATCGCTGTTCGATAAGAAGAGCGGCGAGTTCACGATTCCCTGGACCGACGAGATCGTCAAGGGCATCGCGCTGACCCGCGACGGCCAGATCATCCACCCCGCCTTCGCCGCCGCTCCCGCGGCCGGCAACGCCGATTGAGGGGCGCATCAGCCATGGATATTTCCCAACTCACCAACCGCCTCACCGATTTGCAGGCGGAGCTGGAGGCCCTTCAGGCCAAGACCGTCTCGCTCGGCGAGGCGATTTCCGAGGCCGAACGGGCGGCGGCGGCCGGCGGCGCGTCTCATGAGGCGTTCTTTCTCACCGGTCTGACGGTGTTCGTGCTGGCGGTGTTCGTCGGCTACCACGTGGTCTGGCGGGTGACGCCGGCCCTGCATTCGCCGCTGATGGCGGTGACCAACGCCATTTCCTCGGTGATCATCGTCGGCGCCCTGATCGCGGCGGGACCGGCCAGCTTCGACTTCTCCCAGGCCATGGGCTTCGTCGCGGTGGTGCTGGCCTCGATCAACATCTTCGGCGGCTTCCTGGTCACCCAGCGCATGCTGGCGATGTACAAGAAAAAGACGACGTAACCCCAGGAGCCGACCCGCATGGAAACCATCTCCACCCTGGCCTATCTGGCCGCCGCGGTGTGCTTCATTCTGGCGCTGCGCGGCCTGTCCTCCCCCGAAACCGCGCGTGAGGGCAACCTCTTCGGCATCGCCGGCATGGCGGTCGCCATCGTCACCACCCTGGCCCAGCCGATCGTGGCCGCCTATTGGGTGATCGTTCTGGGCATCGCCATCGGCGGCGCCATCGGCGCCGTGATCGCCAAGCGCATCAAGATGACGGCGCTGCCCCAACTGGTCGCGGCGTTTCACAGTCTGGTCGGTCTGGCGGCGGTGTGCGTCGCGGCGGCGGCGTTCTATTCGCCCGAATCCTACGGCATCGGCATTCCCGGTCACATCAAGGCCGGCAGTCTGATCGAGATGAGCCTGGGCACCGCCATCGGCGCCATCACCTTCACCGGCTCGATCGTCGCCTTCGCCAAGCTTCAGGGCCTGCTCACCGGCAAGCCGCTGGTGTTTCCGTTCCAGCATCCGCTCAATGCCGGGCTGGGTGTGCTGACGGTGCTGCTGATCGTACTGTTGTGCGGCACCAACGCCGCCTGGATGTTCTGGGCGATCGTGCTGGTGGCGCTGGCTCTCGGCTTCCTGCTGATCCTGCCGATCGGCGGCGCCGACATGCCGGTGGTGATCTCGATGCTCAACTCCTATTCGGGCTGGGCGGCTTGCGGCATCGGCTTCACCCTTCAGAACAACCTGCTGATCATCACCGGGGCGCTGGTCGGCTCGTCGGGCGCGATTCTCTCGTACATCATGTGCAAGGGCATGAACCGCTCGATCTTCAACGTCATCCTCGGTGGCTTCGGCGGCGAGATCGCCGGGCTGCCGGCGGGCAGCGTGCTCGCCGACCGCACGGTCAAGGCCGGTTCGGCCGAAGACGCCGCCTTCATCATGAAGAACGCCTCCTCGGTGGTCATCGTCCCCGGCTATGGCATGGCGGTGGCCCAGGCCCAGCACGCGCTGCGCGAGATGGCCGACCTGCTGAAGAAGGAAGGCGTGGACATCAAATACGCCATCCATCCGGTGGCGGGGCGCATGCCCGGGCACATGAACGTGCTGCTGGCCGAAGCCAACGTTCCCTACGACGAGGTGCTGGAACTGGAGGAGATCAACCGCGATTTCGCCCAGACCGACGTGGTGTACGTCATCGGCGCCAACGACGTCACCAATCCGGCGGCCAAGAGCGACCCGTCCTCGCCGATCTACGGCATGCCGATTCTCGAGGTCGAGAAGGCCAAGACGGTGCTGTTCATCAAACGCTCGCTGGCTTCGGGCTATGCCGGCGTTGAAAACGAGCTGTTCTTCCGTCCCAACACCATGATGCTGTTCGGCGACGCCAAGAAAATGACCGAGGAAATCGTCAGAGCGCTGGGATAAACAGTTTCCAAAGGCCGCCGGCCTTTGGCGGGGTCCTGGGGCGGTGCCCCTGGGTCTCCGACGGCCAAGGG
>CAIOBP010000168.1 GCA_903856295.1 uncultured Rhodospirillales bacterium | reverse complement strand
CGGCCCGACGACAAGCTGATGGAATTCCTCAAGGGCCTCTGAAAAGCACAAAACCTATGCCGAGTATGAAAGCAAAAACGCGCTGCTCCTCAAGTGGTTCCGCTTTCTACTCGGCATAATCCTGGACTCGGCATAGCCGCGCCTATGCCGCGCTCGGCATAGGCGCGGCGTTATGGCCGGAGCCCTCAAGAAACGCCTCGGCCTGACCGTCACCAGCACCAAAATTGCCGGGGAACAAAGGGTCTACCGTCTACCGTCCTGATGGCAACCATGAGGGCCGGGCGACAGGTCCGCCCGGCCGCCGGCGTATCCGCTTGACGGATACCGGTGGCCGGATTACCATTTCCGTATGATCAAGTCCGCCGCCGACAAGCGAACCGCCCAGTTTCTGGATGGCCGGCGCGTTCCGGAGTTTCAGGCGTTCGCCCAGCAAGCACAGCGGCGCGTCTGGATACTCAACGAGGCCACCTGCATCGAAGACCTCATGCGATTGTCGTCCAATCGCTTCGAGGCGCTCGGCGGGGACCGCAACGGCCAGTACAGCATCCGCATCAACGACAAGTGGCGGATCTGCTTCACGTTCAGCGAGGGAGATGCCTTCGATGTCGAAATCGTCGATTACCATTGAAGCGGTGAAGCTGCCGCCGCCCCATCCCGGCGAGATACTCGCCGAGGAACTGGAGGCGATCAACGTGTCGGTGGCGGCGCTGGCCCGCGCCCTCGATGTTCCCCAGAGCCGGATGGCCGAGATCGTCAAGGGCAAGCGGGGCGTCACCGCCGATACCGCCCTCCGTCTCGCCCGCTACTTCGGAACCTCGGCCCGGCTATGGGTGAACCTCCAGGCCGCCTACGACCTCGCGGTCACCGAGGCCCGAGACGGCGACCACATCATCTCGGTGGTCCGCGCCAGAGCGGCCTGAAGCCAGCGCCTGTTCTGGAAGCGGGATCGTCGGTAGGAGGAAGTGATGGCCGTCAACGTCAAACTGTCGGAAACCCTGGTCGAACAAGCCCGCCGCCATGGGTTGGCCCAGCACCGCTCGGTGCCCAGGCAGATCGAATACTGGTCGCGGATCGGCAAGACGGCCGAGGAAAATCCCGACCTCCCGTTCTCGATGATCCGCGACATTCTGCTCGCTCAGCAGGAAGCCGCCAGCGAAGAGTACCGTCCCGGCTGATGCGGCGCCCGTACCACTTCGTTGCAGTCATTGACGGCCCCAGGGTTTGGCATAATATGCCAATATTGAGTGAGTCACCTGGGTGCCCAGCGATGCCGACCCGCAACGTCGTTCTCACCGATCATCAGGCAGCCTTGATCGAGCGGCTGGTCCAGTCCGGACGCTACCAGAACGCCAGTGAAGTCCTCCGGGACGGGCTGCGCATCATCGAACGCCGGGAGAGCGAAGACGCGGCCCGCCTCCAGGCCTTACGCGAAGCCGCCCGGATCGGCATGGCGGACATCGAGGCAGGCCGCTTCGATGCCTTCTCCGACCCTGAGTCGCTTGGCCGCCACCTCGCGGTACTGGCCGACGAGGCGATCACCGGGCCGGGGCAGAACCGCTGATGCCGCCGGTCGGACGCTGGACCGTCCGTCTTGCCGCCGCAGCGACAGGCGATTTCCGGGCCATCCTGCAGTGGACGGCCCGGCGGTTCAGCGACCGTCAGGCCCGCCTCTATGCGGAGACCCTACAGGAAGCTCTCAAAGCGCTGGTCGAGGGGCCCTCCGCGATCGGCTGCCGGCTGCGGGAGGATATCGCTCCGGGGATTTTCACGCTGCACGTCTCCCGTCAGGGAAGACGGGGACGCCATTTTATCCTGTTCCGGGTCTCCCGCGAGGCCGGTGGCAATTTCGTCGACGTGCTGAGACTCCTTCATGATGCCATGGATATTCGCCGGCACCTCCCGTCTTCGCCCGACGACCAGGACGAGCCGTAGGAAGACCAGCAGGACGTCTCTCTCAGGCCGCCGATGCCTCGCACGCGGCAGCGATGTCATCGAACGACCGTCCGTCCCCATCGAGCACCGCCGCTTGCCCGGTCAGATTCTGCCAACGCTGAACCGCGACATCGACGTAGCGGGGATCGAGTTCGAGGGCGAGGCAGCGGCGGCCGGTGCGTTCGGCGGCGATCAGGGTGGTGCCGGAGCCGGAGAACGGCTTCCGTAATGGGCCATTTGGTGTCAAGCCCCCGAATGACCATCTCGTCGCCGGTTTCATGCTTCCGTCCGTGGTCGGCCTGAAGCCGCCACATGATGCCATCAGATGGAACCCGAGAGCCGATCTCAATAGCGTGCTTCCCGCGGAACGGGGCACCAGCGTTCACTCGGCTTCATCGGATTCCGCGTCCCGGCGACGGGACCTCGGAGGGCGGGGCGCCTGAGCCCTGCCTGGAAACTCTGTTCGTTGTTATGCGGTAGCCGCGTCCTCCTTGCCAAAGCGGAACTCGGCTCCGCCCACCCACATGCGATGCAGCACGGTTGCCAGCTTGCGAGCCAATGCGACTTTAGCGCGTTTCATGCCCCGGCGCTGAGCGACCTGCAAAGCCCAGCGCTTCAGCGTGGAGAAGCGCATCACCCTGGTCAGCATGACCTGCGCCGCCTCGTAGAGGGCGCTGCGCGCCATGGCGTCGCCGACCTTGCTGATGGCGCCGGTGACGTCGGTTTCGCCCGACTGGTATTTTTTCGGCGTCAGGCCGAAGTGCGCGCCCACCGCCTTGGATGAGGCGAACTGGGCGGGGTCGTCGACCGCCGACTTGAAGGTCAGCGCCGTCAGAGCGCCGACGCCGGGCACCGTCATCAACCGGCGGCAGACCTCGTCGGCGCGCACGATCGCCAACACCTGCCGGTGCAGGGTGTTGATCTCGGTCCGCAGCACCTCCCGCGCCCGCAGCATCGCCTCGGTCACCTGTTCCACCATCGCCTGCCCGGCGGCAAGTTCGCGCACTCGGGCTGCAAACTTGCCGGTTGACTGTCCCCACCTTCAACCCGAAGCCACGCAGCAGCCCCCGGATGCCCAACTCAATGTCGATTGCCTTGCAAAGCAACAACTTGCGTCCTGCGAGCAGCGTCCGCACATCCTGCGACGGCGGCGACTTGCAATGGACTGGACGATACCAGCCCATGCGCAGCAACTGCGCGATGCCGCGCGCATCCTTGCGGTCGGTCTTGACCGTCATCGCCGACAGTGCCGCTTTGACATGCCGGGTTTCCAGCAAGACGACCACGAAGCCGGCCTCGACCAAGCCGGCATGCAGCCACTGCGACATGGGGCCAGCCTCCAGGCCGATCCGCGCCAGCGGCAGGCCGAGGTCGCGGAAGAACGCCGACAACGTCTCTGGATCGCTCGCCACCTTCGCCTCCCGCACGATCTTGCCGTTGTTCTCAACCACACACACGCTGCTCTGTTCCAGAGACACGTCGATTCCTGCATAGTACTCCATGGCTGTCCCCTGATGATGCTTGGGGCCGGTTCGCCGGACCCCGTTGAACCGACATCATTCTGCGGGACAGCCACCCGGCTCGGCTATCGCCGGAGCACAGGCCCATTACGGCATCTCATAGACCGCATCCCCCTCGGCGGAATTGTTCTCGATCGGCCGGCGCATGCAGGCGACCGGCTTCTGGGTACCGTGGACAGTCGCCCCGTCATCCTCGCCGCTGGCGATAGGCCACACCGTTGCCTGATCGCGCGCCCCTTGCCAATGGCCGGTACCGCCCTTGCGCACGGCGTAGAGGCAGGGCTCGTGCTGCCAATGATAATCTCCCCGCCCGAGCACGAAACGGGGCTTCGACCAGATGATTTGGCTGCGGACGACGAAGCCGCAAACCTCGAGACTTTCAGCGACGGTGCGGGCGTGAATGGCGGCATGCCAGACATAGGCGACCTCGCCGGGGAACAGCGCCCAGGCCTCCCGCCAGTCGGCGCGGTCAGCCGAACCCCACCGGCCCCGCCTTCGCGTCGGCTGCAACGGTGGTGCTGAGCAACGAAGGCTTAACCGTTGGGCAGGCGATGGCGCCCGGCCGGGTGGCCGTGGTGGTGCCCGTCCCGGCCGGCAACGTCGCCGCGACCTTCAACGATCCGCGTCTTGCCGGCTATCTCGACGGCGGGGCGAGCGTGATCCTTCGGTTTGAGCGGCTGTGCGATGCCGTCCAGTTCCAGCGCCTTCGGGATGCCGCCCGCACCAGCCCGCCGCCGCCGATCCCGACGCACCCCACGCCCGAGGCGATGCAATGACCGCCGATCTTCGCGCCCGCCTTGAAACCGACCGCGCCGAACTCGTCAAGCTGCTGGCCACGACGCCGACCGACCGACCCCTTGAAGGCGGGTTCGTCGCTATGTTGGCCGAAGCACAAGGCGCCCTTGCCGCCGTCGAGGCCATGGGAGCCACCGAGATCAGCACGGCGACCGGCCGCCGCGTGGTGGTGATCGACACCCCCGGCGCGCCGATCATCCTCACGGCCTATGCCGCAGACGGCGAACGGATCGAGACGCCGATCTTGCCGGGCCGGGCGCTGGCGTTGGCGGAAGAATTGTTGACCGCCGGCCGGCGCCGGATGCGCCAGGGGGAAGGCCGATGACCACGCCGCGTAAATCCGCGCCGAAAACGCGGGGCAGGCCCTTTGCCCAAGGCAACCCCGGCAAGCCCCGAGGCGCCCGCCATCGCGTCACAGTCCTCGCCGAGAGGCTGATGGAGGCCGACACCGAAGCTGTGGTCCTGGCCGTCCTTGATGCCGCGAAAGGGGGCGACATGATCGCCGCTCGACTGGTGCTCGACCGGATCGCGCCCGTTCGGAAAGGCCGCCCCGTTACCCTGGAATTGCCGAAGGTCGAAACCGCCGCCGATGTGCTGGCCGCCGTTGGCGTCACCGTCGCGGCGATGGCTGCCGGATCGATCACCCCCGACGAAGCGGCAACCGTCGCGGCTGTGTTGGAGACCAAGCGCCGCGCCATCGAAACCACCGAGATCGAAACCCGACTACGAGCACTCGAAGACCGAAAAGCCGAACTGTGACCACCCCAACCATGGAGAATGAAATTGGCCTACCATTTACCCCGCCGCCTTGCGCGCCTCGAACTTAAAACCGCCTCGCCGTATCAGGGATATGTGATCGTGCGCCACGGCGAGACCGTCGAACAGGCGATTGCCCGCGAGGTCGCCGCCGGAACACGCTTCCCACCCGAAGGCCCCGCCGTGGCGGTCCCGGAAAAGGAAGCTATATCCGACACGGCCTGATCGACCGCTCGACCGCGATCACCACCAGCCCCGCCCGGCCCCGTGCTCGGCGGGGTTTTTAATGCCTGCACGCCGCTATCATGGGAACGCCCGAAAATAATCCGCACCACAAGCCGAGCATGGCGAGGATGAATATCGGACGGGTGCGGCAGGGCGTCGCAGCCACGGCGCATTGTCCGCTGCTGTCCACGCCAATCTGCGTTTAATTTGTGGGCTGGTTTGTGGGCTGCGAAAACGGTTGTGAAAAACACCGGCCGATTTCAGCGCCTTAGGCTCCAGACTCAATCAGACCCAGTACGCTACGATGGTTGCGATAGTTATGGATGACAGATAGTTTCTGGAGAGCTTGTCGTATCGGGTGGCGACACGGCGAAAATCCTTGAGGCGACAGAACACGGCCTCGATCATCCATCTGAATTTATAGCGTTTTTTATCGAAGCGCACCTTTCGCTTGCGTGATTTCCGGCCGGGAATAACGGGCTTGGCTCCTTTGTCGCGGATGGAGTTT
>CAIOBP010000167.1 GCA_903856295.1 uncultured Rhodospirillales bacterium | reverse complement strand
CTGCTCCCCTGCACCCCTCGCAAGGGGCCGAAAGGCCCCTTGACCCCGTGTTTTTTTCTGTCCCCCCATCTCCAGTGGTGCCGCTGATACGGCTGGGATGGGGGTTCGGGGGCGGCAGCCCCTGACATCGGCACCGTCATCCGTTCACCCTGGCTTTGGGGGGTTGTCATGATGTCCGCCCGTTCCGTTGCGTCTTTCATCCTGGCCGCCACTTTGACGGTGGGGACCGCCGGGCCGGTGCTGGCGCAGGCGCCGCGCATGCCGCCGGTTTTCGACACGCTGGCGTCGCCTTTCACCGAGAGCGAAATCGGCGGCATCGGCTGTGCCGTGGCTTCGGCGGGGGTGGGCGCCGGTATGATCGGGATGATGGGCGGGCCGGCGGCGCTGCGGGCCGGTCTGCAAGTCGCGATAACGCCGCGCACGGTGCTCGAGGCGTCGGCGGCGGTGGCCTTCGTGTTTTCCAGCGCCTGCTATGTCGGTCAGGCGATGGCTCCGGTGGTGGCGATGGGCTTGACCGCTCTGCTCGACAGCCTCACGGCGCACCATCCCACACCGACGCCGTTTCCGGCTCCGATCAATGGCAACTTATCCTGGCTGTCCGGCCCCGCCGGCCAGCAGGGGAACGCTGCCGCCATTCCCCTGCCGTGATCTCCGGCGCCGTGGGTTACGGGGCGCGGGGCGGCTGAGCCGGCCGCTTCTCGGGAGCGGCGCCTTCCTTGCCCATCATGCCCGGACGGGTCATGCCCGGCTCCTTGAGCACGGCGCCCTTGGCGGCGGCGCGCTGGCGCAGGGTTTCCCGCATCTGGGTGCGCAACTGCTCCCGGCGGGCGGGATCGTTGCGCGCGGCGCGCATCGACTGGCGGTAGGCCTGCCGCTCCTGCGGCGTCATCAGGTCTCTGGCCCGGACCACCGCGGGTTTGGCCGGGGCGGCCGCCTGGGCGCCGGCCGGGGCCTGCTGAGCCGAAGCCTCGCCGGGCAGCGTGGCCACCACGGTCCCCAGCGCCAGGATCGCGCACATCTGTTTCCAACGAAGCATACTGGTCTCCTTGAGAATACTGCCTAGCATATCCCGCTAAGATAGCTGTGGTTGCAGGGAAGTTCAATCGGTGTCTTTCCCACTTGATTCCCCCTCCGACACGTAGTCAATGAGGCCTGGGTCAATGAGGCTTGGGGCCAGGGGCCGCCGGCCCCAGTGGGGTGCCAAGGGGCGAGGCCCCTGGGTCGCCGAAGGCCAAACCAGCTATTTGGAGAACCTGCGGGCATGCCGTACACGTCACTCAGGGATTTCATCGAGCGGCTGGAGACGGCCGGACGGTTGGTGCGGGTCAAGACCCCGGTGTCCAGCGTGCTCGAACTCACCGAGATTCAGACCCGTCTGCTCGCCGAGGGCGGGCCGGCGGTGCTGTTTGAAGCCGTCACCCGCGCCGATGGCAAACCGTCGGAAATGCCGGTGCTGGTCAATCTGTTCGGCACCGTCGAGCGCGTCGCCTGGGGCATGGACCGCGAACCCCACCAGTTGCGCGAGGTCGGCGAGACGCTGGCCTTCCTGCGCCAGCCCCAACCGCCCGGTGGTTTTCGCGAGGCGCTGGAGATGGCGCCCTTGCTGAAAACCGTGCTGGCCATGAAGCCGCGCACCGTCGGTTCCGCGCCCTGCCAGGAGGTGGTGTGGCGCGGCGACGAGGTCGACCTGGGCCGGTTGCCGGTGCAGAGTTGCTGGCCGGGCGAACCGGCGCCCCTGATCACCTGGCCGCTGGTGGTCACCCACGGGCCGGGGGAGGGGCGGGAGGACGGCTTCAATCTCGGCATCTACCGCATGCAGGTGCTGGGACGCGACCGTTGCATCATGCGCTGGCTGGCCCATCGCGGCGGCGCCCAGCATTACCGGCGCTGGCGGGCGGCGGGTCACACCGAGCCGTTCCCGGTGGCGGTGGTGCTGGGGGCGGATCCGGGCACGATTCTGGCGGCGGTGACGCCGGTGCCCGACACGCTTTCGGAATACCAGTTCGCCGGCCTGCTGCGCGGACGCAAGGTCGATATCGTCGAGTGCCAGACCGTGCCGCTCAAGGTTCCGGCCCAGGCCGAGATCGTGCTCGAAGGTCACGTCATCGACGAGACCGCGCCCGAGGGGCCCTATGGCGACCACACCGGCTATTACAACTCGGTGGAACCGTTTCCGGTATTCAAGATTTCGGCGATCACCATGCGGCGCAAGCCGATTTACCTGTCGACCTTCACCGGTCGTCCGCCCGATGAGCCGAGCGTGCTTGGCGAGGCGCTCAACGAGGTGTTCATCCCGCTGCTGATCCAGCAATTTCCCGAGATCGTCGATTTCTGGCTGCCGCCCGAGGGCTGCTCGTATCGCATCGCCGTGGTCTCGATTCGCAAGGCCTATCCGGGGCACGCGAAACGGGTAATGATGGGGGTGTGGTCGTTCCTGCGTCAGTTCATGTACACCAAATGGGTGATTGTGGTTGATGATGATATCAACTGCCGCGATTGGAAGGATGTCATGTGGGCGGTGTCGACTCGCATGGACCCGGTGCGCGACCTGACCATGATCGAGCGCACGCCGATCGACTACCTGGATTTCGCCAGTCCGGAGTCGGGGCTGGGCGGCAAGGTCGGCTTCGACGCCACCAACAAATGGCCGCCGGAAACCCATCGCGACTGGGGCCAGAAGATTCGCATGACCGAGGCCGTGGTCGAGGAGGTCAGCCGCAAATGGTCGAGTCTCGGCCTGCCCGGAAGCGGCAAGCCGATCTGGGGGTGAGCGCGCCGGGCGTGGGGTCAGCGCCGGCCGGGGCCACGGACCGGTTGCACCGGCACGTTCGGATCGAGGGCGTAGCGGACGAAGCTGGTGGCCGACTCCGCGATCTCCTGATCAGTGACGGTGCGGGCACGGTGAAAAACGTAGGGCTTGAGGTAGGAGGCGCCGACCAGATTGGCGATCTGGTGGAAGGGGGTCAGCAACTCCTCGACGGTGAAGTTGTGGTAGCCGCCGGCCTGGAACGAATCGGCCGGGCCGCCGGTCGAGACCGCGAGCAGTAATTGCTTGCCCTTGAGCGCCTCACCGCTCGGACCATAGGCCCAACGGAAGGTCAGGGTTTCGTCGAGCCACATTTTCAGTAATGGCGGGCATCCATAAAGGTAGAAGGGAAACTGGAGGATGATCCTGTCATGGTTCTGGAGGAGCGCCTGTTCGGCCGTGCCATCGATCTTCCAATAGGGATAGAGATGATAGAGCTTGCGGACCGTCACCGTGTTGGTGTTTTCAAGCGCATTCGCCCAGGACCGGTGCAGGCGCGAATCCGAAATCCGTGGGTGTGCCACCAAAGCTAAAGTCTTCATGTCGTCTTCTCCCGAACGTCCGGTTCGCCGGCAATCGCCGGATGTGCCGGCCGCGACATTTCGTCATCCCGATGCCGCCTTCTGCCCCCAGTAGAGCCCGTTCCTGCCCGCCGATCAAGAGGGGTCGAAGAATTCGGTGTCGCTTCGGGGCAACAAGACCCTCGTAGAGGCAGCGGAATGTGGTAAGGTCATCCTCCCGAGTCTGCGCTGGCGGAGCCTTTCCGCTTGGAAACGTCTGGGCGCGGGGGTATGAACCAAAGACAACGAACGGCAGCGAACACCGAGTCGCCCGCCGGCGACGGAGAAAAAAAGGCATGATGCGCAAGGATAAGGGTTTCCGCGGCCCGAGGCGACGCGGGTTTGATGATGATATGCCGTTCGTTCAGGAAAGCAGAGGTGGCGGCGGAACGCGGCCACCGCCGCGTCCGGCGCCGTCTTTCTCCCGCGGTCCCGCGGCTGCGGAAGGCCCGGCGGTGGGAGCGATCGTCAAGTGGTTCAATGGCGAGAAGGGGTTCGGTTTCGCGGAGCTGGAAGACGGCTCGGGCGATGCCTTCCTTCACGTCGGCGCCTTGCAGGCGGCCGGGTTCGACTCGGTGGCGCCGGGAACCAAGCTCAGCGTCACCGTTGGCCAGGGCGCCAAGGGGCCGCAGATCACCCGGGTGATGGAAGTGGACGAAAGCACGGCCTCGGCCGCGCCGGCCTCCGCGCCCCGTGGTGGACCGCCGCGGTCCGGGCCGCCGCGGCCCGGGGCGCGTCAGGCTCCGGATCTGTCGACGGCGGTGTCGGTCTCCGGAACCGTCAAATGGTTCAACAGCGAGAAGGGTTTCGGCTTCGTCGCCAGTGAAACCGGCGGCAAGGACGTGTTCGTCCATGTCTCGGTGCTGGGCGCGGCCGGGCTCACCAGCCTGCCCGAAGGTCAGCGCGTCACCATGAAGGTGGTCGAGACTGCCAAGGGCCGGGAAGCGGTGACGATCTCCCTGGGCTGACCTCCGGTCCGTCATGGACGCCGATCTCTCCGAGTCGCCCGCTCTGTTGGACGCCGCGCTGGCTGCCCATCGCGCGGGCGATTTGGTGACGGCGCGCCGGTTTTATGCCGGCGTGCTGGCTGAGGAGGGCGGGAACGCCGAGGCGTTGCATCTCCTTGGCGTGCTCCATTATCAGGAAGGCGATGCCGAGGGCGCGCTCCGGCTGTTCGAGGCCGCCCTGTTGCTGTCGCCCGACGACCCGGCGCTGTTGGGCCGCTGGGGCGCGGTGCTGCTGGGGCTGGGGCGAGTCGCCGAAGCCGCCGCGGCCTTCCGCGCCGCTCTCGCCCAGGAGCCCGACGAACCCCGGACGCTGTTCAATCTCGGACTGTGCGAGCGCTATCTCGGTCATTACGAGCGCGCGGTTTCCCTGCTCAGCGATGCCGCCACCGGGTTGGACGAGCAGGCGCTGATTCATTACGAACTGGGGTTGGCCCTGCATCTGGCCGGTCATTGCGACCGGGCGGCCAGAGCCTATCGCCGCGCTCTCGAGCTGGAACCCGGCCACGCCGACGCGCACAACAATCTCGGTGTCGTGCTGTTCGGCGGCGGTGATCTGGCCGGGGCGGTCGCCGCGTACCGGCAGGCTCTGGCGGTTCGCCCGGGGTTCGCCTCGGCGCTCAACAATCTCGGCTCGGCGCTGATGGATCTCGGCGACATCGAGGCCGCCGCCCAGGCGATTCGCGAGGCGCTGGAAATCGACTCGGATTGCGCCGAGTCCTGGATCACCCTCGGCACGCTGCTTCGGCGGTTGGGCAAGCCGGAAACCGCCATCGACGCTTATTACGCTGCGCTCAGTATCGATCCGCTGGCATCGGCGGCCCACGACAATCTGGCGGAATGCCTGCGCGATCTCGGACGCGGGGACGAGATTCTCGACTCCGCGCGGGCCACCGTCGCCGCCCTGCCTGAGGATTGCCGCGCTCACCTGCTGCTCGGCGAGGCGCTGTACCGGGCGGGCGATCTGGCCGGAGCCGTGGCCAGCTTCCGCGCCGCGCTCGAATTCGGTGGCGGCGACGCCGAAACCGCGGCCGATGGCGAGGCCGAGATTCGCCGGCGCTTGGGCGACGCGCTGGTCGCCGGGGGCGGAGTCGAGGATGGCATCGCCGAACTGGCCCGCGCCGCGGAATTGCGTCCGTCGCATCCGCCCTTGCAACGGGCGCTGGCCGGGGCGCTGTTGCGCCGGGGCGAGGGCGAGGCGGCGCTCGCGGCCTGCGAGCGGGCGCTGCTGGTCGACGCGTTCGATCAGGAGGCGATTGCCTACCGGGCGCTCGGCCTGCACCTGACCGGCCGGGAGGAGGACGCGCGCGAGATCAGCGATCCCGGACGCTGGGTTCAGATCACCGAGCCTTGTTTTCCGCTGGATATCAACGACATCGCCGCCTTCAACGCCCGGCTGGCCACCGATCTGCTCGCTCTGCCGTCGCGGCGTTGGCAGCCGGCCTATCAGAGCATCCGGGGCGGCACCCAGACCGGCAACGATTTGTTCACCGAGCCGGCGGCCACGATCCAGACGCTGCGCCGGAGCATCGAAGCGCGGATCGCGGCCTATCTCGAGTCGCTGCCCGACGATTCCGAGCATCCGTTTCTGGCCGGCAAGCCCTGCCGTTATGGCTTGCGCGCTTGGTCGGTGGTGCTGGAGGATCAGGGGTACCACGTCACGCACATCCACCCCGAGGGCTGGCTGAGTGGCGCCTATTATGTCGAGGTTCCCGAACTGTCCCCGTCCGGGGGCGAGGATGATCCCGGTTGCATCGAATTTGGCGGTCAGCCCTGGTCCGAACTGTCCTTCGAGTCGACGCCGCCGGTACGCCGGGTGCCGCCGGTGGTGGGGCGGTTGGTGCTGTTTCCATCCTATCTCTGGCACGGGGTCCGGCGTTTCCGCAGTGCCGGCCGGCGGATCGCCGTGGCCTTCGATCTGCTGCCTCTCGACCGTGGCTAGCGAGTTGTATGGTCCCGGAGTGTGATGGCGCATTGGTGGCCCGCGGCCGGCCGGTCGATGACATACGGCTTGTAGCCATGGTCGGTGACGCGAATGTGCGAGGTCAGCCAGGTTTTGAACAGCACCAGCAAGTCCCGGTTCACCTGCTCGACCGAACCGGCGAGAAAATGCCGCCGCAGTTCGTGGACGCGCTCGGCCAATTGCAGATGCTCGGCGCGGTGGGTCGACAGCCCGGGATAATGGCAGGCCGCCATTCGCGCCTCTTCACGGGCGAAATGATCGCGGGTGTAGTCGATCAGCGCGTCGAACAGCGCTCCCAGTAATTCCGCTCCGGTACCGACCTCGAAGGCGTTGAACAGGCCGTTGACCATTGCGAAGAGCTGCCGGTGATCGGCGTCGAACTCTTCGATGCCGACGCTCAGCTCTTCGGTCCACAGCATCAAAGGCATTTCGTTCTCCGCCCGGTCAAGGGGACGTGCTCACGGCTCGGAACCGGACCCCCGATGCTGGGTGGTCAGATTGAGGATCACCAGACCGACGCCCGCCAGTGCCATCCCCAGCAGCAAGACCGGACCGACGTTGAAAGTCAGGGTGGCGATCAGCACCAGCAGCAGAATCGCGCTGCCGATCGCCACGATGGTTCGTGCCGACAACGCCAGCCACCAGTCCGCCGAAATCCACCGCTTGCCGCTTTGCATCGCCCGCCTGATCACGCTTGGTCCACGCAACACTTAGCACGACCGCACCGCTGGCCGGGGCGTGGCACCATGTCACAGAGTAATCAGTGTGCATAAAGTCTTGGGATATGGGGCCGCCGGCCCCAGTGGGGTCCAGGGGCGAGGCCCCTTGGCCGTCGGAGACACCAGGGGCTCTGCCCCTGGACCCCGCCAAAGGCCGGCGGCCTTTGGAAACCGGG
>CAIOBP010000166.1 GCA_903856295.1 uncultured Rhodospirillales bacterium | reverse complement strand
CGCTTACGCGTCCTCATCACTCCGGGAGGCCCGGCTGCGCAGTATCAGCAAGCAATTAATTTACAGAAGCTAGTATGCACAAACAGCCAAACGCTTCGTCAAGCTTTCGGGGCTGGGAGCGGACCAAGCCGACAGCCTGCAACTGGGAAGCTGGCATCGGGCCGCCGAACGGGTGGTCGAGGAGTCGGGGTTGATCTGGACTCACCTGCGGCCGAACGCGTTCATGCAGAATTTCATCAATCATCACCTCTCTTCAATGCGGGTGCTCGGCCTGTTTCACGATCCGGTCGGGGAAGGCCGGGTCAGTTACGTCGACGTCGGGGACATCGCCGCGGTGGCGGCGCGCGTCCTGATCGAGCCCGGTCATGAAAATCGCGTCTATACCTTGACCGGTCCCGAGGCGCTGAGCAGCCACGAGGTGGCCTCGCGGTTTTCCAGGGCGGCGGGACGGGAGATTCGCTGCGTCGAGGTCAGTGTCGATGCGGCGCGCGATGCCATGTTCGGGTTTGGCTTGCCGGTGGCGGTGGTCGATGCCGTCGCCGAATGGTACCGCCTGATGCGCGACGGCAAACTCGCCGGGCTGACGCCGACGGTTCAGGAGATCACCGGCCGGCCGCCCCGCGGCTTTTCCGATTATGCGTCGGAGCAGGGTGGGGCGTTCAGGTAGGTTCCGTTGGTGGTGGCAGCCGTTGCCAGCCGTCGCGGCCAAGGGCTTCCAGCGGCCGGAAGCGCGTCTTGTAGGTCATCTTGCGGCTGCCTTCGATCCAGTAGCCGAGATAGACGTAAGGCTGCTCGGCGAGCATGCAGTGTTCGATCAGCTTGAGAATCAGGAAGCTGCCCAGGCTGCGCCGCTGCTGGGCCGCATCGTAAAAGCTGTAGACCGCCGAGTAGCCGTCGGCCAGCCGGTCGGTGAGGATGCAGCCGACCAAGCGGTCCTCAAGGTCGCGGACTTCGAAGACGCAGGTATCGGAGCGGCCCTCGTCGATCATCGAGGCGAAATCGGCCACGGTCATGCGCGCCATGTCGCTGTCGCCGTGGCGCGTCCGCTGATAGCCGGTGAAAAGCCGGAACTGCTCGCCGGTGGCCTGCGCCGCGACTTCGGTCATGGTGAGATCGGCGTTGCGGCGCAGCACCCGGCGCATCGAGCGTTCGGGCACGAAGTCGGCCACGGGAATCCGCACCGGCACGCAGGCCGAGCAGGTCGGGCAGACCGGCCGGTAGACGATATCGTGGCTGCGACGAAAGCCGGCGCGCGACAGCGTCGAGTTGACCTCGGAAGCAAAAGGAGGGATCAGCCGCGTGAACAGCTTGCGCTCCACCCGGCCCGGCAGATAGGGGCAGGGCATCGGTCCGGAGCGGAAAAACTGCTGTAGCGGCCTTTGACGTGGCGGGATGACCGACATCACGCCTCCTGTTGCTGTGACACCTCCGGCGGCTGATACCCGAAGAAGGAGCGCGAAAGTTCCGAGGTCACAGCCGACAAACGGACCTGAAGGAGATCAAGATAGTCGTGCAGACCGTCTTCGATCACCTGCTCGATCGTCCGGGAGTTCAGGGCCGCCATGATCTCGTCGATGCGCTCCATCGCCGCGTTACCGCCCCGAAGTTTGTACCGCGACTTCAGGCGCGTCAAGACCGCGTTGATTTCGCGCACGCACAGCACCACCGAGCGCGGAAAGCTTTCATTGTAGAGAATGAAACCGGCGATCGCCGCCGGTGTCATGCCGCGCGGATAAACCCGGCGAAAGGCATGGTATCCCGCGACCGAGCGCAGCAGCGCATGGGACTGCACGAAGTCCTGAGAAGCATTGCTGCCCTCGGTCGAGCCGGTAAGCGTGTTGAATCCAATGTCGAGCAGGCGGGTTGCCTGGTCGGCACGCTCGATGAACTTGCCGAGAAGGTAGAAATACCAGCCCTCATCCCGGTAGAACGTGCCTTCGGTGATGCCGGTGTGGTTCTGGCAGGCTTCCTTGATTTTACCGCAGACACGGGAAATGTTGGGCAGGGAGACGTCGGCGCTGGTCAGTGTCTGCATGGTGTTGTGGAAGACATTGATCTGCGCCCACATCTCGGTGCTGATCCAGGGCCGGAGCACGCGGGCGTTTTCGCGGGCGGCGCGCACCGCGAAGATGATCGAGGTCGGATTCTGGCTGTCGAGGACGTAGAATCGGACCACGCTCTCGGCGGTGGCGGTCTGGTAACGGCCGTAGAAGGCCTTGTCGTCGCCATTGAGCCGGACGATGGTGTGCCAGTTCTTGAAGCCGTGGACGTCGCGGCTGAAAGTTTCATGGACGTCGAGGATGCGCGCCAGATTTTCGGCGCGTTCCATGTAGCGCGCCATCCAGAAGATGTTTTCGGCGTAGCGGGCAAGCAGATTGTTCACGGCGCGTCATCCTCCAGAACCCAGGTATCCTTCGAGCCGCCGCCCTGCGACGAATTGACGATGAATGTGCCCCGGCGCATGGCCACGCGGGTCAGGCCGCCCGGCAACACCCAGGTGTTGCGGCCGGTGACCACGAAGGGCCGGAGGTCGACGTGGCGGGGCTCGACCGCCGACTCGGCGAGAGTCGGGCAAACCGACAGCGGCACCATCGGCTGGCTGATATAGTTGGACGGGTCGGCGAGCAGCTTGGTCCGGCAATCTTCCAACTCGGCCTTGGTGGCCAGCGGCCCCAGGGTGATGCCGTAGCCGCCGGCTTCGCCCACCGGTTTGACCACCAACTCGGCCAGATGATCGAGGGTGTATTGCAGCCCCTCGGCCTCGCGGCAGATGTTGGTCTGAACGTTGGGCAGCAGCGCCTCTTCGCCAAGGTAGTACTTGATCATCCGGGGCACGTAGCAATAGACCGCCTTGTCGTCGGCCACGCCGGTGCCGATGGCGTTGGCCAGTGCGACATTGCCCTTGCGGTAGGCTTCGAGAATGCCGGGCACCCCGAGCAGGCTGTCGGAATTGAAGGCGCGGGGATCGAGGAAGTCGTCGCCGATGCGGCGGTAGATCGAGTCGACCTGGGCCAGACCGTTGGTGGTCTTCATGTAGACCCGGTCGTCGATCACCACCAGATCGGAGCCCTCGACCAGCGGCACGCCCATCTCGCGGGCGAGGAAGATGTGCTCGAAATAGGCCGAGTTGTAGGACCCCGGCGACAGCAGCACCACCCGGGGGTCTTTGAGGTTGGACGGCGCGATCTCCGAGACCGCCTGGAGCAGCTTGGAGCCGTAATTGTCCACCGGGCGGATGCCGAGATTCTGCATCAGGTCGGGGAAGACCCGCTGCATCATGTGGCGGTTTTCCACCACGTAGGACACCCCCGAGGGCACCCGGCCGTTATCCTCCAGCACCCGGAACACGCCCTCGCCGTCGCGCACCAGGTCGACGCCGAGAATGTGGATATAGGTGTCGAACGGCACCTTCAGCCCGATCATCTGCGGCCGGTAATTGGAATTGCCGAGCACCAGATCCTCGGGAATCACGCCGTCCTTGATGATCTTGCGATCATGGTAGATGTCGCGCAGAAACAGGTTGAGCGCGGTGACGCGCTGGACGACGCCGGCCTCGATGCGTCTCCACTCGGCCGCCGAGAGCACGCGCGGAATGACGTCGAAGGGCAGAATGCGGTCCTCGGCTTCCTGTTCGGAGTAGATCAGGAAGGTGATGCCGAGATTATAGAGTTCGCGCGCCGCGTCTTCGGAGCGTCGGTGGATGTCGGCGAAATCGAGCGCCGCCAGCCTTTCGCGGATCAGTGCGGCATGAGGGGCGGTGTTGCCATTGCCGCCGAACAACTCGTCGTAAAATCCACCCTGGTCATACCGGGACATGAGCCCGGCGGGGCGGGAGTCTGGTCCAGTCACTGACGCACCCTCTTGAGCGACGCCCTGCGGAGGCTTCCGCAAGCGCGTCCATTAGAGTGTGTTTATGAAAGCCGTGCAAGTGTCTGATGATCCGAATAAGTGATAAAATGCTGATAGGCGCCTCAGCGGGGCGTCGCGGCGGCGGCGGGAGCCTGGGGGGCACCGGCGGCCGAGGAGGGCGGCGCGACCTCGCGCAGCAGCACGATACCGATGCGCCGGTTCTTTGGCGATTTGGGATCATTGGGGATCAACAGCTCTTTGTCGGCCCGGCCGACGACGTTGGTGATCCGCGATTCATCGATGCCGGCGGCGACCAGGGCGCGGCGGCTGGCGTTGGCGCGCTCCGAGGACAGATCCCAGTTGTCGCGGCCGCCACGGTTGAAGGGCGAGGCGTCGGTGTGGCCGCTGACCGACAGCTTGTTGGGCAACCGGCCGATCGCCTTGGCCAGCATGCCCATCAACTCCTTGGCCTGGGGCGACATGGCGGCGCCGCCGGGGGCGAACATCGCGGTCTGTTCCTGGTCGATGATCTGGATGCGCAGCCCGTCCGGGGTGGTGTCGATCACCAGATTTTTCGCCAGTTCCTGGAGTTCGGGAATGGCCTGGATGGCCTGGCGGATGTCGGCGGCGGTCTGCTGGAACTGTTTGCCTTCCTCCTGGGACTTCTGAATCGTCTCAACGGCGTCGAGCACGCGCTTGGAGAAGTCCGCCAGCGACTCGCCGGGCTTCTGGCCGGGCAGGTTGAGATCGTGGGCGGCCTGATCCATGCGCTTCTGGTACTGGAGGCGGTTTTCGTCGTTGCGCTGGCGCAGGTAGCTGGGGGAGGATTCGTAAAGCCGGCGCAGAAAATCCTCGATCCGCTCCGAGAGGGCCTTGCCGGGAATTCCGAGTTTTTCAGCGGCTTGACTGAGGCGCTCGCCATATTGCTTGTCGGTTTCCCCGGGCTTCTTGTTCATGTCGGTGTCGGATGCCGACTTGCTCTTGGTGCTCTTGTCATCATGCTTACCGCTATCGTCGCCGGCATTCTCGGCGTTTTCGCCTTCCTCGCTGGCGAAGCCGGGCGGGCCGGCGCCGGGCACATCGGCCTCAAGGGGCGAGGAGGGCGACATCATCGCGCCCTTGACGGTCAGCGACTGGCCGCCGAGCACGCCGCCGCTGCCGCTGCTTTCGCGCGACACGCTGGAGGGCGCGAAATAGTCGGAGATGCCGCGCTTCTGGTCGCTGGTGACGACGTTGAGCAGCCAGAGCAGCAGGAAGAACGCCATCATCGCGGTCACGAAGTCGGCGTAGGCCACTTTCCAGGCGCCGCCGTGAGCACCGCCGTGGGCGGGCTTCCTCTTCTTGATGATGATCGGCGCTTTATCGCCGCCGCCGCCCTTGGCCAACGGTGGGTCTCCTGTTTTAAGCCGGCGGCGGGGCCGCGACCGCGTCGTCGGCCTTGCCGGTCAGGTTTACGGACGGTCGCCGAAGCGGGCAGCCGCGACCATCGGGGAGGACGGGAGCGCCTGACATGTGATAAAGGCCTGACATCTGATAGAGGAAGGCGGCGCGGCCGGCGATCGGGAGCATGGCAAGGCAACGGCTCGGGAGTGGACGAAAGCGGGACGGCACACCGGTTCATCGCTCCGATGTTGGCTCTTCTTTACGACAAATCACTGGCGGATGACACAAATAATGACGACCTTTCCCCGCGCGCTCCCGCGCGACACCCAATAACGACAGGCGAAGCCATGAGCATCGATCCCAGAACGTTCCGCAGCGCCCTGGGCTGCTTCGCCACCGGCATCGCCGTGGTCACCGTGTGTCCCGAGGGGGAGGAGCCGTTCGGCATCACCGTCAATTCGCTGGCTTCGGTGTCGCTGGAGCCGCCTTTGGTGCTGTTCTGCCTTGCGCGCTCGTCCCGGAAGTATCAGGCGGTCGTCGCCTGCCGGGAGTTCGCGGTCACCATTCTGGCCGAGAACCAGCGCGATCACTCGGCGCGGTTCGCGACCTCCGATGCGCAGCATCCCTGGCGGGATATTGCCGCGGACATCACCGAGGCCGGCACGCCGGTTTTGGCGGGCGGGCTCGCCCATCTGGTCTGTTCGCGGGAAGCGGTTCATGACGGCGGCGATCACGCCATCGTGGTCGGCCGGGTCCGGGAACTCGACTGGCGGTCGGAGGGACTGCCCCTGCTGTATTTCCGGGGCCGTTACGCCCGTCTGGAGGAAGGCACGCAGGGCTGAGTCCCGATGGTCGGATGTTGTGCCGAGGGGGAGCCGGGACTATGGTCGGGGCAGGTGGAGAGAAGCGGAACGGGAGACCGGACGTGACGAGGGTGATCGGGCTGGCGATGTCTCTGGCGCTGGCGATGTCTCTGGCGCTGGGGGCGGGGGGCGCGGCGGCCAAGGGCTCGGCCGATCTCCAGTGGGCGCAGCAGGTGCTGAAGGACAAGGGGTTCGACGTCGGCAAGCCCAATGGCGAGATGTCCCAGAAGACCCGGGCGGCGCTTTCCTCGTATCAGCGCATCTCCAATCTGCCGGTGACGGGCGAACTCGACGCCGCGACCACCGCCAGTCTGCTGGCCGGACGTCCCGCGCCGTCGGGCGGGGGCCAACTCGCCGTGCCCGGCCCCTCCCACGCTTCTCAGCCCTCCCATGCCCAGCCCCGCGATGGCGCTTCGTCGCGGCCGCACGCCGCGCCCTCGGCCCGGGTCGAGGCGATCGGCGGGGCGGGCGGCGAGGCGGTGATCAGTTCGGCGGGCAGCGCGTCGGCGCCCCATGCCGCGCCCAGCGGCGCGGTCTCGGCGATGGCGACCGGCATGCTGCCCGGCCAGACGCCGGCCGCGGTCAAGGACACCGGCGATACCGAGGGGCCGGTGCAGATCACGACCTCGGTCTGGGTGCGAAATCTGGTGGTCGGTGTGATCCTGGCCATTTTCGGCGGCTTCGGCCTGTTGTGGTGGCGGAGCGGGCGCAAGCCGGCCCATCGCTCCCTCGGTGGCCGGGGGCTCGATCATGGGCGGGAGCATGTTGGCGCGCGTCTTGAGCCCAGTTTCGCCCCGCCCGCGCCGGGGCGCGGCGGTCGCGATCTGCGGGTGCGCAGGCCGTGACCCCCCTGCCATGCCGGCAAAAACGCGCCCCCGTGGTTCGGCGGGCTTGCGCCCGTTCGGCGGCGGGGCCAGTATGTCGTTGAGTTTCTCCGGAGTGATGATGATGTTCCGCATCCGCCTTTTCGTTGCAGTGTTCGCGTTTGTTACGGCCGTTTGCTGTCTGCCGGGTTCGGGGTTCGCCGAAACCGCGACCTTCAGCGCCAGTCAGAAAAGCGAGATCGAGCATTTGGTCCGCAATTATCTGGTCAAGAATCCGGAGGTGCTGGTCGAGGCGATGACCGAGCTGCGCACGCGCCAGCAGTTGGCCGAGAAGGATGAACTGAACAAGGCTCTGGCCAAGAACCGCTCCGCTTTGCTCAACGATCCGAAGACGCCGGTCGCCGGCAATCCCCAGGGCGACGTTTCGGTGGTCGAGTTTTACGATTATTCCTGCCCCTATTGTAAGTCGGTGGAAGACAACCTCAAGGCGCTGCTGAAGGCCGACGACAAGGTGCGGTTGGTCCTGAAGGAGTTTCCCGTGCTGGGCACGGGGTCGACGCTCGCGGCCAAGGCGGCGCTGGCCTCGCAGGCTCAGGGCAAGTTCCTGGAATTCCACGAGGCGTTGATGACCGCGCGCGGCCAGTTCACCGAGGAAAGCCTGATGCGGGTGGCGAAGTCGGTCGGGCTCGACACCGCCCGTCTCAAGGCCGACATGGAGTCTTCCTCGGTCGAGTCCGCGCTCGCTGCCAACATGGCGCTGGCCGAGGACCTCAATCTTCGGGGCACCCCGGCCTTCGTCATCGGCGACCGGCTGTTTCCGGGGGTGATCGATCTCAAGGCGATGAAGCAGGCGGTCGCCGAGGCGCGTAAAAAGAAATAGTATTGGTTTCCAAAGGCCGTCGGCCTTTGGCGGAGTCCAGGGGCGGTGCCCCTGGTGTCTCCGATGGCCAGGGGCTTCCCTTGTCCTATTTCGTCACCGGGACCAATCATCGCAGCTGGACCGCGTCGGTGCGCGACCGGCTGTTCACCGAGCCCGCCGAGGTGCCGGCGTTGCTGGAGCGGCTGTTCGCGGCCGGGGTGTCCCAGGCGGTGTGGCTGGCCACCTGCGATCGCACCGAGATCATCGGCTACGCTCCGGACCGGGGCGACGCGGCGGCGGCGGCCTTGCTCGCCGGCCGTGCCGGCTTGGCTCCGGGGGGCGCGGAGGCACCGCTGTTCACCCTGACCGGGCCGGAGGCGGTGCGTCACGTGTTCGCGGTCACCGCCTCCCTCGAGAGTCAGGTGGTCGGGGAACCCCAGGTGCCGGGGCAGGTCAAGGCGGCTTACCGGCAGTCGGTGGCGGCCGGACTCGCCGGGGCGGAACTCGATGCCCTGATGCGCGCGGCCTTCGCGGTGGCCAAGCGCGTCCGGTCCGAGACCGCGATTTCCGAGCGGCCAACCTCGGTCGCCGCCGCCGCTCTCGGCATCGCCCGCGACCTTCACGGCGACCTGAGCCGGCGCCAGGGCCTGTTGATCGGCCTGGGCGACATGGGATTGCTGATGGTCGAGGGCTTGCGCGCGGTCGGGCTCGGCGGGCTGACCGTGATGACGCCGGTCTCCAGCCGCGCCGAAGCGGCGGCCAAACGGCTCGGTTGTCACCACGCGCCGTTCGAAGAGCTGGAAAACGCCCTCGCCGGGGCGGATATCGTGGTGACGGCGCTCGGGCTCGGGCGCCATGTCCTGAACGCCGGAACCATGGAAGCCGTGATCCGGCGCCGGAGACGGCGGCCGGTGTTCGTCATCGACACCGCTTTGCCCACCGATGTCGAGCCGGGGGTCGGCGAGATCGACGCCGCCTTCGTCTACGATCTCGCCGACCTGGAACAGGTGGCGCTTCAGGGGCGGGCGGGCCGCGAGGCGGCGGCGGCGGCGGCTTGGAAGATTGTCGGCACCGCCGTCGAGGATTTTCTGCGCGGGCGGGCCGAGCGGGCGGCGGTTCCGGCGGTCGCGGCGTTGCGCGGCCATTTCGAGGCGGTGCGGCGGCAGGTGCTGGCTGGAAACGGCGGCAATGACGGCGCCGAGGAAGCGACGCGCCGGCTGGTCAACCGCCTGCTGCACCGGCCGAGCGAGATGCTGCGCCGTCTCGCCGCCGGGGCTGAGCAGGCCGAGGGCGACCGGGTGCTGCGCCTGTTGTTCCGTCTCGACGAGGGGGAGGGGGATGCGGATTCCGAGGACACGGAACCGTGAATTCAGGCGCAAACTTCGCTATGGTGCCGGTACGATGGTCGCCGTTCCGGCCGGCCGGGGAGGCGGTGTCATCCAATGTCTCTTGAAACGTCCTTTCTGCCCTATGGCCGTCATCTGATCGAGGACGACGACGTTGCCGCCGTGACCGCGGTGATGCGCGGCGAGGCGCTGACCGGCGGGCCGGCGGTGGCGGCGTTCGAGGCGGCGCTGAAAGAGGCCACCGGGGCGCGCCACGCCGTGGTGTGCGGCAACGGCACCCAGGCACTGCATCTCGCGGCGCTGGCCGCCGGGATCGGTCCGGGTGACCGGGTGATCTGTCCCGCGATCACCTTCCTTGCCACCGCCAATTGCGCCCGTTATGTCGGGGCCGAGGTGGTGTTCGCCGATGTCGATCCCAACACCGGCCTGATCACCGCCGAAACCGCCGGGGCGGCGGCGGCGCGGGCCGGGGGGGCGGTCAAGGCGGTGCTGCCGGTGGATTTCGCCGGGCAATTCGGCGATCTGCCCGCGCTGTCGGCGCTGGCCCGCCGCGAGGGCTGGGCGGTGATCGAGGATTCCTGCCATGCCGTCGGGACCTGCTATGATTTCGGCGATGGCGTGACCGGCGCGGTCGGCGACGGCCGCTGGAGCGACTTCACGGTTTTCTCGTTTCATCCGGTGAAGACCGTGGCCATGGGTGAGGGTGGGGCGATCACCACCAACGACGGCGCGCTGGCCGCGCGGATGGCCTCGCTGCGCAATCACGGCACGGTTCGTACCGCCGACGCCTTCACCGAGACCGCTCAGGCCTTCGCCCCCGACGGCGGCGCCCATCCCTGGTATTACGAAATGCAGGAGTTGGGCTTCAACTACCGGGCCTGCGATCTGCAATGCGCTCTCGGGCTGAGCCAGATGGCCAAGCTCAAGCGCTTCACCGCCCGCCGCCGCCGGCTGGCCGCGCTCTACGACGAGCGGTTGGCGGCGCTGGCGCCCCGGGTTCGGCCGCTGGCCCGGACGCCGGGCGTGGCCGCCTCCTGGCACCTCTACGCCGTGCTGATCGAGTTCGAGCACCTCGGGCTCAGTCGCGACACCGTGATTAACCGGCTGCGCGCCGAGGGGGTCGGCAGTCAGGTTCACTACATCCCGGTGCCCTGGCAGCCCTATTACCGCCGGCGCTATGGCCTGCCGGCGCTGCCCGGCACCGAGCGTTATTATGCCCGGACACTGTCGCTGCCGTTGTTTCCCGCCATGGCCGACAGCGATGTCGACCGGGTGTTCGAGGCGCTGGCGCGGGCGCTTGAGCCGTGACCTCCGGGGATTATCACCGGCTCGCCCTGAAGGCCGCCGACGCCTGGGAGCGTCTGCTCGAAGCCCCCGGCGATGTCCTGGCCGAGGCTGAGGTCGCGGCGCTCGAAGACCGGTTGACGGCCCTGGAAGCGTCTTTCATCGCCGACGCTTGCGGCACCGGGACGACCTCCGTTGACTGTCGGGTTTGGCTGCTGGACGAGATTGCGGCGGAGCGGAACGAAGCCTCTTGAGCACTCCAAGCCCACAAACAAAACCGGCGCCTCCCGAGGGAAGCGCCGCCACGACATCGATACCAACCAAATCCACCAACCAAATCCGGGGCGGAACGATCAGACCCGGATGTTCAGATTGCCACCCCGATGAGAAGAGCCACCACCACCACCGCCATTGCTGCGGGAGGTAACCGCGTTGGCGTTGGAATCCACCGTCTCGTTGGTCTGTTTGCGCGAAAAGCCGGTTCGGGTCTGATCGGAGCCGCCAGCGGCCTGGAGCGCCGCCGCAGTCTGGGTGCGGGCTTGGAGGGGGACGTTCTGTGCCGCGAGAATGGCCGCATTCGCCGTGTTCGTCACGCCCTGAGGGGGCGGGGCCGGCGGAGTGGCCTGTCTGACGGCAGGCGCCATGATGTAATTTCCGATGTTCATAGTAGACACTCTAGCCGAGTCTGGGAAAGTTTTCAAGGAGAATCAGCAGGGGAATTGCTCGACTTTCTTGTTTCGTCGTATAGCGAAATGGCGTAGTGTGCAGCCATGCTTGATCAGTTCGAAACCATCGGCCGCGCCATCGCCGACCCCTCGCGCCCCCGCATTCTGAAGCTGCTGGAGGACGGGGAGTTGTGCGTCTGCCAGATTACCACCGTGCTTGGCCTGGCGCCGGCGACGGTGTCGAAGCATCTTTCCCTGTTGCGTCAGGCCGGGCTGGCCGCCCAGCGCAAGGCCGGGCGCTGGATCTATTACCGGCTGGCCGAGCGCTCGTCCAACCCCTACGCCGCACCGATGCTGGTTCTGGTGCGGAGCGTTTCCGGTGACGACGACATTATCGCCGCCGACCGGGGGAAACTGTGCGAAGTCAGGGCGATTCCGGTTGAGCGGCTGTGCGCCGCCACCCCGTCATTCCAAACAACCATCGTGTCAGCCATCACCGAGGAGTGACCCCGGCATGTCGATCACCATTTACCACAATCCCAAATGCGGCACCTCCCGCAACACCCTGGCCATGATTCGCAACAGCGGCGAGGAACCGGTGGTCATCGAGTATCTGAAGGCGCCGCCGAGCCGGGACGAGTTGGTGTCACTGCTGGCGCGGATGGGCGTCGGTCCGCGCGCCGTGCTGCGGCGCAAGGGCACGCCCTATGACGCGCTCGGTCTCGACAATCCCGCCCTTACCGACGATCAGTTGATCGACGCCATGCTGGCCGAACCGGCGCTGATCGAGCGGCCGATCGTGGTGTCGCCGCTCGGGGTCAAGCTGTGCCGGCCCTCGGAGGAGGTGCTGTCGCTGCTGGAGAATCCCCAGCTCACCCCGTTCGTCAAGGAAGACGGCTCGCCGGTGACGCCATGAGCGAGTCCGCCCCGCCCGCCATGGGCTTTTTCGAACGCTACCTGACCGTGTGGGTGGCGTTGTGCATTGTTGCCGGCATCGCTCTTGGCCATTTGGCGCCGGGGGCGTTTCGGGTCATCGCGGCGGCGGAAGTGAGCAAGGTCAATCTGCCGGTGGCGGCGCTGGTCTGGCTGATGATCATTCCGATGCTGATCAAGATCGATTTCGGCGCGCTTCATACCGTGTCGGAGCATTGGCGGGGGATCGGCGTCACTCTGTTCATCAACTGGGCGGTCAAGCCCTTTTCCATGGCCGCGCTCGGCTGGCTGTTCATCGGCATTCTTTTTAGGCCACTGCTGCCGGCGGATCAGATCGACAGCTATATTGCCGGCTTGATCCTGCTGGCGGCGGCACCGTGTACCGCCATGGTCTTCGTGTGGTCGAATTTGTGTCGGGGCGAGCCCCATTTCACCCTCAGTCAGGTGGCGCTCAACGACAGCATCATGGTCTTCGCCTTCGCGCCGCTGGTCGGCTTGCTGCTTGGCCTGTCGGCGATCACCGTGCCCTGGGACACGCTGGTGCTGTCGGTGGTGCTGTATATCCTGGTTCCGGTGATCCTGGCCCAGGTGTGGCGGCGGGCGCTGCTGAAAGCCGGCCCCGAGGCGCTGGAAGGCGCGCTGGTCCGGCTGGGGCCGTTGTCGCTGGTGGCGCTGCTCACCACCCTGGTGCTGCTGTTCGGTTTTCAGGGCGAGCGCATCATCGACCAGCCGCTGGTGATCGGACTGCTGGCGGTGCCGATTCTGATCCAGGTTTATGCCAATGCCGGACTGGCCTACCTGCTCAATCGCCAGCTCGGGGTGGCTCACTGCGTCGCCGGACCATCGGCGCTGATCGGCGCCAGCAACTTCTTCGAACTGGCGGTGGCGGCGGCGATCAGCCTGTTCGGCCTGCAATCCGGCGCGGCGCTGGCCACGGTGGTCGGGGTGCTGATCGAGGTGCCGGTGATGCTCTCGGTGGTGCGGATCGTCAACGACTCCAAGCGCTGGTACGAAGCCCGGACATAACCTATAATGCCGGGGAATTCTTCGGGATTTTCCGGTGTCGGCATGTGGTTTCAGGGATGAGCGAAAAGCTGCGCCTCGGCGTCAATATCGATCATGTGGCGACCATCCGCAATGCGCGCGGAGGGCGTCATCCTGAGCCGCTGCGGGCGGCCGGGATCGCGGCGGCGGCGGGAGCCGACGGCATCACCGCCCATTTGCGCGAGGACCGGCGTCACATCGGCGACGCCGATATCGAGCGCTTGCGCCATGAGATCGCGCTGCCGCTCAACCTGGAAATGGCCGCGACCGCCGAGATGACCGCCATCGCCCTGCGCCATCGCCCCCACGCCGCCTGCATCGTGCCGGAGAAGCGCAGCGAGGTCACCACCGAGGGCGGGCTGGATGTCATCGGCGGCGGCGCCACTCTCGCGCGCACGGTCAAGACGCTGGCCGATGCCGGCATCCGGGTGTCGCTGTTCATCGAGGCCGACCCGCGCCAGCTCGACGCCGCGCGGGCGCTGGGGGCGCCGGTGGTGGAGCTGCACACCGGCTGTTATTGCGATGTCGAAGCGGGACCGGCGCGGGCGCGCCAGCTGGAGCGTTTGCGGGCCGCCGCCGCCCATGCCGCCGCCATCGGCCTGGAGTGCCATGCCGGCCACGGGCTGGCCTTCGACACCGTCGAGGATGTCGCGGCGATCGCCACCATCCGCGAACTCAACATCGGCCACTTCCTGATCGGCGAGGCGATCTTCACTGGTCTCGACGCCGCCATCCGGCGCATGCGCGCCCTGATGGCTACCGGGCGCGCCAGATGCCGGTAAACCGGGGTCTGGGGCCCGCGGCCCCAGTGGGGTTCCAAGGGGCAAGGCCCCTTGGTCGCCGAAGGGGGGGGGGGGGG